>DATHPQ010000093.1:0-33833 GCA_035483735.1 Xanthobacteraceae bacterium | reverse complement strand
CTTCGGATCGCAGAACGGCGTCGCGCCGGTGATCATTTCGGTGACCAGCCGTCCAGTCACCGCTCCGAGCGTCAATCCCCAATGGCCGTGGCCACCGGCAAGCCACATCGCGCTCTGCCCAGGTGCTGGGCCGATGACCGGACGTGAATCGGCAAAGCACGGACGCGCGCCCATCCACGGCTGCGTTTCGACCGGCTCACCCAGCGGAAACAATTCGCGCGCAGCCGGCATCAAGCGGTCGAATTGCACCGGCGTCGGCTTGGCGTCGCGGGCGGCGAATTCCGCGCCGGTGGTGAGCCTGATGCCCTGCTCCATCGGCGCCAGCACATAACCGTTGTCGGCATCGAGCACCGGACGGCTCAGCGCGGCATTGTCTTGTCCGCCATTACCTCGGGCCCGGAAATGGCGGTGATAGCCGCGCTTGACGGCGAGCGGCAATTTCACGCCGAGCGGATCGAGCAGGTCTTTCATCCACGGCCCAAGCGCGACCACGACATTGCCGGCATCGAGCGCGCCGGCGGACGTGTCGACGCGCCAGTTCGCGCCGTTGCGGTGAAGCGTGCGCGCATCGCCGCTGAAGCTCAATCCGCCGAGCGCGGCGAAGCGCGCGGCATAGGCGCGGGTCAGCGCCAGCGGATTGCTGACGCTCACCGCGCCGGTCCAATGCACGGCGTGACGAAACACCGGCGCCAGCGACGGTTCGAGCGCAAGCGCCGCATCGGCATCGAGCGGCACATTGGCGATGGAAAATTTCGCCGCGAGTTCGAGCTCGCCCGCGACGCCGGCGAAGGACGTGTCGGTCCGGTAAAGCTTGAGCCAGCCGGTGCGGCGCAGATAGCGCGCGGCGCCTGCTTCCGCGGCAAGCGTTTCGTGCTCCGCCACCGCCTGCGCCATCAGCGGCCGCATCAGCTGCGCGGTTTCGATCAGGCGCTCAGGCTGCGAGGCGGCGCGGAAGGCCAAAAGCCACGGCGCGACCTGCGGCAGGAACGTGAGGTGATAATTGGCAAGCGGTGAGCGCTTGAGCGCGATGCGAAGCAGTTCGCCCCAGTCCGACGGAAACGCCGCCGGAAAGATCGTATTGCCTTCGATGATGCCGGAATTGCCGTAAGACGTCGCCTCGCCCGGTCTGCCGCGGTCGATCAGCGCGACGGCAAGGCCCTTCTTGGCGAGACAGGTCGCGATCGACGTGCCGACGATGCCGGCTCCCAAGACAATGACATCGGTACGTGCCACACCAGCCTCCACCGCCGGACAACAAGACCCGGCGGCAGGGAGCGATATCCGAAGCGATATGCAAAATGCCGAGCCCGCGCCCCGGTCTCACGCGATCGGGACGCGCACTGATATCTCTGTTCTTTCCGGCCACAATCAAGGTCGGAATGGAATTTTGTGACCGGCTAGGCCGTGGCGATGCTCTGCGGCGTCGTGGTGTTGAGCAATTGCGCCTGCATCTGGATCAATTGTTCGAGGAGATTATTCCCGGCGACGTTCGCGGTGCCGGCGGTCGAGGAATTATCCGATGTACCGGTACCGCTCGATGTGTTCGACGACGACGTGCCGCCCGGCGCCGTGGTCATCGAAATACTCGAACCGTCGCTGTAATCGATGGTGGTGGTCGAGGAGCCGTTGCTGTTCGCCGCGGTCTGGGTGGTGGCGCCGCTGGTCGACGCATTCAGCATTTGCAGAAGGCTCTCGATCCCGCCGCCACCGCCGTGATGGTGATGGTGGCCCCCGCCTTGCTGCGCCTGCTGCGTCGAGCCGCTCGCATCGCTTGAATCGCTGGAGTCGCTGGAGTCGTCGAGACTGCCGGCCGGCGTGCCGGACGTTTGCCCACCCGCGGCATTGGCTTGCAGCGAGAACAGCGCCTGCAGGATCTGCGGGCCGAATTGCGGTCCGCCGGCCGATGATGCGGTTGAACCGGTTGAGCCGGATGAGCCGGTCGAGGACGACGATGAACTGCTGCCACTTCCTTGGCCGAGCGCCGCGAACAGCGCCGACAACGGATTGGACTGCGTGGACGTGCTACTGGCTTGCGAATCCTGCTGCCAGAGCGACTGCAGATAAGCGTAGGGATTGCTCGTTGAATTAATTGACGCTGACATGGCCTACTCCGTGATACGCGACACGCCGCTCGCGGCGCTGGCGGCGACGTTTCCGCCGGAACCCGCGATGCAAGCGCCGGGCCGCCAGCTAAGGCGCTGAAAAAAATAATCTTTTTGAATTCAGCACCGACGCACCGAAGCGCGAATTTGCCGCCGCCCGGCAAGTCTTGCCGGGGCTCCGCGGCTGCTCTGCGCCGTTTGGCCGGTTAATAACAGCGTGGTTTGCGCAGCGCCCGTGCCGCGTGTTAGGCGAACGGCAACGGCTGTTCTGGACCAGGACATGACGCGCCCGCTCATCATCGCTCCCTCGATCCTCGCTGCCGATTTCGCCAAGCTCGGCGAGGAAGTTCGCGCCGTGGATCAGGCCGGCGCCGACTGGATCCATGTCGACGTCATGGACGGCCATTTCGTACCGAACATTTCGATCGGCCCGGACATCGTCAAAGCGATCCGGCCCTACACCAAGAAGCCGCTCGATGTGCATCTGATGATCGCGCCGTGCGATCCTTATCTCGAAGCCTTCGCCAAGGCCGGCGCCGACATCATCACCGTGCATGTCGAATCAGGCCCGCATATCCACCGCTCGCTGCAGGCGGTCCGCGCGCTGGGCAAGAAGGTCGGCGTCACGCTCAATCCCGGCACGCCCGAAGTCAGCATCGAGCCGGTGATCGGCATGGTTGATCTCCTGCTCGTCATGTCGGTCAATCCCGGCTTCGGCGGCCAGAAATTCATTCCCGAATCGCTCGAGAAAGTGCGCAATCTGCGCGCCATGATCCGCGACCTCGCCGGCGGCCGCCCGATCGACATCGAGATCGACGGCGGCATCACGCCGGAGATCGCGCCCGAAGCTGCGCGCGCCGGCGCCAACGCTTTCGTCGCCGGCTCCGCCGTGTTCAAAGACCGCACGCCGGAGTCTTATCGCACCAATATCTCAGCCATCCGCAGTGCCGCCGCGCTGGCGCGGGGAGAAGCGGCGTGACCATTCTGCGCTATTCCCGTCCGCAGATGTCGGCGATCTGGACGCCGCAGACGCGCTTTCGCATCTGGTTCGAGATCGAGGCTTATGCCGCCGACGCCATGGCCGCGCTCGGCATGATCCCGAAGGAAGCGGCGAAGAAGATCTGGGACAAGGGCAAAATCGCCGAATTCGACATCGACCGCATCGACGAGATCGAGCGCGAGGCCAAGCACGATGTCATCGCCTTTCTCACGCACTTGGCTGAAATCGTCGGGCCCGAAGCGCGTTTCGTTCATCAGGGCATGACCTCGTCGGACGTGCTTGACACTTGCCTGAATGTGCAGCTGGTGCGCGCGGCCGACATTCTCATCGCCGACGTCGCGACGCTGCTCACGGCGCTGGAACGGCGCGCGCGCGAATATAAATTGACGCCGACGATCGGCCGCTCGCACGGCATCCATGCCGAGCCGACCACGTTCGGGCTCAAGCTCGCGGTCGCCTTCGCCGAATTCTCCCGCGCCAAAGCGCGCTTGGAGATGGCGCGCAAGGAAGTTGCCACCTGCGCGATATCCGGCGCGGTCGGCACTTTCGCCCAGGTCGATCCGCGCGTCGAAGCCTATGTCGCGGAAAAGATGGGGCTCACCGTCGAGCCGGTCTCGACGCAGGTCATTCCGCGCGACCGTCACGCCATGTATTTCGCAACGCTTGGCGTCGTCGCATCGTCGGTCGAGCGTCTTGCCATCGAGATCCGTCATCTGCAGCGCACCGAAGTGCTGGAAGCCGAGGAGTACTTCTCCGCCGGGCAAAAAGGCTCCTCGGCAATGCCGCATAAGCGCAATCCGGTGCTGTCGGAAAATCTCGTCGGGCTCGCGCGCATGGTGCGCGCCTATGTGACGCCGGCTTTGGAGAATGTCGCGCTGTGGCACGAGCGCGATATCTCACACTCGTCGGTCGAGCGCATGATCGGGCCGGACGCCACCGTGACGCTCGATTTTGCGCTCGCCCGCCTCTCCGGCGTGATCGACAAGCTCGTCGTCTATCCCGAGACCATGAAAAAGAATCTCGACCTTCTCGGTGGGCTTGTGCATTCGCAGCGCGTGCTGTTGGCGCTGACGCAGAAGGGCGCCGCACGCGAAGACGCCTATCGCCTGGTGCAGCGCAACGCCATGCGGGTCTGGGCCGGCGAAGGCGATTTCCTCGCCTTCCTCAAGGCCGATCCGGACGTGCGCAAATATCTGAGCGAGGACGAGCTCGCCGCCAATTTCGATCTCGATTTCCATTTCGCCCATGTCGACACGATCTTCAAACGCGTGTTCGGCCGCGCCTGACGCCCCGCCGGCTCCATCCGCAGGCATTTTCGGAAACAAATATCGTCAACAGGCGGGGAACTGTCGCTTGTTCGACTCGCCCGCCTGACATAGGCTTTCGCTAGCAAAAGCAGATTTTTGACGGGAGACGATCATGGGGCGCCTGGTGCGCAAGCCGACTTTGCCGGGCGCCGAACCGGCGCAAACCGGCGGTGGCGATTTCGGCGGCATGTTTCAGACCCAGGCGCGGACGAGGCCCACGGCCGAGGCGGTGCCCGGCGACGATTATCTGCTGCGTACGGTGAAATATGTTCCGGCCGAAGTCCTCGGCTTCTCGATGCTGGTGAACGCCATTCTCTCGCAGGCGATGATCGCCGGCGGCGACAACGCGACCATGGCGGGATTCTCCGTGACGTCGATCGCGGTCCTGGCGCTGATCGCCGGCCTCATCTTCACGCCGGTGTTCTGCTGGTATGTGCGCGAGGACGGCGACGCCTGGATCACCAACGCAGTGGTCTCGACCATCGCCTTTCCGTTCTGGTCCTATCTGATGGGCGCCGTGGCCTTCGCCAAATTCCATGACGGCAATCTCGCGGTGATCCTCATTCTCACCTTCACCGCGGTGAGCGGGCTCGTCACGCCGGTGCTCGATCGCCCTAAGCAGCAGGAACAAATCAGCGCCACCCCTAAGGAAGGGCCGCGGCTGGTCGAAAGTCTCACGGCCTGACTTTCGGCCTAACCTGCGGCCCGGCCTGATATCCGCGATTGCGGAGCCCTAACAGCTCATGGCATGTGTCACGCCATGAGGGCTTAAAGTGGCGACACGTAAATCGATCCTGGTTTTCGATTCCGGGTTGGGTGGCCTCACGGTTTATCGTGAGATTGCCGCTGTGCGCCCGGACGCCGATTTCCTCTACGTCGCCGATGATGCGGCTTTCCCCTACGGCGCCCTGACGGCGTCCGCGCTGGTCGAACGCGTCGTCGGCCTGATCGGCGACCTCATCGAAACGCACCGGCCAGATCTGATCGTCATCGCCTGCAACACCGCATCAACGATCGTGCTGCCGGACCTGCGCAAGACCTTCACGCTGCCCTTTGTCGGCACCGTGCCGGCCATCAAGCCGGCCTGCGCCTCGTCGCGCACCCGGCGCGTCTCGGTGCTCGGCACCGAGGCGACGGTGAAGCGCGAATATACCCGCGCGCTCATTCGCGACTATGCGCAGGATTGCGAAGTGACGCTGGTCGGCGCCAAAGAGCTTGCCGCCTTGGCCGAAGCCGAACTGTCCGGCACGCCGGCAAGCGACGACGAACTGCGCGAGGAGATCGCGCCGTGCTTTCGCGACGATGGCGCGCGCACCGACACGGTTGTGCTGGCCTGCACGCATTACCCGCTGCTGCTCGCGCGGCTGCAAAAGCTCAGCCCGTGGCCGGTGAACTTTCTGGATCCGGCGCCGGCCATCGCGCGGCGCGTCGTCAATCTTCTGGGCGATGAAGAGCCTGCAGAAGGCGCCGGTTCGACGCATGCCTTTTTCACCTCCGGCCGGACACCGGAAAAAGCGCTGCGGCATTTTGGCATTGCTTTGAGCGAAACCAAAAAATCCGCCGCGCACTGAACGCTGCCTATTCTCAGATCAGCTTCTGCCCCGATTATCGGCTTTACTCCAATCCGGTTCCTGCGACCCTACACCCCGAAAGCACCTGTGCGTGCCATCAACCGCAGGCTTGATAGCGACGGGACTTATCTGAAAAGATCGGGGTTCAAATAAAGCCGGGTCGGTTTTGATTGATCGCTTCCGAATCGATCGAAGCCTGTCGGATTTTCTGCGGGGAGCAGGATTTTTCTGCGGGAAGTAACTGGGGAGTAAGATCCATGACAGTCGCCATCACGACCGAAAGCACGGCGTCGCTTTCGAACCGCTGGAGCCAGCTTGTGCTCGGCGTTATCGCCATGATGGCGATCTCGAGCCCACAATATGTGTGGACGCTGTTCACCGGCCCGCTCAATCAGAAACTGGGCACGTCTTTGGCCGAGCTGCAATGGACCATTTCGCTGCTGGTCATTTTGCAAACCTGGTTCTCGCCGTTTCAGGCCTATCTGGTCGATCGCTTCGGCCCGCGCTTGCTGATCTCCTTGGGCGCGCTGTTGTCCGGCGCCAGCTGGGTCCTCTCCGCCTACGTCGATAATCTGTGGGCGCTCTATTTCACCTATGGCGTGCTCGGCGGATTCGGCACCGGCATCATCTATGTCGGCATTATCGGGCTCATGGTGCGCTGGTTTCCGGACCGGCGCGGGCTCGCCACCGGCCTTGCCGCCGCCGGTTACGGCTTCGGCGCTTTCTTCACGAGTTTCCCGATCGACAGCATGATCAAGAGCTCGGGTTATGCGCAGACCTTTATCGTTTGGGGCGTGATCCAGGCCGTCATCGGCGTCCTCGCCGCGCAATGGCTGCGCACGCCGCCCGACGGTTATCAGGTCGCGAGCGCGGCGCCGGCCCCCGCCGTTGCACAGTCGCGCCGCAGTTATTCTCCGCGCGAAATGCTGAAAAGCCCGGTTTTCTATCTGCTCTTCATCATGATGAGCATGATGTCGACCTCGGGCCTCATGGTCGTCTTCAATGTCGGACCCTTCGCCAAGGATTTCGGCGTCGCCAATATGCTGGTGTTCGGCATGGCGGCGCTGCCGCTGTCGCTGACGCTGTCGCGCGTCACCAACGGATTGACCCGGCCGTTCTTTGGCTGGGTGTCGGACCATATCGGCCGCGAGGCCACAATGACGCTCGCCTTCTCGCTCGAATGCGCCGCCATCCTGGTCCTGTTCGCCTATATCAACCAGCCAGCCTTATTTGTGGTTCTGAGCGGCCTGGTGTTCTTCGGCTGGGGCGAAATCTTCTCGCTGTTTCCCTCGACGCTGACCGACACGTTCGGGCCGAAATATGCGGCGACCAATTACGGCTTCCTCTATATCGCCCAAGGCGTCGGCTCGATTCTCGCCGGGCCTGCGGCGGCCTTCCTGAAGCAGCAAACCGGAAGCTGGACCGCCGTTTTCATCGTGGTGGCGGTGCTCGATGCCGTGACGGCGATACTGGCCATTGCCGTGCTGAAGCCCATGCGGGCGAAGCATTTGGCCACGGCCTAGGCCGCATCGTCCACGGCCCGGCCACACGCCGTTTGACAGCAACGGCCTTTTTCCCTAAAAGCCGCTCACTGCGCGGGCGGAAACGCCCGCGTAAGTGTTTCGCGACCCGTGGTTTGAGCCGGCGCTTCGGCCGCAGACCTGTCGGTTCCGGGCAAAATCCTGGAACAGTAGGAGGGCGCGATCCTCAAACATTACTTACATCAACGAGGACGCGAATGACCAAGCGCCACCAGGCGAAGTACAAGATCGACCGTCGGATGGGCCAGAATATCTGGGGCCGCCCGAAGTCGCCCGTGAACAAACGCGAATATGGCCCCGGCCAGCACGGCCAGCGCCGCAAGGGCAAGCTGTCGGACTATGGCGTGCAATTGCGCGCCAAGCAGAAGCTCAAGGGCTACTACGCCAACCTGTCGGAACGTCAATTCCACGGCATCTATGACGAGGCGCGCCGCCTCAAGGGCGACACCGGCGCCAACATGATCGGCCTGCTGGAGCGCCGGCTCGACACCGTGATCTATCGCGCCAAACTGGTGCCGACGGTTTTCGCCGCGCGCCAATTCATCAGTCACGGCCACATCAAGGTGAACGGCAAGCGGGTCACCGTCGCGAGCTACAAGGTCAAGGTCGGCGACGAGATCGAGGTCCGCGAGAAGTCGAAGCAGCTTGGGCTCGTGCTCGAGGCCAATGCGCTCGGCGAGCGCGACGTGCCCGACTATATCGAGGTCGATCACTCCAAGCAGACGGCGAAACTGGCGCGCGTGCCGAGCCCGGCCGACGTGCCCTACCCGGTCGTCATGGAGCCGCATCTCGTCGTCGAATATTACTCGCGGTAGCGGTCACTACTCTTCCGCATCGCTGAAAACAGCGAGCCCGGAATCCATACTCACCGACGGTGCCATCTTCTGAAAAGGAATCTGCGCCGAAAGTGAATATGGATTCCGGGCTCTTCGTATTTGGAATTGCGAAGCAGCCGAACGGTGGCCTTAAGCCGCGCTTTCCTTCACCGCGATGCCCTTGTCCTTGAGCAAGGACTGCAGCTCGCCGGCCTGGAACATTTCACGGATAATATCGCAGCCGCCGACGAATTCGCCCTTCACGTAAAGCTGCGGGATCGTCGGCCAATTCGAATAGTTCTTGATGCCGCCGCGCAGATCGTCGTTCTCGAGCACATTAAGCCCCTTATAGGGGACGCCCAAGTAATCGAGAATCTGCACCACCTGGCCGGAAAAGCCGCACATCGGAAATTGCGGCGTGCCCTTCATGAAGAGCACCACGTCGCTGCTCTTGACTTCGTTATCGATGAATTGGTCGATTGCTCCACCGGTACCTGACATCGCGGTTTATCCCTGTTGCCGCCGCGGGTTTCCCCACGTCGAATCTCGCCCTGAAGCCTTGCAATATATGTACCGCAAAAGCTTCGCAAAACCCAAATGGCTGAAAATCGCGGCCAAAATCGAGCGTAAAATCAGCCGATAACGGGCGTCCTGTGGGGACAAGCTCAAGCGGAAGGACGTTTCAGGGCGAAGCGCCGCGGGAGAATGAGTAAGCCGCCCTCACCGCTCCGGGATGCCGGTCTGCAATGCCAGCGCATGCAGCTTGCCGCCCATTTCGGCCTTGAGCGCGTCATAGACGATCTGGTGCTGCTGGACGCGCGATTTGCCGCGGAAGGATTCGGCGATGACGGTCGCGGCATAGTGATCGCCGTCGCCGGCGAGATCGCGGATCGTCACCTCGGCATCCGGAATGCGCGTCCGGATCAAGCGCTCGATATCATTGGCCGCCATGGGCATAGCGCATCTCCTCGCTGACACCCTCCCGGCGAGCGTCGTCCTCCCGATCGTCGTCTTGGCTTAGCAGAATAGGTCGAGGTGGCAAGGGCATGGAAGGGCATGTCCGGCGTCGCGTTCTCCTGGACGACGGCCATCGTGCGATGCATGTTCTGCCGCCAAGACTTAAGGTTACAAGACTTGCGGATACAAGGCTTGCGGGTAAGGGAGGATTTCATGTTCCGGCCGGTTTTACTTGCGAGCGCGCTTGTCGCCGTCAGCCTGGATCCGGCATTGGCGCAACAGCCGACGCAAGCGCAGCGCGACGCGATCCGCGCCTCGTGCCGCTCCGACTTCATGGCCAATTGTTCGAGCGTCACGCCCGGCGGCAAAGAAGCGCTGGAATGCTTGCTGCGGAATCAGGCGAAATTGTCGTCCGCCTGTAACGCTGCCGTGAGCGCCGTTGTCCCGGCGCAGCAAGCGCCCGCAACCGCTCCCGCTCCCGCTGCACAGGCTCCGGCCACTTCGGCCCCCGCTGCCGCCGAGCCAGCCGCGCCAAAGCCCGCGGCGGCATCGCCGGCCGAGCCCGCGCCCAAATCGGCAGAGACTCAGGACGCTCAGCTCAAAGCGGTGCGGCAATCCTGCACGCTCAACGACTTCATGACGCATTGCTCGTGGATCAAGCCGGACAATCCCGAGCTTCTGCTGTGCCTGCAATCGAACGCAGCCGATCTGTCGCCGGCGTGCCAAGCTGCGGTCCAAGGCTCAGCGCCGCCGACAGCGCAAGCGCCTGACAAGAAGCCGGCGGCAACGGCGCCGAGCAAGAAATCGACGGCAGTGCGCGAACCGGCTCCGGCCGCCGCGCCGGCCGCAGCTTCCGCAGCGCCGGCGGCGCCGCCAACCGAAGCACAAAAATCGGCGATCCGCGCCGCCTGCCGCTCCGACTTCATGGCGAATTGCGCAGGTGTTCAGCCGGGCGGTGCCGAGGCGCTGCAGTGCCTCAAGAGCAATGCGGCGAAACTGTCGAGCGCGTGCCGCAGCGCGGTGGCGGCTATTGGCGGCGCAGGCGCTGGCAGTTCGCCGGCAGCGGCATCTGCACCGCCTGCCGCGAGCGCGCCGGTGCCCGCTGTCGCCCCGCTCGGGCCGATTCCGCCGATGCGGCCGCGGGACGCTCTGGCCATCCTCTCAGTATGCCGCGCCGAACAGCAGTCGCTGTGCAGCGGCACCCCGATCGGCGGCGGGCGCATTCTGTCGTGCCTTGCCGATCACGCGCCGCAATTGTCACTGGAATGCTATCAGGCGCTCGCGCGCGCGACGCGGTGAGCCCGGGCGTGGAGTCATAAATCCGCAGGTGTATTTTTGCGGCGCTCAGCGACATGCCAAAGCACGCCGGACGGGTCCCAAACGTAACCGACGCGCAGTCCCCAAGGCTGCATGGCTGGCGCCTTCGGCGGTCGAACACCGAACATCTTCGGCAAATCCAGAGCCTCGATACGCTCCCACCATGCGTCGAGGTTGTCGACCATCATCTGCATCATGCAGTTTTCGGCCCATTCTTTTTTATAATATCGCTGCAAGATAAGAGCACTTGCGCCCACGCCGAAGATGGCGACATCACCGTCGAGCAGTTTCTTGAAACCAAGCGCTTCGTAGAAGGCTTTGCTTGAGTCGAAGTCCTTTGCCGGAATGAAGGCGCGCGCCGCTTCCGTACCGCTTGGAACCGCCATCCTGCCCTCCTGCATCACTTGCCTTTGAATGTGCCAAGATTGCGATCCGGGTTCAGCTTCAGCAATGGGTCATAAAGCTGCTGCGACTGCTCCAACTCTCGGTTTCCGCCCACCCCCAATAACGAGCACTATGCGGACGAGCTGCACAGGGATATTGATAGCTCTCATCAAACCCCGGGCAGGAGACGACCTTGGCAAACTTCAATGAAAATGCGGAGCGCGCTGTAGAGCAGACCATGAACCAAACGCGTGGCGCAATGGAACAGTACTTTGATTTTGTTCAGAAGGCATTTTCATCTTATCCGTTGGGCAACACCGAGCTGACTGAAAAAATGAAGAGCTTCACCGAAGAAAATATCGCCGAGGCTCAGAAGTTCGTGCAAAGCCTCAGTCAAGCGAAAGACCTTCAGGATGCCCTTCGCATTCAGACCGAATATATGCAGAAACAATTTCAGGCCTTCGGCGAACAGACAAAGAGCCTGACTGAATCATTTACAAAGGCGACAACGGGCGTCGTCAAGAACCCGTTCAGAAATTACTAGAGCATGATCCGGAAAAGTGGAAACCGGTTTTCCGAAAGATCATGCTCAATCAAAAAGCTAGAGCGGGTTCGTGTTCAACGAAACATTATCCCGCTCTAGCGACGAACTTGGTGGCTACGCCTTGCTCGCCATATAGGTCGGCAGCCAGGTCTCGAAGCTTGATTTGAGCTCGTCGACCGGCAGCGGCCGCTCGCCCGCGACCGCAACAACGCGGCCGCCGGTGGCGCCGAGCCGCATGAAGGGCACGCCAGCTTCCATGGCGCGTTGCGCGATCGGTTCGGAATTCCGCGCCGTAACCACATAGCGCGCCTGATCCTCACCGAACCAGAAGGCATGTGCGGGCATTGCCGCCGGCGCTTCCAGAACAGCGCCGACATTCGACGCCATCGCCATTTCTGCGAGCGCGACCAACAGACCGCCATCGGACACGTCATGCGCCGCCGACACCAGGCCGTCGCGGATCAGACCGCGCACGAACTCAGCGTGACGAAGCTCGGCGGCAAGATCGACCGGCGGCGGCGCGCCCTCTTCGCGGCCGCAAATATCGCGCAGATAGATCGACTGGCCAAGCCAGCCGCGCGTCTGCCCGATCAGCATGATCGCTTCGCCTTCGGCGGCGAAGGCGAGCGTCATGGACTTGGTGAATTCGTCGAGCACCCCGACGCCGCCGATGGTCGGCGTCGGCAGAATGGCGCGGCCCAAATCTTCCCCGGCAACCTTGGTCTCGTTATAGAGCGACACATTGCCGGACACGACCGGGAACGACAGCGCTCTGCAGGCTTCGCCGATGCCGCGGATGCAGCCGACGAGCTGCGCCATGATCTCGGGCCGCTCCGGATTGCCGAAATTCAGATTGTCGGTGACGGCGAGCGGCTTGCCACCGACAGCGGAAATATTGCGAAAGGCCTCGGCCACCGCCTGCTTGCCGCCTTCGAACGGATCGGCCTCGCAATAGCGCGGCGTCACGTCCGATGTCAGCGCCAAAGCCTTCGGCCCCTCATTGATGCGCACCACCGCGGCGTCGCCGCCCGGACGCTGCACCGTGTTACCAAGAATGACATGGTCGTATTGCTCCCAGACCCAGCGCTTGGAGCAGAGATCCGGCGAGCCGATCAGCTTCGCCAGAGCATCGGCGGTGCTCATCGGCGGCTTGATCGACGCCGCGTCGATCACCGCAAGCCTTGCGCCGTCCGTATGCGGGCGATCGTAGAGCGGCGCTTCGTCGCCGAGCTCCTTGATCGGCAGGTCAGCCATGACCGCGTCGGCGTGGCGGACGACAAAGCGCTTGGTCGGCGTCGTCTCGCCGACAATGGCGAAGTCCAAGCCCCATTTGCGGAAGATGGCTTCGGCTTCTTTCTCCTTCTCCGGCTTGAGCACCATGAGCATGCGCTCCTGGCTCTCCGACAGCATCATCTCGTAAGCGCTCATGCCGGTTTCGCGGCACGGCACCGTGTCGAGATCGAGCGTGACGCCGAGATCGCCTTTGGCGCCCATCTCGACGGCGGAACACGTGAGACCTGCCGCGCCCATATCCTGAATGGCGATGACGCAGCCCTTGGCCATGATTTCGAGGCAGGCTTCGAGCAGGAGCTTTTCCGAGAACGGATCGCCGACCTGCACTGTCGGCCGCTTCTCCTCGGCATCGGCGCCGAACTCGGCCGAGGCCATGGTAGCGCCGTGGATGCCGTCGCGGCCGGTCTTGGAGCCGAGATAGACAATCGGCATGCCGACGCCGGAGGCCGCCGAATAGAAAATCTTGTCCTTCTCGGCGATGCCAACCGCCATGGCATTGACCAGGATGTTGCCGTCGTAGCGGCGATGAAATCGCACCTCGCCGCCGACCGTCGGCACGCCGAAGGAATTGCCATAGCCGCCGATGCCGGCGACGACGCCGGACACCAGCGAGCGGGTTTTCGGATTGTTGGGATCGCCGAACGACAGCGCATTGAGACAGGCGATCGGACGCGCGCCCATGGTGAAGACGTCGCGCAAAATGCCGCCGACGCCGGTCGCCGCACCCTGATAGGGCTCGATATAGCTCGGGTGGTTGTGGCTCTCCATCTTGAAGACGACGGCGAGCCCGTCGCCGATATCGATGACGCCGGCATTCTCGCCCGGCCCCTGGATCACCCAGGGCGCCTTGGTCGGCAGCGTGCGCAGATGGATGCGCGAGGACTTGTAGGAGCAATGCTCGTTCCACATCGCCGAGAAAATGCCGAGCTCGGTGAAGCTCGGCACCCGGCCGATGAGTTTGAGGATGCGCTCATACTCGTCCGGCTTGAGGCCGTGTTGCGCGATCAATTCAGGGGTGATGGCAGGTTCGTTGGAGATCACGAGATTGTTCTAGTCCGCTCACACATTAATTTCATCCGTCGTGGCCCAGCGTATGCCGGCCATCCACGCCCGATTTTCAGTATGTAAAGACGTGGATGCCCGGCGCAATAGGCGAGCGAAGCGACGCCGTCTTTTTAGACGACTATGGCCGGGCATGACGACGCGGGTTAAGAGTCATGCCGCCAGCCTGAAATGATCCACCAGTCCCGCGAACAGACCGCGGCCGTCGGTGCGGCCCATTGCGGGCTCAACGTGATTTTCCGGATGCGGCATCATGCCGAGCACATTGCCGCGCTCATTGATGATGCCGGCGATGCCGTTCATGGCGCCGTTGTGATTCCAGTTCGGATCGACGATGCCGTCGGGCGACGAATAGCGGAACAGCACCCTGCCCTCGCCTTCGAGCCGCGCGATGGTTTCGCCATCGGCGATGTAATTGCCTTCGCCGTGAGCAACCGGGACGCGGATCACCTGGCCGGCATTATAGCCGCGCGTGAACGGCGTATCGGAACGCTCGACGCGCAGATAAACATCGCGGCAGATGAAGCGCAGCTGCGCGTTGCGCATCAGCACGCCCGGCAGCAATCCGGCCTCGCAGGCGATCTGAAAACCGTTGCAGATCGCGAGCACGACCCCGCCCTTTTGTGCAAAGGCGCGCACCGCATCCATGATCGGCGCGCGCGCGGCAATGGCGCCGCAACGCAAATAATCGCCGTAGGAGAAGCCGCCGGGGATGACGACGAGATCGGTGCCCGCCGGGAGCGCCGTGTCGGCATGCCAGACCATCGCCGGCTCTTTGCCGGAGACAAGCCGCAGCGCGCGCGCCATGTCGCGCTCGCGATTGATGCCGGGGAAGACGACGACGGCTGATTTCATCTTGGTCCAGACCGGCCGGGCCGGCTCCATTCATCCGCTAACGTCGATCCGATAATTCTCGATGACGGTATTGGCGAGCAGCTTCTCGGCGGCGTTTTTCAGCGCGGCTTCGGCCTGCGCCCGGTCGCCGCTTTCGATCTCGATCTCGAAAACCTTGCCCTGGCGCACGCTCGCCACCCCGTTCACGCCGAGCGTCCTCAGCGCGGCCTCGATGGCCTTGCCCTGGGGGTCCAAAATCCCCGATTTCAGCGTGACCGTCACTCTAGCTTTCATTGGATACGGCCTTTCATCAAAGGCTGCCTTTGCGCTGAGCGCTGCAAATTCACCCCTTCAATATGGATGAATCGGCGCTCCCGCAACCTCCGGCCGCCCCAACACACCACGGCTTTTTCAGAGCCGCAAGGACGGACGACGAACGCTGCTACCGGATCAGAGCTGTTCTTCCTTGCCCGATATCGCAGGCAACGGGTTGGCGGGCTCCGATGCGCCAGGCGGGAGCGGCGGCCCTTCCTCGATCTTCATGACGTCGACGAACGCGTTCAGCGACTTTTGCGCCAGGTCGCGGTTCTTCGAGACCGATTGAATGCGGATGAGAACCGGACCGGCGAAGATAAGGGCGGTGTCGAGATAGATTGGCACATTGGCGCGCGTGAATTTGCTCTCGTTCAAAACCGCCGGATAAGTCTTCAAGGTCGTGGTCTTGGACGTCAACGTGTCGACCTTGTCGGCGCCATCGGTAAGGATTTCGTGCGCCGCGTCCGCCGCACGGATACTTTTCGGCAGATCGATCTTGGCGAGTTTGTCGAGCGCCTGCGGATCGGGATGCCGCGTCGGGCTCCGCGAAAACACCATGGTGACGGTTTCAGCGTCCGAACAGGCCAGCGGCTTGCATTTGAAGAGGCGTTGCGCCGTCGTCGCCGTTTTTTGCGATTCCCATTTGTCCGGATCCGGCAGTGGCGTCGTGACGCGCGTGGCGCCGGGCCTGATGGGAGCTGGATTTGCGCCGGGTGCTGCCGGATTAGTGCCGGGCGTCGAAGGGCCGGCGCCTGGTGTCGTCGGGCTTGCGGCGTCAGGCGCGGGCTTTGCCGAGCTCGCACTCGGTGGCGCCGTTTTCGTGGCGTCGCCGCCTGCGGTTTGGGCCAAAGCAACGGAGCCGGCAAAAATCGGTGTGAAGGCAGCGGCCCAAAGCAACGTCGCAAAGGCAACCTTTTTCATGGGCGTCCGACCAGCGTCACGACAATTGAAACTTAAAGTGGTGACTGAAGCAAGACATGCGAGCAAGACATGTGAGCAATACATGCCAGCAAGACATGCCGCGCCTGTTCGGACGGATCTCACTGCAAGTCCGGCCGCGCGCTTTCGAACAGTTGGCCGTAGCCGCCGAGATAGCCGCTGTCACCGACCAGCCGCATCGCCGCCCAGAACGCCGCCGTTGCCGAGGACACCACGGGGATGCCGAATTCCTGTTCGAGCGGCCGCGCTACGCCCAGCGTGCGCAATCCGCCGCAGGAGATCAGAATGGCATCGGCGTCCGGCGCTTGCGCGGCGGCGCTTTGCGCCAGCGTGATGATGTCGGCCTCGGTCTTTTTGTGCGGCTCGGCGAATTCAACGATGTTGAAGCAGGTCAGCGCCAGCACATCGATATCGGCCGCGGCCAGAAGCTCTCGCAAGCGCCGGTTCACGACATCGGTATAAGCAGTAGCCACCGCGATCCGCTTGGCGCCGACTTCGCGCAGCCCATCGAGAACGGACTGGCTCATGGTCGAAACCGGAAGCCCGGTGCGGCGGCGCAATTCTTCAAGCAGATCCTGATGCGCCTGCGGGCCACGATAGAAAGTCAGCGACGTGCCGATCACCATGATGGCGTCGACGCCTTGCGCGACAAGATAATCGGCAGCAGGGAGGATGGCGTTCCAGGCCGGATCGTAGCCTTGCGGGGTGAGGTCGCGCACAGGCGCCGAGCGCGCGATGAAGCGCACGCCCGGATACATCGCCGGCCCTTCCGGCGGGATCTCGTGGTTTGCGGTCGGAACGACAAGGCCGATGGTCAAGTCGTTCCGCATCTGGTGCGCCCGCGCGAACCCAACTCGCTAAAAACTAGCCCTTGACCAGGATGGGCCCGGTGCCTTGCGGCCGTTCGCCCTCGTTCATGATGCCAAGACGTTTCGCCACCTCGGTATAGGCTTCAAGGAGCCCGCCGAGATCGCGGCGGAAACGGTCCTTGTCGAGCTTCTCGTTCGACTTGATATCCCACAGCCGGCAGGAGTCCGGCGAAATCTCGTCGGCGACGACGATCCGCATCAGATCGTTCTCCCACAGGCGTCCGGTCTCCATCTTGAAGTCGACCAGACGGATGCCGACGCCGAGGAACAGCCCGGACAGGAAATCGTTGACGCGGATGGCGAGCGACATGATGTCGTCGATCTCCTGCGGCGTCGCCCAGCCGAACGCGGTGATGTGTTCTTCCGACACCATCGGATCGTTGAGCTGATCGTTCTTGTAATAGAACTCGATGATCGAGCGCGGCAGCTGCGTGCCTTCCTCGATGCCGAGCCGTTGCGACAGCGAGCCCGCCGCGATATTGCGCACGACGACTTCGAGCGGAATGATCTCGACCTCGCGGATCAATTGCTCGCGCATATTGAGGCGGCGAATGAAGTGCGTCGGCACGCCGATATCGTTGAGGTGCTGGAAGACGTATTCGGAGATCCGGTTATTGAGGACTCCCTTGCCTTCGATCACCTCGTGCTTTTTGGCATTGAAGGCGGTCGCATCGTCCTTGAAGTGCTGGATCAGCGTTCCAGGCTCGGGCCCCTCGTAAAGGACCTTCGCCTTGCCTTCATAGATGCGGCGACGGCGGCTCATTGGAGTGTACCGGGTTTTTGTAAAATCCATGGGGATGCCGTGGCTCCATTTCAGAGGTTAGGTCCGCGGCGGCGGTATCAGGCTCGCTGTCGACCGTGTGCAACTCGGCACAGGGTGCGACACAACACAGTTTGCGACTCAACTCAGCGGCCCTTCGCGACACAAAAGCTAGCCGAAGGTGCCGTGGAGTACAATCGGCATAGACCCGCGCGCCCACAATCGCAACGACCATCTGCGGGCGCCAGACCGGTTGCCTTGACGGGTTACCCCCGTTATGCAAGGCGGCAATTGGTTTACAATGCGGCAAAACCGTCTCCAAACCCGTTCCACGCAAAGGCCCGAGGCCATGACCACATTCGACAAGCGCGAAGAAGCCTTCGAACAGCAATTCGCGCATGATGAGGCACTCAGGTTCAAGGCGACCGCGCGCCGCAACAAGATGCTGGGCCTATGGGCGGCCGAGAAGCTCGGTATGTCCGGCACCGAGGCCGACAGCTATGCGCTGTCGGTCGTGATGCTCGATGTCGACAAGAAGGGCGACGTGGCGGAGAAGGTCCGCAAGGACTTCGACGCCAAAGGCGTCGCGCAATCCGCGCACCAGATCGAGCGCACAATGAACGAGTTGCTGGCGCGCGCCGTCGCCGACATCAAAGCCGGCCACTAGCGCGCCGGTGGCTCACGCAAATTCCGACGGCGGAATTACAGAAAAATTGTCGCGATAGGGAGACATTCATGGCCATTGCCAATTTCACGCTCGCCAACCGGCTGCACGCTGGAGAGACGGTCTATTCCGGCTGGTGCGGCCTGCCCTATCCGATTGTCGCCGAAACCTTGGCGCGCGACGGCTTTTCCGCGGTCACCATCGAAAGCCAGCACGGCCTGTGGGACACCGGCGGCATTCTCAACGGCATAGCTGCGGTGCGCCAGGGCGGCGCCGCGCCGATCGTGCGGGTTCCGCTCAACGATTTCGCTTTGGTGAGCCGCTCACTCGATTTCGGCGCCGAAGGCATCATCGCGCCGATGATCAATACGCCGGCCGACGCCCGCGCCTTTGCCGCGGCGGCGAAGTTTCCGCCGACCGGCGAGCGCAGCTGGGGCCCGCACCGCGCGACGACATTCGCCGGCCTCTCCGACCAGTCGGTCTATCTGCGGGAAGCCAACGACAATATCGTTACGCTGGCGATGATCGAGACCCGCGCGGCGCTGCAGAATTTCGAGGCGATCATCACGACGCCCGGCATCGACGGCTTCTTTCTCGGCCCGTCGGACCTGTCGATTGCGCTGTCGGACGGCAAGACCGTCGATCCGCTGTCGAAGGAAGTCGAAGGTCATCTCGACACCATGATCGCCGGCGCACAGAAGGCGAAGAAGATTCCCGGCGCCTATTGTCATTCGGCCGAGCGCGCCGCCGCGCTCGCCAAGCGCGGCGTGAAATTCCTCGCGGTCTCGAGCGACCTGTCGATGCTGCGCGCGGGAGCCGCGGCGGCGCTGAAAGTGATCAAAGGCTAGAGCGTCACTTGCAGCGGCCTACGATGCGCCGGGCAGCATGCGCGTCAGCGTGCGATCGCGCCACACATGGTGGTGAATGATCGCGGCGCAAGCGTGAACGCCGGCCAGGATCAACAGCGCATCCGCCAAATACGCGTGCAGCCCAAGCATCGTCCTCGCGATAGCGCGATCGGCCGGCCACGGCGAGGTAAAATTCCAGACACCGAGGATCGGCAGATCGTGACCGCGCTTGAGCTGCACGATGATGCCGAGAAACGGCACAACAACAAGAAGCGCATACAGCGCGAAGTGACTGAGCTTTGCCGCGATCTCGACCAGTTTCCCGAAAGGCGTTGCTTCTGCAGGTGGCGGCCGATCGACGAACCGCCAGATGAGCCGCACCACGAGCAAAACCAACACGCATTGTCCAAGCGTCATGTGCACGAGAAAGCCGAACTCCCGCGCGCCGCCTTTCGGCAAATCGTGGCCGAACTGGCCGAGCAGCCATCCCGCGACCACAAACAAAGCGGTGAGCCAATGTACGGCTTGCGGGATCGCGCCGTATCGCGACGTCGAGTTTCGCAGTTGCATGATTGGGACCTTGATACGCGGCAGCAGATATGCGGCAGGATTTGCGCGCGGCGTTCTTTTGAACTGAAAGAATTCTAATTCAGCCGATCGCTGCATCGATGCGCGCAAGGGCCGCTGGCATATCAGACTCGATCGCCGTGGCAAGCACTTCGACGATGCGATAGTCGTGCGCCGCAAGCCAGGCATGCCGCTCGCGGCGCGCGGTTTCGATTGCCTCGCTGTTTTCCGCCGGCGTGATTTCGATGACGAGACGCAGCGGGAACGATACGAAGTCGCAGATGTGCTGACCGATCGGCGTCTGCCGCTTGAAACCGCAGCCGGCGAAGCGTCGATCGTTGGTGAGCGCCTGCCACAACATCCGCTCGGCCTCGGTCGGATTGCGGCGAAGAAGTCGCGCCAGCCCGCGCACTGGGCCGCGCTCTTTCGGCACGCGGCCCGAACCGTGCTCGGCCAGAAGCTCGCGCAGCATTTCGGCCTCCGCGCCGTCGAGCACGCCGCCGCGCGCCGGACCTTTGCGGCCCTCCGCAATCGACATGATCACGCCATGCAGTGTCTGGATGTCCTGCTGCGTCGGCTGCATGCGCGAAAAAATGTTGCGCAGATTGATCTGCATGGTCTCGCGCTTGTCGGGCGGACGGAAGAATTCGACTTTTTCCAGCTCGCGTTCGAGCGCAGCAAAGAAAGCCAGCAATTGCTGCTTCGGCGCCGGCGCGGATTTATCGGGCATGCCGAATGGCAATTTCTCTGCCGTTGAGAGCTTGAACCATTCGTAGGCGATGATGACGATGGCTTGCGCCAAGTTGAGTGAAGCGAAAGCCGGGTTGACCGGCAAGGTGACGATGCGGTCGGCCAGCGCGACCTCGTCGTTCTCGAGCCCGTTGCGCTCGCGGCCGAACACGATCGCGACCGTCTCGCCGGCTGTGACCCGCGGCGCGATCTGCCGCGCCGCCTCGGCCGGCCCGATGACCGGCTTGGCCTGGTCATGGGCGCGCGCGGTCGTTGCCAGAACGAAGCTGCAATCGGCAATCGCTTGATCCAGCGTGTCGTAGAGCTCGGCGCCGTCGAGGATGCGGTCGGCGCCGGCCGCCATCATCTGCGCCTTCTCGTTCGGCCAGCTTTGCCGCGGTTTGATCAGACGCAGCCGCGACAGGCCGAAATTGGCCATGGCACGGGCGGCAGCCCCGATATTCTCGCCGAGCTGCGGCTCGACCAGAACCACCACCGGACCGGGCGTCTCGACCCAGCGCTTGGTCTTGTCGGTGCCGGCGCCCGGCATGCAGTGCTCCTCGGCGGGCAAATGCCCTCAACGCGCAGCCCCTGCCCAAGCCGGCCGCTTGCGTCAAGCGGGCGGCACCGTATCCGGCCGAAACACCCGGCGGCTCCCGCCGGAACCGGCGGTTGTCTCGCACCTGCTGACAAGGCTTTTACCGACGGAGTGCGGATGCTATAGGGCGCGCGCCGAACTCCCGTCAGTCGAATTCCCGGTTGGCGATGTCCGCGCCGAGAACAATTCATTTAAGGGCCCGCGGGGGAAACCATTCCACCGCGCCCGCCAATGTTCAGTTTCCGGTCGGCCCAAACAAGCACGGCGACCAGAGGTGCAAGCATGCCAGATCTCGAAATCATGTGGACGAAGGTCGATGAAGCCCCGGCGCTCGCGACCTATTCCGAACTGCCGATCGTCGAAGCTTTCGTGGGCACGGCGGGCGTATCCATAAAGTTGAAGGACATCTCGCTGGCCGGTCGCATCATCGCCAGCTTCCCCGAGAAACTCACCCCGGCGCAGCGAATTAACGACGAACTCACGGAACTGGGCGAGCTCGCGACGCGGCCCGAGGCCAACATCATCAAACTGCCCAACATCTCCGCCTCAATCCCGCAGCTCAAGGCCGCGATCAAGGAACTGCAAGGCAAGGGCTACAACGTTCCGGACTATCCGGACAACGCGACGACGGAAGCCGAGAAGGACATCAAGTCTCGCTATGCCAAGGTGTTCGGCAGCGTCGTCAATCCGATATTGCGCGAGGGCAATTCCGACCGCCGCGCCGCTGGCGCCGTGAAGCAATATGCCCGCAACAATCCGCACAAGATGGGCGCCTGGAGCGCCGACTCCAAATCGCATGTGGCGTACATGTCGGGCGGCGATTACTACGGCTCGGAAATCTCGACCACCGTCGCGGCAGCGACCAATGCCCGCATCGAACTTGTCGGCGCCGACGGCACTGTCACGGTGCTGAAGGCGAAGACGCCGATCGAGGCCGGCGAGATCATCGACGCGGCGGTGCTGAGCCGCAAGGCGCTGCGCGCCTTCTTTGCCGAGCAGATCGAAGCCGCCAAGAAGGATGGTGTGCTGTTCTCACTGCAAGTGAAGGCGACCATGATGAAGATCGCCGATCCTATCGTGTTCGGCCATGCCGTTTCCGTTTACTTCGCCGACGTGATCGAGAAGCACGCCGCCACGCTGAAACGTCTCGGCGTCAATCTCAACAACGGCTTCGGCGATCTGCTGACGAAGATCGAGACGCTGCCGGAAGCTGAAAAAGCAGCGATCAAGGCCGACATCAAGGCCGAGTACGCGAAACGACCGGGCCTCGCCATGGTCAATTCCGACAAGGGGATCACAGGCCTGCACGTGCCCAGCGACGTGATCATCGACGCTTCGATGCCGGCGATGATCCGCGAGTCCGGCCGTATGTGGGGCCCGGACGGCAAGCTGCACGACGTCCTCGCCGCGATCCCGGACCGCTCCTACGCGCGGATGTATCAGGCGGTCATCGAAGACTGTAAGGCCCACGGCGCGTTCGACCCCAAGACCATGGGCTCTGTTCCCAACGTGGGCTTGATGGCGCAAAAGGCCGAGGAATACGGCTCGCACGACAAGACCTTTGAAGTTCCCGCGGGCGGCACGGTTCGTGTTGTCGCCGATGACGGCAAGGTGCTGCTGGAGCGTCCGGTCGAGACCGGCGACATCTTCCGCATGTGCGAGCTCAGGGACGCGCCGATCCAGGACTGGGTCAAGCTCGGGGTGCGGCGCGCGCGCCTCACCAACACTCCGGCAGTGTTCTGGCTTGACGCCAAGCGCGCGCACGACGCCCAGGTCATCGCCAAGGTCGAGAAATACTTGAAGGATCAAGACACCGCGGGGCTCGACATCCGCATTCTGCCGCCGGTCGAAGCGATCAAGTTTTCGCTCGAGCGCATCCGCAAGGGGCAGGACACGATCTCCGTCACCGGCAACGTGCTGCGCGATTATCTGACTGATCTGTTCCCGATCATGGAGCTCGGCACCTCGGCCAAGATGCTGTCGATCGTTCCGCTATTGGCAGGCGGCGGTCTTTTCGAGACCGGTGCCGGCGGCTCGGCGCCCAAGCACGTGGAGCAGTTCCAGGAAGAGGACTATCTGCGCTGGGATTCGCTCGGCGAGTTTCTTGCGCTGGGCGCGTCGCTCGAACATCTGGCGCAGACCTACAAGAACGCCAAAGCGCAGGTTCTCGCCGAGACGCTCGATACGGCCATCGGCAAGATCCTCGAGTTCAACCGTTCTCCGGCACGCAGGGTCGGCGAACTCGACAATCGCGGCAGCCATTTTTATCTCGCTTTGTATTGGGCTCAGGCGCTGGCCGCGCAGACCAAGGACGCGGAACTGCAAGCCCGCTTCAAACCGCTGGCCGAGATGCTCGCCAAGAACGAGGCCAAGATCAATGCCGAGCTGATCGGCGCGCAAGGCAAACCGGTCGATATCGGCGGTTACTATCTGCCCGATTCCGCCAAGACATCGGCGGCGATGCGGCCGAGCGCCACGCTGAACGCCGCGCTCGCCACACTCTGACGCGGAGATCCGGCAGCGGGCGTTTCCGAGGCTGACTCGCTAGACATGACTCGCTCGTCGAGCGGGTCCTCATTCCGGGCGGCAATGCCGCCCTTCTCGCCGTGACCTGATTCTTGCTATAGAGCCCGTCGCAGCTGCAGGGGTAGCGTCGCCGGAGCGCGCGCCTGATCGCTGACAATTCAAACCTGCAACCGACCGCGCTCCAACGGGATCGAAACTCCATGGCGAAAATCAAGGTGACCAACCCCATCGTCGAGATGGACGGGGACGAGATGACCCGGATCATCTGGCAATACATCAAGGACAAGCTGATCTACCCCTATCTCGACATCAACCTGATGTATTTCGATCTCGGCATGCAGAAGCGCGACGAGACGCGCGACCAGATCACCATCGATGCGGCCGAGGCCACCAAGAAGGTCGGTGTCGCGGTAAAATGCGCCACCATCACGCCGGATGAAGCGCGCGTGAAGGAATTCAATCTGCACGAGATGTATCGCTCGCCGAACGGCACCATCCGCAACATCCTCGGCGGCGTCATTTTCCGCGAGCCGATCCTCTGCAAGAACGTGCCGCGGCTGGTGCCGGGCTGGACGCAGCCGATCATTATCGGCCGCCACGCCTATGGCGATCAGTATCGCGCCACCGATTTCAAGGTGCCCGGCAAGGGCAAGCTTTATCTCACTTTCGTCGGCGATGACGGCAAGGAGATCAAGCGCGAAGTGTTTCAGTTCCCGGGCTCGGGCGTCGCCATGGCGATGTACAATCTCGACGACTCGATCCGCGATTTCGCCCGCGCGTCGATGAATTACGCCTATAACCGCGGCTATCCGCTCTATCTCTCGACCAAGAACACCATCGTCAAAGTCTATGACGGGCGTTTCAAGGATATCTTCCAGGAAATCTTCGACAGCGAGTTCAAGGATAAGTTCGCCGAGAAGAAGATCACCTATGAGCACCGGCTGATCGACGACATGGTGGCTGCCGCCCTGAAATGGTCGGGCGGCTATGTCTGGGCTTGCAAGAACTATGACGGCGACGTGCAGTCCGACACCGTGGCGCAAGGCTACGGCTCGCTCGGCCTGATGACGTCAGTGCTGACCACGCCGGACGGCAAAGTGGTTGAAGCCGAAGCCGCCCACGGCACAGTCACGCGGCATTACCGCGAGCATCAGAAGGGCCGCGAGACCTCGACGAATTCGATCGCCTCGATCTTTGCCTGGACGCGCGGCCTCGCCCATCGCGCCAAGCTCGACAACAATGCGGAACTGGCGAAATTCGCTTCCACGCTCGAGAAGGTGACCGTCGGCACCGTCGAGTCCGGCTTCATGACCAAGGACCTGGCGCTCTTGGTCGGCCCGGATCAGAAGTGGCTCACCACCACCGGCTTCCTCGACAAGATCGACGCCAACCTGAAAGCCGCGATGGCCTAGTGGCCGCTGCCGCGACAGTTCAACGAGCGCATTGCATCACTGCACTGCGCTCGTTTTCGCTTGGTCGATATAAATCAGCGGGGCGGATCGCCGAAAACGCCATGCTTCGGCGATACCGGGATCAAAACTCTCTGCCGAGCATCCGATCGACTGACAGCCGTCCGCCGCCGCGGAAGAAGATCGCCGCGTAGAGTATCAACAGCACCAGCGGATATTCGAAGCCACCCTTCGGGCTCGAGAAGCTGTAGCCGTTGGGATAATGCCAGAAGGTGATGATGAGGAACTCGACCGTGAGCATCAGCGCGATCGGCCGGGTCAATAAACCGATGGCCAGCGCCGCGCCGCCGAAACATTCGAGAACGCCGAGGAAATAGGCGAAGCCGAGCGGCATCGGCAGGCCGAGCGGCGTCACCACGTGATCGGCCACGCCCTGGATATTGCCGCCGAACAGCTTGCCATAGCCGTGATAGACGAGGATCGCCCCGGCGACGAAGCGGATGATGGAATAGCTATAGGGCGCGATGGACTCGTAGAGGCTCGCAAGCCCCGGAAAGATCAATCTCGATTTGTCGATCTGTCCTGATGTGTTCCCGGCAATGGACATTTGTCACTCCCCTTGTTGAGCCCTGTTGGGCGAAGTCGTTCAATCAAGCACGATCTGCAGACGTGAAGGGCGCAGCCCCGCCCCGATTATACGGCGATAAACACCGCGTGAACTGGCGAATTCCGTTTTAGCCACGCCGCTGGCAAAGCCATGCCGGAAGACCTATTTGACTTTACGTGTCGGAAGCGACGGAGGCGTGCCCATGAGTAAGCTTGGCACCAGGATCGGAACGATCGCGCTCGTCGTCGCGTTGCTCGGCCTGCTCGTCGCGGCGAGCTGGTTTGCGATCCACACATGGATGTCGGCCGAAGGTCCGGCCATGCCGACCTCAGGCTATGTCGCCATGGCGCTTGGCGTCGTGTTCTCGGTCGCGCTCGGTTGCGGGCTGATGGCGCTGGTCTTCTATTCGAACCGTTACGGCTATGACGAGGCGAGCCGCGATGCCTTGCCCTTGCCGCACGACGAAGACCGGAGCGCCGGCGCACGTTGAATCGGCGCCGCCCTTTGTTTAGCCTCCCTGCCAATTCCGGATCTCAAGGCATCCGGCGCAAATGAGGGAGTGCTTTATGACGCGAACCATCCGGCTACAGAGCGACAGCAACGCCCACGACCGACCGTGGCGGGTCGCGGTCGAGCAAGGCTTCTTCGCCGCCGAAGGCCTTAACGTCGAATATTTCGAGGACAATCCGAACGGCGTAGCCGGACGCGTGGAAGATTTTTCCAAGCGCTGGAAGGAGTCGCAGCTGCAGAGCGGTGCGCTCGAAGTCTATCCGGTCTGCGAATGGGGCGCGATCGAGCGCGTGCAGGCGCTCGGAGGCGGCAAGATCATCGGGCTCGACACCACCGTACGTACCGGCGCGCTGATGGTCGGCAAGGATTCCAAAATCCAATCGGTCGGCGAATTGCGCAATGTGCCGATCGCGGTGACCTGGCACGCCGGCACGTTCTACGCCGCAATCGAGGTCCTCGAAGCGGCCGGCGTGCCGTTCGAGGACATCAAGCTGGTGCATGCCAATGACCGGCTCGAAGCGCTGTTGAACGGAACGACGCAGGCCGCCGCTTTGATGGAGCCGCTGGTCAGCCGGGCGCTGGCGAAAGGCGCGCGCAAGATCGCCGATCTGCGCTGGCGCGGCGGCATCGTCGCCGGCAATGACATCGACGAGGAGACCGCGGGGAAGCTGCGCCGCGCGCTCAACCGCGCTATCGCCTGGCTGCGCGAGAACGACGAACGCTCGCGCGAGCAGGTGTTGCGCGACCTTTCTCCCGAACAACGCCAAAACGGGCTGATGCCGGAACTCGTCGGCGTGCAAAGCTATGAGGCCGGCGAATTTCAGGAAAAGGTTGACTGGATGCTCGACCGCGGCTTCCTGGAGCAGGCGCCGATCTACAACGAGGTCGTGCGCAGCAAATAAGACTTGCCCGGTCGCACTTGACCCCAAAAACCAAGCTCAAAAAACTGGGCCGAAAAAGCAAAGCCCCCGGCGGGGAAAGTCACCGGGGACCATGCTCGCTATAGCCAGCATCGGGAAGCTGAAGATGGTGATAGACTTCCCGCTGCCGGTCACTGCACCTGAGCCATCAAAATGCGGCAGGAACTTGTGCATCGCAACACTCATGGCGATCAACAGCGCGTTATCAGCGAGACAGGTTGCCGCATCTGGTGAGCGCCGACGCGCCGGCCAACGAAGCGCATAAATTTCAGATAAACGCGGCCGGTCAATTACGAAGATTTGTACGGGCTGGCCGCCTAAAAGGCAGGCTGCGGCATGAAAACAATGGCCTCACCGCAGGCAGCGCCTTATGGTCCGCCGCGATCACAGCCGGACATGTTCAACCGGGCATAGGCGCCGGGCATGAACGCCCGGAGATAGGCGAAGCGGCGTTTTGGCAGTGCTCAACGCAGACAAGGTGAGCGCGGCATTTGCCGCCACAAGGCTCGCGGCGGGCCAGCTTCTCGAACAGCTCAGCGCCGAGGAGCCTGACGATTTGCAAGCCGGATTCAGCAGGCCCGCGAACAGCAATTTGACCGCGCTGCGCCGCGAATTGCGCGGCATTGCCGTGGCGCTGGTGCTGGTGCTGGCGACGACGGTCGTGGCGCTGGTGCTACGCCAATATCTCGGCATTCTGCGCGGCGCCGTGCTCTATCTCGTGCCGGTGATGATCGCCGGCTATCAGTACGGCGTCATTCCGTCGATGGCGGCCGCGGTGGCCGGCGTGCTGATGTCGGGTTACGTCTATTTCGCGCAGCTCTACCGTTTCAAGGTCGCCGAGCCGCAGGAAATTCTCAATCTCATCCTGTTTCTGGTCGTCGCGGTGTTCGTGTCGCGTCTCGCCGCCCAGGCCAAACGCCACACCACGATCGCCCGCAAGCGCGAGCGCGAGATGAGCGATCTCTACGCCTTTTCACGCCGGCTTGCCGCAGCTCCGAGCGCCGCCGACATTTTTGTCGCCATCCAGGACCATCTGGCCAATCTGGTGCAGCGCAAGGTCGTGCTGCTGGGCGCCTCCGAAACCGGCGCGACCGAGAGCGTGCCCGAGCGGGTGCGCGACGAGGTCAAGCGCGTCGAGCAGGGTGAATGCGGCGAGCGCACCATCGACGACGGCAACGGCAATCTGTGGCTGGTGCGGCGGGTGTCGCCGAAGACACTGGATTTCGGCAGCGTCGCGGTCGATCTTGGCGCGGTGTCGGGCCCGGCGCTGGCCGACATGCGCCAGCGCATCGACGACGCGCTCGCCGACGCCGCGGCGACGCTCGAGCAGCTCGATATCGCGCGCGCGCTCAACGAGGCGAAAATGCGCTCGGAGAGCGAACTCCTCCGCGAGGCGCTGATCGGCTCGGTGTCGCACGAATTGCGCACCCCCCTCGCCTCGATCCTCGGCGCCGCGACTATTCTCTCCAATGCGCCGCTGCTGATGCGCGATGCGCGGCTTCATGCGCTCACCGGCGTGCTGCGCGACGAAGCCGAGCGCCTCAACAACGACATCCAGAACCTGCTCGACGCCACCACGATTTCGAGCCAGCAGGTGCGGCCGAAACTGCAGTGGATCGAGCCGGTCGACATCGTCAATGCCGCGGTCGAGCACAGGAAGCGCAGGCTCGCCGGCCATCCGGTTACGCTCGACCTCGATTCGAATTTGCCGATCGTGCGCGCCGATCCGGCGCAGGTCGGCCAGGCGCTGGTGCAAATCCTCGACAATGCCGCGAAATATTCCAACGAAGGCGCGCCGATCAGGGTCGCCGCGCGGCCCAACGGTCACGCCGTCGTGCTGTCGGTCCACGACAGCGGCGCCGGGCTCACCGGCGAAGAGAAACGCCTGGTCGGCGGACGCTTCTTCCGCGGACCGCGCCACGCCGCGACCACGTCGGGCTCAGGCCTTGGGCTTTGGATCGCGCATGCCTTTATCTCGGCGAACGGCGGCAAGGTCGAAGTCGAGAGCGACGGCGTCGACCGCGGCACCACTGTTTCGATTTATCTGCCGTCATCGGGCGAGACGGCGCCAATGGAGGTTACCGTTGATGACTGAGATTCCGTCCAGCGTGCTGGTGATCGACGATGAAGTGCAGATCCGGCGCTTTCTGCGCACTGGGTTCGAACTCGATGGCTTTACCGTCCAGGAGGCCGAGACCGGCGCGGAAGCGCTGCGTTCGGCGACCTTAAAGCCCTCGGACCTCGTCATCCTCGATCTCAATCTGCCCGACATGGACGGCGCCGATGTGCTCGAGCGGCTGCGGGCCTGGTCCACGGTGCCGTTGATCGTGCTCTCGGTGCGCGCCAATGAAGCGGAAAAAGTGCGGCTTCTCGAGCTCGGCGCCGACGATTATGTCGTCAAGCCGTTCGGCATGGCGGAGCTTCTGGCGCGCGCGCATTCGGCGATGCGCCGGCAATTGCGCGCCTCGCGCGGGGAGCCGGTGGTCAAATTCGGCCCGCTGTCGATCGATTTCGCCGCCCGTGCGGTGTTCATCAACGACCAGCGCGTGACGCTGACGCCGAAGGAATATCGGCTCCTGCAGATCCTGGCGCAGCATTCCGGCAATGTCGTCACCCATCAATTCCTGCTCCGCGAAGTCTGGGGCAACGAACATATCGACGACACCCATTACCTGCGGATCTTCGTGCGCAAGCTGCGCCGCAAGATCGAGGCCGATCCGACCCAGCCGACGATCCTTCTGACCGAGCTCGGTGTCGGCTACCGGCTGGTGATGTCCGATCCGCCGGCGGCTGCGACGCAACAAGGAGCGCAAGGCAGCCAACCGGCTAGCCAAGGACCGCAAGAAACACCCGACATATCGTCCGGATTTTCGGCCGCCTGAAGCACCAAAAACCGCGTTGTAGCGGGCGACCCAGGCGCCGCCGGTGCCAAAAGCTGCCCGGTTCCAGAGAATGTGGAACTGAGGGCGAACGACCTAAGTCGTTTTCGCCATTGATGAAATTTCCGCGTCCTGACCGCGAGGCGGTGGTATTGCGGCAAATTGGAGGCAAATATCAACTGGATTTGAACCTTTGACCCTTAGAACCCTTATCCAGTTCGTAACGACTAATTGGGGTGCGGGCGGCAACGCCTGCTCGGGTTCTTCGCTTCAAATCAAACGGCGGGGCATTTCAACCCGCAAACAGGGACGGCCGCTATGACCAATTTGAGAAAGCTCCTCGGCATGTTCGTCGGTACGGGCGTTTTCGGTGCGCTCGTCGCCATCACTACGTTAGCTAGCACCACGTTAGCCAGCACCACCACGACCTTTGCAGCGCCGCGCTATGACGGCCTGTGGAGCGTCTCGATCGTCACCGAAAAGGGCGATTGCGACCGCGGCTATCGCTATCCGATCCGCATTTCCAACGGCCAGCTGGCCAATGCCGGCGACACCAATTTCAGCATTTCCGGCAAGGTCGGCGACACCGGCTCCGTCACCGTGACGGTGGCTGCGGCAGGCAAGAGCGCCACGGGTTCGGGCCGCCTGACCGCCGATGCCGGCGGCGGACATTGGACGGGCGGCGCCTGCTCCGGCAGCTGGACCGCCGAGCGCCGCGGCGCGTAAGCGGGCATGTCCAATAAGCGGCCTGCCAAATAATCGGCCTGTCAAACGAGTTCTGCTCTGAGCTGATTGCTGCGAAAAGCCCGGCCAAGGGTAACCTTGCCGGGCATTTCGTTTTGCGGATTGAGAGCCGTGTCGCGTTAGCGGGCGGCCACGCCTTACCCTTCGGCCGCCTCTTCGTCGTCGTCGGCCTTGGCATCGTCGCCCATGAGAATCTTTTCCGCGATCAGACCGGAATTCTGCCGGACCGCCGCCTCGATCTTGGCCGCGATATCGGGATTGGCCTTGAGGAAGGTTTTGGCGTTCTCGCGGCCCTGGCCGATGCGCTGGCTGTCGTAAGAGAACCAGGAGCCGGATTTTTCCACGACGCCGGCCTTGACGCCGAGATCGACCAGTTCGCCCACTTTCGAGACGCCCTCGCCATACATGATGTCGAATTCGACCTGCTTGAACGGCGGCGCGAGCTTGTTCTTGACGACTTTGACGCGGGTCTGATTGCCGACCACTTCCTCGCGCTCCTTGATCGCGCCGATGCGGCGGATATCGAGCCTCACCGAAGCGTAGAATTTGAGCGCATGCCCGCCGGTCGTGGTTTCCGGCGAGCCATACATGACGCCGATCTTCATACGGATCTGGTTGATGAAGATCACCATCGTATTGGAACGGTTGATCGAGGCGGTGAGCTTGCGCAGCGCCTGGCTCATCAGGCGCGCCTGCAAGCCGGGCATGCTGTCGCCCATCTCGCCTTCGAGCTCGGCGCGCGGCACCAGAGCGGCGACCGAATCGATGACCAGCACATCGACCGCGCCGGAACGCACCAAAGTATCGGCGATTTCGAGCGCCTGCTCGCCGGCGTCGGGCTGCGAGATCAGAAGGTCGTCGACATTGACGCCAAGCTTGCGCGCATAGATCGGATCGAGCGCATGTTCGGCATCGATGAAGGCGCAGATGCCGCCGTTCTTCTGCGCCTCGGCGAGAACATGCAGCGCCAGCGTGGTTTTGCCGGACGATTCCGGCCCATAGATTTCCACCACCCGGCCGCGCGGCAAGCCGCCGATGCCGAGCGCGATATCGAGGCCCAGCGAGCCGGTGGACACCGTCTCGATGTCCATCGAATGCATGTTCTTGCCGAGCCGCATGATCGAGCCCTTGCCGAAGCTGCGCTCGATCTGGGAAAGCGCGGCATCAAGGGCCTTCGATTTATCCATGGACGATCCTTCGACGAGACGAAGCGCTGCACCACTCATTTCGCGTGCTCCTTATGGCCGGGATTCGGAGGACACGGAAGCGGCCCGCACCCTTCTTTACCGCCGTTTTTTGCCCGTTTCCGTCCGATTTAGAGGCCATTTCAGCCCCACCCCGGCCGACCCGGACCCGCCGGCAGGCCCCCATGGCCCGCTAGCTCTTGGCTAAGGCAGCACTGTACACGATCTGTTCTATGTTCGCAATATGTTCTCACAGAAATTTGGGTACTGGCCGGTTTCCGAGCCTAGTGGCTGGGTTTGAAAATCACAGTGGCCGGTTTTGCCGCTGCTTAGAAAATTAGTTGCCTCAAGAACGCTCCGACTGCCGCAAGAGCGATAAGCACAACCGTGGTGAGACAGACGATCATCAGCCAATAAGTCCAAGGCTCCGTTCGTCGGTCGATGACGTAATTAAGTCTGCCGTACATTTTGCCAGTCTTGAGGCCACTAAAGATGCTCCATGAAAGAGCGCTCACGAAGGCGACCGCAATAACAGCCCACACAACCGGGTGCGTTTGAAAAAGCATTTCTCACTCTAGCAAATAGGCCGCCTCAGTTGGCGGCCTCTTTCATTTCTAGGTTCTCAAACAGAGGCAAATCTGCCGCCTGTATGGGCTCCGTTTTTGGCATCGGCACCACTAAATCAAGCTCCTGTTGACCGCCGAAACGCTGAGTAATCTTGCGCTCATACGTATACCGATCCGATGACGACTCGGCCATTTCAAGAACGCGGCCGAGATGCATTCTCAGTGCTCGTGCTCCGATATCGTTTAAGAATTGGAATAGTTTTTTGGCGCGATCCCCGCCACTAGCTTTATGTGCTCGCAGTAATTCCAGAATCTTACCGCTGCTTTGTGCAAGCGGAACATAGATATGGTTCACCGTGAGATATTTAAAATGCCACGGCTTCCCGCGTTCTGGCACTGGAATCCCATAAAGCCGGTACCATTCCGTGTAGAGTTCGCTCGGGAATTCTGGCTCATACTTTTTTGCTTCCTCCTGCACATACAGTTTAAAGGCCGCGATCACCTCTTCTGCTGTCGGATTGTATCCGGCTAAAGCATAGACCAGATGCTTGATGCCGCTCTTCGCCGAAGCGCCGACAATGATGTGCGCTTGCTTAGCAACCTTGGCATGTTGCGGTGGGAGTTCTCCGGCCGATTCCGCTGCGATAATGGCGTTGCTCAGGTCAATGAGCAGCGTCACGTCGTATCCGTGCACGGTTGAAGGTGGCGCTTCCGCTCCGCCGGTCCCCCATTGAAATTTCACAGGATTTTCAAATTTAGCGATCAATTCCGCTCCGGCGATTTTAGCTATCGCCCTCGTGGAAACAAACCGAGTGATCGCATTGCCAGCGCGATATAGCCCCAATGCCTCACCCATTCCGCGCTGACTGATAACGGCGGATTTTTGGGCGTCATCGAGCACATAGCAATCAACGTCAATTCCAAACTGCTGCTGAAAGCTACCTTTATGGGTAGCTCGCAGCCCCCATCGTGCCTCCGCCGCACGGCGCGCTATGTCGGCGCGCCGATCCGCTGGCAGCAGTTCTGCACGTCTAGCTCCGCCGATTTTACCAGCCTTCCGCTTGTCCGGGTCCATTCAAGACCTCCATGCTTAGCATGATAATAATATGCTTGACACCGCCTATCCGTGTCAAGCATATTAGACACTATGCTAAGCATCGTCCACAACGCAGAACGCCCCACCCGTCGTCAAACGGGCGAGGCGTTTTTCTTTGTGTGGCGCGGGGATCGTCTAGCGGTAAGGACGCGGGGGGTACATCCCCGAAACGTCAGTTCGAACCGAAGTCACTGGTCCCTTTTGAAAATCTAGGTGGTCCCTTTTGAACTAAACGTTCGGTACGGCATTAGTCTGTGCTGCCCGAGGCGGCGGCGCTCAATGCTAAAATCACAGGAATTCCGCGCAAAGGCGGAAGAATGCGATCGGGACGCGATAGCGGCCTGCGATACCGATTCTAAAATTAGATTTCAGAACC
>DATHPQ010000092.1:0-28328 GCA_035483735.1 Xanthobacteraceae bacterium | reverse complement strand
CCTTGTTCTCCTATTTCCTCCAAGTGCCGATGCCGATATTTTCGTGGAGGGGTGAGCTGTGATCGGAACCTCACGAGAGCAGCTCTGGTACGGCTTCGGCGTCGCGCTCGAACCGCACAATCTGATGTTCTGCTTTATCGGCGTGCTGGTCGGCAACATGGTCGGCGTGCTGCCGGGCATGGGACCGCTGGCGACCATCTCGATCCTGCTGCCATTGACCTTCGGCATGAAGCCGGTCGCCGCCATCCTGATGCTGGGCGGCGTCATGTACGGCGCGCAGTATGGCGGCGCGATCTGCTCGATCCTGCTCAATTTGCCGTGCCACCCGCCACACGCGGTGACGTGTCTCGACGGCTTCCCGATGACCAAGCAGGGCCGCGGCGGCGTTGCGCTCGGCCTCACGGTGTTCGCCTCTTTCGTCGGTGCCTCCTGGGGCATCACCGAAATGATCTTCCTATCGCCGCTCCTGGTTCGGGCGGCCCTGCAATTCGGTCCAGCCGAGGTGTGCTCGCTGATGCTGTTGGGCCTGCTTGCGGGCTCGACGCTGGCCCGCGGCTCGCCGCTCAAAGGCGTGGCGATGACGATATTGGGGCTGTTCCTCGGCTCGGTCGGCACCGACCTCGAAACCGGTTCGGAACGCTTCACTTTCGGCATGACCGAACTCGATGACGGTATCGAGCTGATCGCGCTGGCGCTCGGCCTATTCGGCATCGCCGAATTCATGAACAGCGTCAATCAGGTGGCGCCGATCAACACCAAATATACCCATGTCACATTCAAGGACATGCGGCCAACCAAAGCCGATCTCAAAAAGGCGTTTTTCCCGATGTGGCGCGGCACCATCATCGGCAGCCTTTGCTCCCTCATTCCTGGGACCGGGCCGACCATCGCCTCTTTCGTCGCTTACGCGACCGAAAAGAAGATTTCAAAACACCCGGAAAAATTCGGCACCGGCTTGATCGAAGGCGTGGTCTGCCCGGAAGCCGCGACGCACTCTTCGGTGCAGGGCGACTTTATCCCGACGATGAGCCTCGGCATCCCCGGCGACGCCGTCATGGCGCTTCTCCTCGGCGCCTTGATGATTCAGGGCATCGTGCCGGGACCGCAGCTGATCTCGCAGCATCCGGACATCTTCTGGGGTCTGGTTGCCTCGTTCTGGATCGGCAACATCATGCTCGTTCTGCTGAACGTGCCGCTGATCGGCATCTGGGTGAAGATGCTGGCGATCCCCTATAAGTATCTCTACCCGAGCGCGATGTTCTTCGTCTGTATCGGCGTTTATGCCGCCAACAACGACTTCTTCCAGGTCGGCGAAGTCGTGGTCATCGGAGCGTTCGGCTATCTCCTGCTTCGGCTCGGCTTCCACCCGGCGCCGATCCTGCTCGGCTTCGTGCTTGGCCCGCGGTTCGAGGAGAACTTCCGTCGCGCCATGCTGATCTCGCGCGGCGACATGACGGTCTTCATCCAGCGCCCGATCAGCGCGGTCTTCGTCGCGCTGTGCGTGATCCTGATCGGCTCGCAGATCTACTTCCGGATCAAAGGCACGAAGCCCCCGATCGAACCGTCGCTGCAGCCGCACGGCGACGGTGCGCCGGTTGCCGCCGAGCTTCGCACGCCGGCGGAATAAATCGAGCCGCAGAACGCAATCAGGGCATGATCTCGAAAGAGGTCATGCCCTTTTTGATTCCCACGCCCTTTTTGATTCCCACGCCCTTTTTGATTCCTATGTGCCTTTTAGCCGCCGGCGCCGTTCAGGAACTGCGCAGGCTACGCTCAAGCACGCGCGCCAGCCGGTCGGAGAACAATTTGGCATCGGCCAGGCGGTCGCCTTCGAGGAGCCGCGCCTCGTCGAACAACAGATGCGCGGCGTCCTCCTTGAACCCCTGCTCGCCCGCGCCGAGCGCTGCCAGCGCGACCACGAGCTTGTGGTGCGGATTGACCTCGAGGATCGGCTTCGAGGCCGAAGCGAGCCGCCCGGCGCTGGCCAGAATCTTTTCCAGCGCGCGATCCGGACCGGCTTCGGCCGCCACCAGGCAGACCGCGCTGTCGGTGAGCCGTTCCGACGCCCTCACCTCCGCGACCTGGTCGCCAAGCGTCGATTTCAGGAATACCAGAAACTGTTTGACCGTTTCGGCGATGTCGGGCGCCGCCGCCGCTGCGGCATCGAGCGGCGGAATGAGCGCAAGATCAGCCGCGCCTTGCGTCACCGATTTGAACGGCTTGCCGTCGAACGATACGCCCGGCATGACCCAGAATGTATCGACCGGATCGGGTAACAGCAGCACCTCGATGCCGCGGGCGCGAAAGCCTTCGAGATGCGGCGAGGATTTCAGCCGCTCGATTTCATCGCCGGCGAGATAATAGATCGCGGTCTGGTTGGTCTTCAGGCCGGCGATATATTCGGCAAGGCTCCGCCACGCGTCGCCGGCCGCGGTGGTCTTGAACCGTGCAAGCTTCAGGAGCGCGTCACGACGCTCGAAATCCTCGTAAATGCCTTCCTTGAGCACCGCACCGAACACGTCCCAGATCTTGGCATAGGTCTCCCGCTCCTTGTCGGCGAGCCGTTCGAGCTCGGACAAAACGCGGCCGGTCACGCCCTTCCGGATCGCGGCCAGAAGCGGGCTCTCCTGGATTTTCTCGCGCGACACGTTCAGCGGCAGATCGGCCGAGTCGACGAGCCCACGCACGAAGCGCAAATAGCGCGGCAGGATATCCGCGTCGTCGGTGATGAAAACGCGCTTGACGTAGAGCTTGATGCGGCCCTTGCGGTCCGGATCGAAAAGATCGAACGGCCGCGAACCGGGCACGAAAAGCAACGCTGTGTAATCCTGCCGCCCCTCGGCGCGAAAATGGACGGTCAGCGCCGGTTCGTCGAAAGCGCCGGCGATGCTGCGATAGAAGTCGGTGTAGTCGGCCGGCTTGATCTCGGATTTCGGCTTGGCCCAGAGCGCCGCACCGTCGGTGATCTCCTTGGCTTCGGCGCCCGGCTTCTCGATCACCGTTATCGGCACCGGCACATGGCCGGATTGCGCGTGCACGAGTTGTTCGATGGTTGCGCGCTCGGCATAGATCTTGGCGTCGTCCGACAGGTGCAGCACGACGCGGGTGCCGCGGCGCGGCGCGGCATCGAGCGGCAGCGGCGACACTGCATATTCGCCCTTGCCGTCCGAGCTCCATTGCCAGGCCGCGTCGCTGCCGGCGCGGCGGGAGAGCACGTCGACCCGTTCAGCCACCATAAAGGCCGAATAGAAGCCGACGCCGAACCGCCCGATCAGCGGGCTTCCCTCACCTGCCTTTTCGCTTTGCTTGTCCTTGCCCGCGTCCTCGCCGCCCTCACCGCTCTGCGCCGCTTCGATCTTGTCCAGGAACGCCTTGGTTCCCGACCGCGCGATGGTGCCAAGCGCCTCGATCATCTCATCGCGGCTCATGCCGATGCCGTTATCCTCGATCGCAAGCAGCTTCGCCTCAGGATCGAGGGCAACGGTGATCGCGAGTTTGGCATCGCTATCGGCACCGTGCCCAAGCAGCGCGGGATCCGAGAGCGCCTCGTAGCGCAAGCGCTCGCAGGCGTCCGCGGCATTGGCGATCAGTTCGCGCAAGAATACCGATTTGTCGGAATAGACCGAGTGCACCATCAGGTGCAGGAGCTTGGCGACGTCGGCCTCGAACGGCCGGCTCTCGATTTTCTCTTCCATTCCAGGTCTTTCCGTATTTGGCTTCTTGCCTATGCTCTTGGGGCAGCAGCCAAAGCGGCAGCGATTTCCCGGCACCGAAATGGCGGGAAATGCGATTTCTTTCAAGGCCTAATTGGATCAGTTGGCGACCGCAGCAATCGGTCCGGGCAGCCAGTCATTGCCGAGAAGCGGCTTGACCTCGACCGGATAAATCAGCCCGAGCTCGAGCGTCGGGTCGAAATACCGCATCGTCTGTTCGGCAAAGTCGATGATGCGGCCGGGTTCGAGTGGCCCGACATCGTTGATTTTGACGACTGCCTGCTTATCGCCGCTGGCGACGAGAGCGAAACTTGGCTGGTAATCCTTGCCGTAGCGCACGCCGCCGAACCAGTCACGCAACTCGATCTTGATCGCGGCATTCCAGCCAGCCGGATCGTAGGTCTCGCCGGATGCTGTTTCGGTGCCGCCGGAGCGAAAGCCGGGCCGGAACGGATTGTAGGTCGAGGCCGTGCCCAAAATCGTCACGCCGCTCGCGGCCGCATTCAATTTCTTGCGCTCGAGTAACGCCGATTGCGTCGGCCACGGCTCGGCCGCGGCGACGCCGCGTATGGCGTTGCGCACGGCATGGTCCGACTTGATGACTGACGACGAGGAGTAAGCAAACAGAATTGCGACGACGCAAAGCGCGGCGCCCAAGCGCACCACCATTCAGACTCTCCCGGATGGTCCCCAACGAAGGGGGCGCATAGATAAGCGTCGCGTGGTGCAATTAAGGCGAGAGTTGGATTATTTACGGATCGCGCGCGATGGCTGTGAGCAACACATCGCCGATTTGTTTGGAACTCGGCGTGAAGTGTTTGAAACACCGTACCGATTTATTTGGAACCGGCGCGCGCAGACCGCGATCAAATATTACATCGTTAATATAGCGCGCGACCAAATATCACACCGGCACGCGGACATTGGCGCGCAAGCCGCCGAGCGGTGAATCGCCGAGCGTGATGTCGCCGCCGTGCGAGCGCGCGATATCGCGGGCGATGGCGAGGCCGAGCCCGGTGCCGCCCTCGTCCTGATTGCGCGCATCATCGAGACGCAGGAACGGCTTGAACACGTCGTCACGCAAATGCACGGGAATGCCGGGCCCGTCATCGTCCACCGTCACATTGAGCCAGCGGTGATCGCGGTGGCCGGTGATGGCCACGGTCGAGCCGAAACGTCCGGCATTGGTGACGAGATTGGCGAGGCAGCGCTTGAACGCCGCCGGCCGCACGGTGACTTCGGGCGGGCCGTAGAAATTGGCGCTCGCCCGATGGCCGTGGCGCTCGGTGTCAAGCTTGAGCTCTTCGAGAAGCGCCGCGATATCGGTCGGCGCCGACTGCTCGCCCATGTCGCCGCGTGCGAAGGCAAGGTAAGCCTCGAGCATGGCTGCCATTTCGTCGACGTCTTTTTTCATGGCGTCGATTTCCGGCGTGTCGCCGAAAAGCGCCAGTTCGAGCTTGAAACGCGTCAGGATGGTGCGCAGGTCGTGCGAGACGCCGGCAAGCATCGTGGTGCGCTGCTCGATGGCACGCTCGACACGGCCCTTCATTTCCAGAAACGCCGCGGCGGCCCGGCGGACTTCGCGCGCACCGCGGGGCCGGAAATTCTGCGCCTCGCGCCCCTTGCCGAAGGCCTCCGCCGCGTCGGCAAGCCGCACGATCGGCCGGATCTGGTTGCGCAGGAAGGCGATCGCGATGGCGAGCACGACGAGCGAGGTCGCCACCATCCAGACCAGGAAGATCCAGGAATTTGGATCGTAGACATCGGCGCGCTTGGCGAAGACGCGCATGATCGTGTCGTCGAGCTTGATGCGGATTTCCACGATCGAGGAGCGGCCGACCGTGTCGATCCAGAACGGCAACCCGATCTGCTTGCTGATCTCTTCCGACAGCGCCTCGTCGAGCTGGGAGAAGAACGGCTTGGGGCCGGGCGGTGGCAATTGCGCGCCGGGCAGAAAATCGACGACGAGGCCGAGACGATCCTGCGCGATGCGGCGCAGTTGCGCGTGATCGGGATCCTGAGGATATGTCTTATAGACGTCGATCAGGGTCGCGATCTCCTGCGTCACCGCCGACGACAGATAAGTGGTTACCAGGTTCCAATGTCGCTCCATGAACAGGAAGGCGACCACCGATTGCAGCACCACCATCGGCACGATGATGATCAGAAGCGACCGGGCATAGAGCCCCTTCGGCATCACCGATTTGAGGAAGCGTCCGAGGCGATCCCAATTGCCGGCAATCGGTCCGACGATCGGCCGCAGCGCGACAGCGAAGACCCCGGCAACGGCATTCACCGCGTCGGCCAATTGGCCGGCGGCATTGCGCAAGCGTCCGATACCGTCGTCTAAGCTTGCCATGCGGAGCCCGTCATGATGCCGCTCAGACCGTCGCGACCAGCCGGTAGCCGACCCCGCGCACCGTCTGCACGATCAAGGGATTGCTGGGATCGCGTTCGATCTTGCGGCGCAGCCTGTTGACCTGCACGTCGACGGTGCGTTCGCTTACCGCTTCGCCCGAGCCGGCGAGCGCCTGGCGCGGCACCGTCTCGCCGACGCTCGTGGTCAAGACACGCAGCATATCGCGCTCGCGGTCGGTGAGCCGGATCACCTCCTCGCCCTTGCGCAATTCGCCGCGCGCCAAGTGATAGACAAACGGCCCAAAGCGGACCGATTCAGCTGGCGCCGCGCTCGGCGGCCGCGCCCGCTTGAGAATATTAGCGACGCGCAATGCCAGCTCACGCGGCTCGAACGGCTTCGCCAGATAATCGTCGGCGCCGATCTCTAGTCCCTTGATGCGGTTCTCCTTCTCGTCCCGCGCCGTCAGCATCAGGATCGGCACCGTGGAGGTGGCGCGGATGGTGCGCGCGAAATCAAAGCCGCTCTCGCCCGGCATCATGACGTCGAGAATGAGCAGATCGAATCTCAAGCCGGCGAGTTTGGCCCGCGCGTCGGCGGCGGTTTCCGCAGTCGAAACGCGGTAGCCCTCGCCGAGCAGGAAGCGCGACAATAGCGCGCGGATGCGCCGGTCGTCGTCAACGACAAGGAGATGCCGGGCATCGTCAGCCGGATTCGGCGCCGCCTCCGGTTTTACGTCCATGCTGCTCATGACACGTCATCTTCGCCGCGGGCGCGCCCGGCAACAGAATCCGCGCGCGCGATCAGACCCAGCACGCGTTCGCGGTCCTCGGCGTCGATCATGCCGGCGAGAAAGCGCCGCGCCGCCTCGCGCGAATCCGGGCCGAGATCGGCCAGCACGCGCTGAATGCGCACGGCCTGCAGACCGGCAAGCTTCATCGCCAGCGCCTCGCCTGCGGCGCTGGCATACAGGAGCCGTTGCCGCCGGTCGTTGGCGCCGGCCTTCTGCACCACATAGCCTTCATCGATCAGTTGCTTGAGCACGCGGCCGAGCGATTGCTTGGTGATTTTCAGAACGACGAGCAGCTCGGCGACCTTCATGCCGGGATTACGGTTGACGAAATGCAGCACGCGGTGGTGCGCCCGCCCGAACCCGAGCTTTTCCAGAACTTCATCGGGATCGCCGACGAAATCGCGATAGGCGAAAAACAACAATTCGATGAGATCGAAATAAGGCTCCGCCATGCCTTGCGCATCGGCTTGTGCGGTAGCTCGCACGTTATCTTGCGCGGCGTCGATTGCAGCTGCTGCGGAACGGGGTGTGCTCACGACGGTGATATCAGCCATTTAGGTCAGCTATATTGACATATTTCCGGTGAATTGTTAATCTCGAAAACACGATATCGTTTCGTGACCGGGCCGCCCCGGACGTTGCGCAGGGCGCCGTAGCGCACTCTGATGACTCGTCTTTTGGAGTGGCCAGACCATAACGGGAGTCCGCTCCCGAAGCAAAAGCGGCCCATTGCTTATGCCGGTAAGGTTCACGGCGCCGGTAGAATTTAAGCGGATTGGGCACAAAGGGAGACCCCGCGAGGGGCGACGCCATGTCATCAGCCACTTCATCAGCGCCGGCTGCCGTGCCGTTTGACGAGCGCTCCGATCTGATCTGGTTCGACGGAAAGCTCATCCCGACGGTGGACTGCAAGATCAGCCTGCTCACGCACGCCCTGCACTACGCGAGCGCCGTGTTCGAGGGTGAGCGCGCCTATGGCGGCGAGGTCTTTCACAGCACCAAGCATTCGGAGCGGCTGAAGAATTCCGCGAAAATCCTCGATTTCGAGATTCCTTATAGCGTCGCTGAAATCGACGCCGCCAAGCGCATGGTTCTGGAAAAGAACAACCAGAAAAACGCCTATGTGCGCCCGATCGCATGGCGCGGCTCCGAGGCACTCGGCGTCTCAGCACAGAACAACAAGATCCATCTTGCGATCGCGACCTGGGAATGGCCGAGCTATTTCGACCCGGCGCAGCGCTTGAAGGGCATCAGGCTCGACCTCGCTGAATACCGCCGTCCCGATCCGAAGACCGCGCCCTGTCTCGCCAAGGCGGCGGGCCTCTACATGATCTGCACCATCTCCAAGCATCGTGCAGAGAAGCGCGGCTATGCCGACGCCATGATGCTCGACTGGCAGGGCCGCGTCGCCGAATGCACCGGCGCCAATATTTTCTTCGTCAAGGACGGCAAGATCCACACCCCGATCGCCGATTGTTTCCTGGCCGGCATCACGCGTTCGACGGTGATGGATCTGGCGCGCCGGCGCAATTTCGAAGTGACCGAACGCCGCATCATGCCGGAAGAGCTGTCGGGCTTTTCCGAATGCTTCATCACCGGCTCCGCTGCCGAGGTGACTGCCGTTGCGGAAATCGCCGACTGGAAGTTCACGCCGAGCCGCATCACGCAGCAGCTGATGGACGACTACACCGCCGAAGTGCAGCCCAAAGGCAAGGCCGCGGCGGCGTAACACGCGCTGCGGCGAACAAAGCAAAACAGCCCAGGCGGCGCGCGCCGCCTGGGCTGTTTTTTATTGCCATCGTCAGTCACGCCAGAACGGCTTGTCTGCTTCGCGCATCGCGTCAACGCGTGTGATGCCGATGTCGCGCAGCGCCCGGTCACACAGGCCGGCGAGTTCGCGCCGGCTGTCGATGCGGCGCAGCCATTCGCCGATTAACGAAAATAGACCCACACCAATGCTCGCCGTCCGTGAACTGGCGGCGCGTGCGGTCAAATGCAGCGCGCTCATGATGTTTTCTCCTCATTTCTCCGGATGCCGCAGGCCTAAGCCGCACTGGCAGCCGAAACGACCCGTTTCCTGATTACGTGGTGGGACCGTAAAGCGCGCCGAGGTCGGCGATGGTCGGCGCCACGGCAAAGAAGAACGCCGTGCCGACGATCACGAGCGCAAAGAAAAGTGCCCCGAGGATCAGCAATTCGCGATTTGCGCTGACTTGTCCGCCGCGGCCGGAATCGCGGTAGCGGACCGCGGGGACCGAAGTGACTGCATGTGCAGAGCTCATGGCCTGCTCCTTGTTGGTTGGCGCCACCACGGCGCATGACCAGCAGGTTATGCTTCGGGCGTGGTCGAATAATCAGGTCTGTGGTAATCTCATCTATCACTAATAGTGATATATGAGGGCCTATGCCGGACCTGCGGACCTTGGCGATCTTCGTGAAAGTGGCGGAAAGGCAGAGCTTCGTGCGCGCCGCGACCGATCTCGGCATCACCCAGTCGGGCGTCAGTAACGCCATCAAGCGGCTCGAGGATCAGATCGGCACGCCGCTTCTCCTGCGCACCACCCGCCGCGTCAGTCTGACCGAAGATGGTGCGGCGTTCTTCGAGCGCTGCCGTCAGGCGCTTACCGCCATCGACGAGGCCGAACAGGTGCTCAAGCGCGCCCAGATCAGGCCGGCGGGCACGCTGCGCATCGACGTTCCAATTTCATTCGGACGGATCAAGCTGGTCCCGCTGCTCGGCGCGTTTCAGGACGAATATCCCGACGTGCGGCTGCGCATCACCTTCACCGATCGTTATATCGATCTGATCGAGGAAGGCGTCGACGTCGCCGTGCGCTTCGGCGCGCTGCAAGATTCAAGCCTGATCGCGCGCCGGCTGACGACAACGCAATTCAACGTGGTGGGCTCACCGCGCTATCTCGCCAAACACGGCCGGCCGAAGACGCTCGACGATCTCAAGGCGCATAATTGCCTTGCCTTCGCCGCGCGCGACACCCGCCAGACCCGGGATTGGCGTTTTGCCACGGCGGACGGCGAAACGACGCTGACGCCGAGCGGCAGCATGACGCTGACCGACGGCGCCTCGATGTGCGACGCCGCGACCGCGGGCTACGGCCTCGCGCAGCTGCACGATTACTATCTCGATATAGCGATTGCGCAGAAGAAAATCGTGCCGGTACTGGCCGAGTTCAATCCGCGGCCCATTCCGATTTCACTGGTCTATCCGCAGATGCGCCATCTGACGCCCAATGTGCGCGCCTTTGTCGACTTCATGGTGGCGCGGTTTAAGACAAGCGAAAAGACGAAGCTCTGATCGTTGCTATTTTGCCGCTTCACGCCGCGGCGCAGTCCACCGCTCGGCCGCGACATCGTCGGTGGCCTTCGCGTCGACCCAGGTCTTCTCGACCAAATTCGTGCCGCCCGGTTTCTCGACCTGTTTCCAGAACGGCGCGCGGGTCTTCAGATAATCCATCAGGAATTCGGCTGCCGCGAAGGCAGCCTCGCGGTGGCTCGATGCAGTCGCCACCATGACAATGTCTTCGCCCGGCGCGATGCGCCCGAAACGGTGAATCACCGTCGCGCCGAGCAGCGGCCAGCGCGCGGATGCTTCGTCGACATGACGCGCGATCTCGGCCTCCGCCATGCCGGGATAATGTTCAAGCGTGAGCGCCGCGATCTTCTCGCCGTTCTCGTCGGCGCGGCAGATGCCGGTGAACGTCACCAGCGCGCCGACATCGCTGCGTCCGTGGGTGAGCTTTTTCACCTCGGCGGCGACGTCGAAGACTTCACGCTGCAGGCGGACGGTTGTGTTCATCGAACTTCGGCCGCAAAAGAATCATCCGCCGGTCATCGGCGGAAAAAACGCGATTTCGCCGGCGCCCGCGATCCGCGCATCGGCGCGGACATGGCTTTTGTCGATCGCGGCGCGGATCACTTTCGGATTCTCGAAAGCATAGGCATAGCCCTCGCCGCGCTTGGTCAGCCACGCCACCAGATCGGCAACGGTGGCGACGCCCGAGGGTGGATCCACATCTTCTTCGGCAAGACCGACGCGTTCACGCACCCAGGCGAAGTAGCGAAGCTTCACGCATCCTCCTGATAGAGATGGTGCAGCCCGGCATAGAGATAATCCCAACCGGTATAGAGCGTCAGCAGCGCCGACAGCCACAACAGCACGATGCCGACCTGCGTCACCACCGGCACGATGGCATCGCCGGCCTCGCCGCAGATCAGAAAGCCGACGGCGATGAGCTGCAGCGTCGTCTTCCACTTGGCGAGCCGCGTCACCGGCACGCTGACGCGCAGCTCGGCGAGATATTCGCGCAGGCCCGACACCAGGATCTCGCGGCAAAGAATGACCACAGCGGCCCATAGCGACCAGCCGTGAATGGTCTTCTCGGCGCCGAGCATCAGCAGGCAGGAGGCGACCAGAAGCTTGTCGGCGATCGGGTCAAGCATACGGCCGAGCGAGGAGTGCTGTTCCCAGATGCGGGCGAAATAGCCATCGAGAAAATCCGACACACCGGCGGCGATGAAGATGCCGAGTGCGACCCAGCGCAGCCACAACGGCCCGTGCAAAATGTTCTGCCAGAACATGGCGCCGACCACGAGCGGCACCGCGACGATGCGCCCATAGGTCAGAATGTTGGGCAAGGTCAATGGACGGGCGGGCAGCCGTGCGGGCGCCGTTGCTCCCGTTGCCGGTCTTGTCGTCGCGGTAGACGAATTCATAGAGCCATCATAGCGCCGCCATAACGGAACCGACAGAGCCAAGCCGCGCATGCCAGCGTTACGCACGGCAATGTTAACAGCGCAGTTATGCCCATAATGCCTGCTCGATCGCCACTTTTCGCGGCCGCCGCCTTAACACTCCGGAAAGGTCCTTACGCCGCACCCTCGTGAAAAAACTCGTAAATTCGGCGTGCCGTTTCGGCGCTGACGCCGTCAACCTGCATCAAGTCGGTCACCGACGCGCGCTCAATGGCTTTGAGCGTGCCGAAGTGATGCAAAAGTGCGCGCTTGCGCGTCGGACCGATGCCGACAATCTCCTGCAGCCCCGCCTCGCGCAGATCTCGCGTCCGCCGCGCCCGGTGCGAGCCGATGGCAAAACGATGCGCCTCATCGCGCAGTCGCTCGACGAAATAGAGCACCGGGTCGCGCGGCGGCAGCTTGAACGAGTCGCGGCCGGGAAGAAAGAAGGTCTCGCGTCCGGCATCGCGGTCCGGCCCCTTGGCGATGGCGACCAGCGGCACCTCGACGCCCAATTCGCCTAAAACTTCGCGCGCCGAGCTGAGCTGGCCCTGCCCGCCGTCAATGAGAACGAGGTCCGGCCAGGGCGAAGCGATTTGTTCGTCGGCTTCCGGCGTCTCAAAAGCTTCGCCGTCTTCCTGCAGCCCCATCCGGGCAGCCTCCGCGCCCTCCCCGCGCGGCGCCTCGGCCAAAAGCCTCTTGAACCGCCGCGACAAGACCTCGCGCATCATGGCGAAATCGTCGCCGGGGCTCAGCGATGACGAGCGGATGTTGAATTTCCGGTATTGGCCTTTCTGAAAGCCCTCGACGCCGGCAACGATCATGGCGCCAACCGCATTCGAGCCTTGGATGTGGCTGTTGTCGTAGACTTCGATGCGGCGCGGCGCGCGCGGCAGGTGGAAAGTCTCGGCAAGCTGAGTGAGGAGCTTTTGCTGCGAGCTCGTCTCGGCGAGTTTCCGCCCGAGCGCTTCGCGCGCATTAGCGAGTGCATGCTCGACCAGATCCTTCTTCTCGCCGCGCTGCGGCTGCGAGATTTCGACCTTGTGGCCGGATTTTGTGCCGAGCGCTTCGGCAAGCAGCGCGCGATCCTCGATGTCGTGCGAGATCAGGATCAGCCGCGGCGCCGGCCTCTCGTCATAGAACTGGCCGAGAAACGCGGCGAGAACTTCTTCCGGTCCGACCGAGCGATCGGCTTTGGGAAAATAGGCGCGGTTGCCCCAGTTCTGTCCGGTGCGGAAGAAGAAGACTTCGACGCAGGAAAATCCGCCCTGCTGATGCACGGCAAAAACGTCGGCCTCTTCGACGCCGCGCGGATTGACGCCCTGATGCGATTGGATCGCCGATAGCGCCGCGAGGCGATCGCGATAGATCGCGGCGCGCTCGAAATCGAGCGCCGTCGAGGCGGTGTCCATCTCCTGCGCCAATTCGTCCTTCACCGCCTTGCTGCGGCCCGACAAAAACGCATTCGCCTCGCGCACCAGAGCCGCATAATTCTGAAAGTCGATCTCCTTGGTGCACGGCGCCGAGCAGCGCTTGATCTGATAGAGCAAGCACGGCCGGGTGCGGCTTTCGAAAAACGAATCGCTGCACGAGCGCAACAGGAACGCGCGCTGCAAGGCATTGACGGTGCGATTGACGGCCCAGACCGAGGCGAATGGGCCGTAGTAGTGGCCGGGCCGCGTGTGTGCGCCGCGGTGCTTGAGAATCTGCGGCGCCCAGTGATCCGTCGTGATCACGATATAGGGAAACGACTTGTCGTCGCGCAGCGTGACATTGAAGCGCGGCCGCAGCCGCTTGATGAGATTGGCCTCGAGCAGCAGCGCCTCGGTTTCGGTGCGGGTGACGACGAATTCGAGCGTGCGGGTCTGGGCGATCATGCGCTCGATGCGGGTGTCGAGCCCGGTCGGGCGCGCATAGGCGGCAATGCGCTTCTTGATGTTCTTGGCCTTGCCGACATAGAGCACGTCGCCGCGCGCATCGATCATGCGATAGACGCCAGGCCGCGACGGCGCGTGCTTGAGATGCGCGACGATGGCGGCGCGGCCGGCGGCGAGCGAGCCTTCAGACGAGGCTTCAGACGAGGCTTCAGACGAGCCTTGCGCCTCATCGAAGCCGAGCTTTGCCGATTCGTCGTCCGTCTGCGGCAGCGACTGCTCGTCGTCGTCCTCAATCGGCTCGATCTCGGGAGCCGCGTCTTCCTTGGCCGTCTCCTTGGCCGTCTCTTCCTTGCCTATGTCTGGCTTTGGACCACTCATGTCTCGGAAATCCGCGACAGCAGCTTGGCAAGACGCGCCAGCCGCTGCGCCCTGTCAAATATACAATTTCTTAACGATATCAACTTGGAACTACTTAAGGATTCAGAACTGTTTAACTTAAAAATCGCGATAAATTCTTCAGATCGGACAAACGGCCTTCAAAGCTTTCTTTGACGCCGCAAAGCGTTTGCGCGCGTCACACGTTCCGCCCGATTTCATTTTGGGAGGCCATCATGAACAAGACTGGTGCGGCCAAGACTGGTGCGGCCAAGACTTGCACGGCTAAGAGCACGGCTAAGACTTGCGCGGCTCTGGCTACCGCGCTCTTTCTCGGAGCGGCAGGCGCAGCGACCGCCGCCGACCTTCCCGCCTATCAATATTACACGGCGCCCCCGCCGCTCGCCTTCAGCTGGGCCGGTCCCTATCTCGGCGCCACACTCGGCTATGAATGGGGCTCGGTGGACAACAATCCGACCCACCCGACCGGCGTCACCGGCGGCGCCGAGGCCGGCTTCAACTGGCAGCATGGCAATTTCGTCTACGGCCTCGAGGGCGATATCAATCTGTCCGGCGCCGAAGACACGTTTGCGCCCTGGCAGTTCTCCAATCCCTGGTTCGGCACCGTGCGCGGCCGCGCCGGTGTCGCCATCGGCAATGTGCTCATCTACGGCACGGCCGGTTTGGCCTATGGCGGCCTGACCGCGGACACTTCCGGTAACCTCTCGGAAAGCCATACCAGCTTTGGCTGGGCCGCGGGCGGCGGCGCCGAGGTCGGCTTCACGCCGCATTGGTCGGCGAAAGCGGAGTGGCTCTATCTCGACTTCGCTGATCGGAGCTTCTCGGTCACCGGCACCAATAACGGCCTCACCGCCAACCTCATTCGCCTCGGCGTGAACTACCACTTCTGAGCCGGATTTCCGCGGATAACCGCCGCTGACGATGGACGCCGCGCAGCGTTTTCGTGACGCCCTGTTTCATCCACAGGAAATATATCTTAAGAATTAATTCATCATATTTTCGCTGGTCTTAAGACATACTTAGCAATAACCTTGGCATGGCGAAGTGTAATTTCGCCACAATACAAACACGATGAAGAATAGCGCTGTGTCTTTCCTACACTAGCGCACAAGGCCCTCCTGAATACTATGCGCGCACCTTGTACTCACGCGCGCGGCGTTTTGCGTCTGGAGGACTACAATGAAGCGTTTGTGCCTTGCATTGATCGGCCTGGTGGCGCTGGCGGGTTCGGCGGCAGCGGCTGATCTCTCGCGCCCGGCGCCGGTTCCCTACTATCCGAAGGCTCCGGTCTACGTTCCCTATAGCTGGACCGGCTTCTATGTCGGCCTCAACGGCGGCGGCGCATTCGGCAATTCGAGCTGGGACTCGACCGGCAACCGCAACATCTCGGGCGGCCTCGTCGGCGGCACCATCGGCTACAATTATCAATGGGGCCGCGCGGTGTTCGGCGTCGAAGGTGACATCGATTGGGCCGACATCAACGGCTCGACCAACAATGGTTGCCCGCTCGGCTGTAAGACGAGCGACACTTGGCTGTCGACGGTTCGCGGCCGCCTCGGCTATGCCGCCGATCGCTTCATGCCCTTTGTCACCGGCGGTGCGGCGTTCGGCGATATCCGCGCCTCGACACCGGGCTTTGCCGCGGCAAGTTCCACCAATGCCGGCTGGACGCTCGGCGGCGGGCTTGAGGGTGCAATCACCCAGAATTGGACGGCCAAGGTCGAATATCTTTATGTCGATCTCGGCAAGTTCAACTGCGGTCTGAACTGCGGCGCCGGGCTTGTGAACGACAACGTATCGTTCCACACCAACATTCTGCGCGCCGGTGTGAACTACAAGTTCTACTGAGCGCAGCACGCGCTAGAATTTATCGGCGTCAAACGCCCCGGGGCCATCGAGCCCCGGGGTTTTCATTTTTCAGACGCCAGGCGTTTGCCCGCGCAGAACCTTTTCCATCACCGGTATGTCGATATTGCCGCCGGTAAGGATGAGGCCGACGCGTTTGCCGGTATAGCGGCTCTTTTCTTTCATCAGCGCGGCGAGCGGGGCGGCGCCTGCGCCTTCGGCGAGATTATGCGTCGTCGTATAATAGAGGCGGATCGCGTCCGCGATCTCGCCTTCGCTGACCCGCACGACGCGGCTTGCGCCTTTCTTGATGATCTCGAGCGCTTCGGCCGGAGGGTCGCGCGTCGCCACGCCGTCGGCAAATGTCGCCGCCGAATTGGTCCGCACCGGATGGCCGGCGGCGAAGGACAGAGCGAAGGCCGGCGCGTTATCGGCAACGACCCCGATGATCTCGGTCTTGAGCCCCATCAGATCGCGCACCGTGATCAGGCCGCAGATGCCCGACCCCATGCCGATCGGCACATAGACGGCGTCGAGAGCGGCATTGCTGGCATGGGCACCGGCATGGACGCCCACATCGGCGCTGAAGAGCTCATAGGCATAGGTCGCCACGCCTTTCACCAGCTCGCGGTGAAACGACGGCACGAAATGATAGCCGCGCTCGCGCTGGATCGCGGCAGCGATGCCGCGGCTCTCGTCAAAGTCCTTGCCGCCGGTGATGATCTCGCCGCCAAACGCCGCCATTGCCGCATTCTTCTCGGGCGAGTTGCCCTCCGGCACCACGATCACGACCGGAATGCCGTTCCTGGTCGCCGCTGCCGCGATCGACTGGCCGTGATTGCCGCGCGTCGCGGTGACGAGGCCGGCCGGCTTCGCGCCGCCACGCACCAGCGCGTCGACATACACCAGTCCGCCGCGCGCCTTGAACGAGCCGGTCGGCGTATGGTTCTCGTGCTTGACGATGACCGTGGCGCCGGTCGCTGTGGCAAGCAGCGGCCAAGCATGCGCCGGCGTCGGCGGCACGAAGGCGTGCACGGTTTTGAGTGCGCTATCGAGTTCGTCGAGCGTAAAAAGCGACATGGCGGACAACCCAATGGCGGCAAGCAAACGCGATATGGACCGGCGATGGCTCGCCGGCCGGACCTCGCGCATGACGATCTCGCGCGTGAAGATCTATAGATCGGGAATATTACGCCGTTACTTTGGTCGCGGCATAGGCCGGCACGCGCGCGGCGAATTTGTCGAGCCAGGCGACAAGCCGCGGATGATCGGCGCGCCACTGGCCGTCGAAACGCAGATCGCGGTAGCCGAGCGCGCAAGCAAGCGCGATCTGTCCGACATTCGGCAGCGCTTTTGAATCGGCGTCGAATTCGGGCGGCAAGGCTTCGAGCGCCTTGAGCCCGCGTGTCACTTTGCCGACCTGATGGTCGACCCATTTGGCAACGTGGTGCTCGGCCGGCCGCCAGCGCGCCTCATAGACGGTGAGGATCGAGGCATCGAGAATGCCGTCGCACAAGGCCTGCAGCCGCAGCGCCGCGAGCCGCGCCTTCGACTCGCGCGGCACGATCTTGCCGCCGCCGGCGCGATCGTCGAGATAATCGAGGATCACACGCGAGTCGTAATAGGCTGTGCCGTCGTCGGCGATCAGCACCGGAATCTTGCCGAGCGGATTTTGCTGGCGGACGCTGTCGCTGGCGTCGGTCGGATCGGCTGCTTCGATTTTCACGTCGCCGTCGAAACCGAGCAGCGAAATCGCGATACGAGCCTTGCGGCCGAATGGCGAAGGCGGCGACGTACGCAGGATCATCATTGCAGCACCATTTGCTTTGCGGATTCAATATTTTGCATCGGCGATTTTGGCCGAGAAATTTTCGAGAGCAATTCCGCTGCAGATTACTGCAACAGGATCGCGCATGAGAGTAGCGTAAGAGCACATTCAGAAAAAACGAAAACACAGCGGCTCACGGCGCTCCCGCCCGCTCCTTCCATTCTGCAGCGTCGTCGAGGACGCCGCGACTAAAGCTGTCGTCGTCTCAGCCAGTGACGACGAGATTTACGGCCTTGGGACCCTTGCCTTTCTTATCGGGCTCCACGTCGAAGCTGATGCGCTGCCCCTCAACAAGCGATTTCAGCCCTGCACGTTCAACGGCGGTAATGTGAACAAACACGTCGCGGCCGCCATCATCTGGCTTGATGAAGCCGTAACCGCGTTCCCCGTTGAAGAATTTGACCGTACCGGTCATTGCCATTGACTCACTCCCCAGTGGTTCATTCGCCGCCACCCCCACGGCGCGGCGGCCAGCCAAACATTCCACACGGATGAAGAGTCTTGGGCCCCAGATGATCCCAGTCACTCCGCCGGCCCCCACAGGAGGCGGAACGTGTCAGCTCAGCATTGGAACAATTAGACTAATTTGGTCTGCTGAAAAAGAGGGAACGACGCGTGAGGTGTGCAACTTCAGTCGTAGTTCTGCGGATCCAAATTTATCCGCGACTATCCGTCGTTATCTGTTCGGGCGCGAGCCAATCAAGACGCCAGGTTGCATCGGGCAACAACAAGTTCCGAAGCGCTGGAAGCAGCGTTTGCAACTCGCGCTCTAAAACAAAAGGCGGGTTTACCACGATGAGCCCTGACCCGACCAGGCCGCTGTCGGCGCGCGGTGCGCCGAACATCATTTCGCAGCGCAAAATTTTCGGCACGTCGAGCTTGCGGAACCGCCGCGCCAGCGCATCCGGCGCATCGCGCTCCTTGATCGGGTACCAGAACAGATAAATGCCCGCCGGCCATTTGTGATGCGCCGCGGCAAAAGCCGCAGAAAGCCGCATATAATCGGCAGTTTCTTCATAGGGCGGGTCGACGACGACAATGCCGCGGCGCTCCTTTGGCGGCACATTGGCGTTGAGCGCCATCCAGCCGTCGATCGTCAGCACCTTGGCGCGCGACTCGCCCTTGAGCGCGGTCTTGAGCAATGCTGCAGCGCGGGGCTCGCGCTCGCAGGCGATGAGGCGATCCCGCCGCCGCATCAGCGACAGCGCGATCAGCGGCGAGCCGGGATAGCTGCGAAGTTCACCGCCGGGATTGAGCGCAGCAACGATGTCGAGATATGGCGCAAGTAACGTTTGCGCGTCGTCCGCGTGCGCCACTTTTTGTCCATAAGTACTTGTACTTATAACGTCGAAGACACGGCCGATGCCGCCGCGCCACTCTTGCGCACGCAGAGCTTCCGGCCCGAATAAATCATAGCGACCGGCCCCCGCATGGGTGTCGATGACGCGAAAGGCGGAATCCTTCTGCCGCAGATGATGAAGGATGCGGGTCAGCACGACGTGCTTGTGCACGTCGGCAAAATTGCCGGCATGGAAAGCATGCTGATAGTTCATCTAGGGCATGCCCCGGAAAAGTGAACACCGGTTTTCCGATAAGGCCATGCGCATAAGGCCATGCGCAAAATCGAAAATCCGGGTTCAGCCGCCGCGCACCGGCGGCATGACCAGCTGATCGCGACGGCAACTGCGCTTGGCGACTTCCGGGCAGTCGCGAAATTTCAGATCCTTGGATAAACAAAGCCGCACTTCGCTCATCCGGTTCCGCGAACATTCGACCGCGATGCCGCTCGTCGTCAATCCGGGATTGGCCTTGATGAAAGCGTCCTCGACCACGTTCGGCGTCACGGTGAGCGGTTCTTTCAGATCGCCGTATTCGGGCGGAATAGTCACCGCCGCACGCGCTTTGCGAATGGTGTCGAAATAAGACTGCGCCGAAAGTCCCGAACAGGTGCCATGCTTGTCCCATTCGTTATAGATGAGCCGCGGCGCCGGCATCAGATCGAGCATCGACGAGACGATGCCGTGATAGAGCCGCGGCGACGGATCCTGGCAATATTCGGGAAAGCCGCGCTCGTATTGCGGCCACAGTCCGTGCACGACGAACGAAAACGGCCGTGCGCCGCATTGCTGTCCGCCGTAGCGATTGCTGTCGGCAGCGGCGGCGCAAAACGACGGTGACCACGACAGCGACAAAACATAGAAGTCGAATTGTCCCGGCTGATTCTGTTCCGACGCGCTCTGATCCGAATTCTGCGCTCGTGCCGGCAGCGGCAAGCCAAGGAGCGCGAGGACGCACACAACAAACGCCGCACGCCAAACACCGCAGATCAAAGACCGGAAAAGAATCGGCATGGACTTCCCCCGCTACGCCGCTTTGTGAAATTTCGCCATAATCGGACAAAGCTCGTCTTGAACAAAGAAAGAACACAACACCGCGCTACCGCAAGAATGTAAAGCTAGATCAGGGCTTCATGAAGGATAGCCGGAATTTGACCGCACGCAGCTTAAAAAGGCGCGCGGTATCGCGTATAGTTCCGTATCTGGGGTAAGTTCGCGGCGTTCGTTCGCTTCCATAGCGCGATCTTGCGCTTGCGCCGCAGGCCGATCTCGCCAGCGCGGCAAGGCAAGCTCCAAAAGGAAATGGCATGCCGATCTACCGCCTGTTCAAGAATGAAGCTTTCGAGCCGGAAGCGATCTCGGCCATGACCCGCACCTATGCGGAAGTGTGCCGCGCGCTTGGTTTGAACGACGGCGATGCGGCCGAAACCGGCAGCTCTGGAATGGTGGACAAAGCGCGTGTCGCCAAGACGGTGATCGAATATGCGCAGCGCGGCGCGCGCGATCACACCCGCCTGCGCGATTGCGTGCTTGAGGCGCTCAAACAGTAAGCGCGAGGCTAAAAATTATTGCGGCAGATTACGGCCGCGCCGCGCGGCATTGCGGATTATAGGCCTCGTCGCGGTCGAGCCCGACCACGCACCAATTGACGCCCCAATCCATGCCGATCATGCCGGTATCTTCGGCGATCGAATAGTACATCGGGTGGCGGTTGCCGTCATTGATCACCACCGTGCCGCTGCAAAAGCGGCGCGGAATGGATTGCGCCGCCCACGGCATAACCGCGGTTTCCTTGATGTCTTCGACGCCGACGATGCGCAGCTCGGAATTCCAGAAGCCGTATTCCTTGGTATGGAACTGGGAGATGATGCGGTCGAGTGCGCGGGGATAGTCGCAAGCCGGCATGACCCGGTCATAGCGCGGCCCCGACATCCAGAACTCCTTTTCCCACCAATCCGCCGCCCGCGCCTGCGAGATCGCGGCGAAGCTTAGCGCCATGCTGAGCATGACGCCCGACGCGATGGCTACTCGCCCGGACAACGCTTTGGAAATAGCCGCCGACAACGCTCCGGACATGGCTTTCTGGCCCCTCTCCGTACCCCGCGCGAACCGTGCCGCGCCTGCCGGTTCCGGTCAAGGGTCGCAGAACCATATCGTTCAGGTGTGGCTTAGATGTCCCGTGTCGCCGGTCGCCGCACGAAAGTACGGTCGCCAACCCACCAGCGGGCCACCAGCAAGTCATCGCCAAGACGCTGCCAAGACGTGCCACGTCACCGCACCTTCACACAAAACGCGCGCCGGTTTTTCGCGTTGTGATACGCTTTCTTTGTCTGTTGCTCTGATTCGTTGTGTCGCCTTTGTGTCGCTGGATAGCGCGGCGCTGCCGCAGCGGCCGCTCCCGTTCATCGTAGAGAAGCTTTCCGGATCCGGCGCACGCGTTACGTCGACCATCAAGACGTGTCGGCCACGGCCGAGACTGGGGGGATTTGCGATGGGTGAGGTGCACCAGCTGCAGACAGCGCAGCCGGGATTCGGTCTTCAGGCCGCGGGGCGTCTGATGACGGAGGTGTTTGCGCCCTGGGTGCAGGATCTGGCGCTGCTGGTGGAAAGCGTCGAGGTCTCGCGCCCCGCAGGCGCTCAAGCCGACTGGCAGCCCGGCGCCACCGTGCGGCTGCCGTTTTCCAAAAAAGCTTGCTGCGACGGCGCCGTGGTCTGCAGCCAAGCGCTGATGGCGCTTGCCGACACCGCCATGGTCATCGCCTGTTCGGCGGCCTGGAACGGCTATCGGCCGATGAGCACGATCGACCAGACCACGCATTTTCTGCGGCCGGTGAATTTCGACATCATCGCCGACGCCCGCGTCGTGCGCATCGGCCGCAATACGAGTTTCGGCCGCGTCATGCTGCTCAACTCCGTGGACAAGAGACCGGTCGGCATGGTGGCCAGCGCCTATTCCATGCTGTGATGTTTTGGCTACGCGACGGCCAATAATGACGGGTCTGCGCGGGTCCTGCCCCGGATCGGGTTCCTTAGCCGCTGGGCATGTTCTAAATTGGCCCTCGTCCTGTGTGACCGGAGGCGGGCTCATATGTTGCGGAAAGTCTTGATCGCGCTCGGTGTCGTCTTGGCGACCGGCCTGGCGACCGGCGGTGTGGCTCTTTGCAATGGCGGCAGGTTTGCCGGGCCGGGAATCGGCATTACCGGCAACGACACCGGCGGCATTTTTCCCTATTCGCCAGATGTCGATGCCAGTTACGAACAGATCGCGGCCGACTATTGCGCCCGCTGGGGTCGCCTGTCGCACGTCACGAGCGTGCATCGCAAATACGGCGATTACGTCAGCTTTGTTTGCATCGACAAGCCGTGGATGATCCACTGATAGCGCTCTAGCGCCAATCCCCAAGGACGGACTGAACCACCGCCAGCGCCGCCACGGCGGCCGTGTCGGCGCGCAGAATGCGCGGGCCGAGCGACAATCGCGCCACGCGTGGCAGTTTGAGCAGGGCCGCACGCTCGTCAGCGGCAAAGCCGCCTTCCGCGCCGATGAGGACGGCAAGCGGCGCTTGCGGCGGCAAAGCTTGCAACGCCGTGACCGGATTGGCGGCATCGGCATCTTCATCGCAAAATATCAGCCACCGCCCAGGCTCTGGCTTCTGCTCGCATTGTGCGATCAGGCTTGCGAGTGGCTGCGGCTCGCCGATCTCGGGCAGCGACAGGATTCCGCACTGCTCGGCCGCCTCGACGGCATTGGCACGCATGCGCTGGAGATTGACGCGGGCCACCTGGCTGTAACGGGTCAAGACCGGCTGTAGCCGCGAGACCCCCATTTCGACTGCCTTCTGCACCATGTAATCGAGGCGCGCCGATTTGAGCGGAGCGAACAGATAATGCAGATCCGGAGCCTTGGTCTGCGGACGGGTCTGGGCCGCGACGGCGAGCGAAACCGTGCGCTTGCCGCTCTCGGCAAGGCTCGCTTGCCACTCACCATCGCGGCCGTTGAAGACCAGGACAGCCTCCCCGGCTTTAAGCCGCAACACGCGGCTCAGGTAATGCGCCTGCGGCCGCTCGAGCGCGATCTCCGCCCCCGCCGCGAGCGGCGCATCGACGTAAAGACGCGGGCTTTTGAAATCGTAGCCGGGCACCGCTGTCGCCAATCCGCGTGAAACTGCGCTCTTGTGAATGCAGGGCCGGTGAGCGTCAACGTCGCACCCCGCGATTTCGCGCCGGATTGCCCCCATGTCGCCGAATTCAGCGAGTCTTTAATACCGCCCAAATATGGGGCAATGTTTTCGCTAAGGGCTGCGACCGAGAATCGGCTTCTCTAGGGCGGGACGCGGCTGGGTGCGGAAAAACTGGGTCAGAGAGCCACTCATGAAGCGAAGCCTCGCCATCGCTTTGGCGCTGTTTGCCCTGATCGGAGGGATTGCGCCCTGGACCGCGAGCTCGGCGCAATGGGGACCGCCGCCAGGAGCGCCCGGTGCGTCAAGCGCGCCAGCTTGGCCCAGCGGTCCGCCGGGAGGGGTACCAAGCGGGGCGGAGAGCGGGGCGGGTTGGCCCAGCGGTCCGCCGGCTGGGATGCCAGGCGGGCCCCCAGGAGGACCGGCAGGTAACCCGCAAGCCCGGTGCTCGCAGTTTCCGCAGCTGAGCGGGGAGGCCAAGAAGAGGGCCGACGCCGTACAGGCCGCGATCAAAGCCAAGGTCGACCGCAAGCAAGTCTGCGTCCTGTTGACAACTTTCGTCGCCAGCGAAGCGACCGTCATCAAATTCCTCGAAGACAACAGGACGACGTGCGGCGTGCCCGACCAGGCAATCACAATCTCGAAAACCAATCACGAAAAATCGCTCAAATTCAAAACCATGGCCTGCAACACTGATGCCCCCCCGCCGCAGAAGGCGCCGACCTTGAGCGACGCCATCAAGACGCCGAGCGTCGATTCGGCGACCAATACCAAGACCGGCCGCGGCACGTTCGATACTTTGACCGGCAATCCGCTGGCCCGATGAACCCGGCGGCAACGACGCCTCAAGCGAACAAGAGGCAAGCAACGGAGATTGTTGCCGACTCGACCGGCAACTGGGTCGACACGCTCGCTCCGGGCTGGTTGCGCCCCTATTTGCGGTTGGCGCGTCTCGACCGCCCCATTGGCTCGTGGCTGCTGCTGTTGCCGTGCTGGTGGTCGTCGGCGCTTGCCGCGGTCGCGGCGCATGCCAAAGGTCCGAGCCTCGCCCACATCGCCCTGTTCTTCATCGGCGCATTCGCCATGCGCGGCGCCGGCTGCACTTGGAACGACATCGTCGACCGCGATCTCGACGGCAGCGTCGAACGCACCCGCTCGCGTCCTATTCCATCCGGCCAAGTGAGCGTCGCCCAGGCGGCGCTGTTTCTGATCCTGCAGGCGCTGGTCGGCTTTGCGGTGCTGATCAGCTTCAACGGCTTCACCATCGGGCTCGGCATCGCTTCGCTCGCAATCGTCATGGTCTATCCGTTCATGAAGCGGATCACCTATTGGCCGCAGATCGTGCTGGGGCTCGCGTTCTCCTGGGGCGCGCTGATGGGCTGGGCGGCCACTTTCGGGCGGCTCGATTGGCCGGCGCTTTTGCTCTACGCGGGATCGATTTCCTGGGTGATCGGCTATGACACGATCTATGCGCATCAGGATCGCGACGACGATGCGCTGATCGGCATCAAGTCGACCGCATTGCTGTTCGGCGCGCGCACCAAGCCGATGCTCGCTTTGTTTTACGGGCTCGCCGTGATCCTGATCGGCGCCGCAGGCTTTACCGCCCACGCCGGCATCATCTTCACGCTCGGCCTTGCCGCCTTCGCCACCCATCTCGGCTGGCAAATCGCCCGCCTCGATATTTCCGACCCCGATAATTGCCTGATGTTGTTCAAGTCCGACCGCGACGCCGGCTTGATCCTGTTCGCCGGCCTCCTGCTCGATGCTGCGGCGCGGGCCTATCACCTGCTCTGATCTCGGCCGCCCAGACTGGCCGCACCGGACGCATCCCCGCCCCGCCCGAATGGGCCTTGTGCAAGCACGGGTGGCAGGGGCAAGATGCCGCGACTCTGCACGCCAAAGAAGAACGCAGAGAGAATGACGTAGGGAGCGGGCAATGAAATCAGTCGTCATGCTGGGCATGACCGCGCTAGCGGTCGTGCTTGTTCAAGGCGCATCCTCTGCGGCACGCGCGGATAGTCAGGGACCGGCAACGCCAGGGCCGGCCGCAATTTCCGGACAAGTCACGTCGCAGACCGAAGGCGCCATGGAAGGCGTCGTCGTCACCGCGCACAAGGACGGGTCCATCGTTTCGGTCAGCGTGACCAGCGATGCCAAAGGCCACTACGTCTTCCCGGAGAACCGGCTCGAGCCCGGCCACTATACGCTCGCCATCCGCGCCGTCGGCTATGACCTTGCGGCGCCCGCATCGACCGACGTCGTCTCCGAGAAGACGGCGAGTGTCGATCTCAAGCTCGACAAAACCAAGAATCTCGCCGGCCAGCTCACCAATGCCGAATGGATGATGAGCTTCCCCGGCACCGAGGAGCAGAAGGCGTTCCTGCTCAACTGCACGAGCTGTCACACGATGGAACGCATCGCGCGCTCGACCCACAATGTCGACGAGTGGATGCAGGTGGTGTCGCGCATGATGGGCTACGGCGCGGTCAGCCAGCCGGTGAAGCCACAGCCCATGCTCGACCGCTCCCGCGCCGGCAATCCGGAGCAATACCGGCAAGCCGCCGAATATCTGGCCACCATCAATCTCAGCGCAGTGGACAAGTGGCCCTACGAACTCAAGACACTGCCACGCCCGACCGGCCGCGCCACCCGCGCCATCGTCACCGAATACGATATGGGACGGAACACGACCGAGCCGCACGACGTGCAGGTCGCTAAGGACGGCAGCATCTGGTACACCGATTTCGGCGAGATGTTCATCTCGAAATTCGATCCGAAGACGCTCAAGCTCACCGAATATCCGATCAAGACGTTCAAGCCCGACGCGCCGACCGGCCTGTTGTCGCTCGAGCCTGACAAGGCGGGCAAATACTGGTTCGACACCATGTATCAGGGCTCGCTCGGCAATCTCGATCCGAAGACAGGCGAGGTCACCTATTATCCGCTGGCGCCGCAATTCAACGACGTCCGAGTGCAGCTCAACTTCACCGGCCTGCGCCACGACGTCGACGGCAAAGTATGGACCAAGAGCGTCGGCACGCAGGATATCTTCCGTGTCGACCTCGCGAGCGGCAATTGGGAGAAATTCCATCCGACCGATGCGCTGCCGCCGGGCCGGCGTTACGGCATCTATCAGGTGATTTCGGACTCCCATAACAATCTGTGGATGGCCGAATTCGATGACGGCCACCTCGGCAAGCTCGACGCCAAGACCTTGCAGGTGACCTGGTACACGCCGCCGACCTTGCATTCGCGCATGCGGCGGCTCGAGATCGACGATCAGGACCGACTCACCATCGCCGAATACCGCGGCAACAAGGTCGCCGTGTTCGATCCCAAGACCGAGCAGTTCACCGAGTACAGCCTGCCGCCGTACACGTTCCCGTACCGCGCGCAGTTCGACAAGAACGGTGAGCTCTGGTCTTCGACCATGAGCACCGACCGCGTGGTGCGGACCGACCCGAAGACTGGAACCAGCGTCGAATATCTGATGCCGAGCGACACCAATATGCGCACGGTAGCGCTCGACAATTCGACCAGTCCGGTGACCTTCTGGGTCGGCAGCAACCACGACCATTCGCTGGTCAAGGTCGAGCCGCTCGATGCAGGAGAGTCGGCGTCGAACTAACAAAAGTAGCATTGAACCAAGACGTCAATGGCCGGGCTCCTGCCCGGCCATTTCTTTTTGCGGCTCAGCAATCCGCCCACGATCAAAAACTCGTATTATCCATAAAAAATGTGATAGATGCGGCCCTATAGCGCCCATATTGGTACCTGCCGGCGCAAGTCGCTTGCGATTGTTATTGGGACGACGGACAGATGCTGACACGAAAAGGCAAGTACGGTCTCAAGGCACTGGTCCATCTTGCCGGCCTTCCCGAGGGCCAGCTTGCTTTCGTGACCGACGTTGCGACCGCGAATAATATCCCGAAGAAATTCCTCGACGGCATCCTCGGGGACTTGCGCAAGGCCGGCTTCGTGCGCAGCAAAACCGGCAAGGAAGGCGGCTATATGCTCGCCCGCCCGGCCGAAGAAATCCGCGTCGGCCATGTCATCCGCGTGCTCGATGGGCCGCTCGCGCCGATTGCTTGCGCTAGCCGAACCGCCTACCAGCGCTGCGACGATTGCCCGAACGAGAAGAAATGCGCGGTGCGGCTGATGATGCTCGAAGTGCGCAACGCCATCGCCACTATCCTCGACCACCGCACGCTGGCCGAGATGCGCGACCTGCCCGGGGCTAAGCGAGCCCTGAGGGCCCGCGGCTAGATCGCATATTTCTTTTTATAGATAGATTTAATATACAATAGTCCTCCAAGGGACCGCAGTTCCATGGAGACGGCGCATGTTTCCCGACGGCGATATTCGTGTGGTCATTATCGGCGGCGGCGCCACCGGCGTGCTGCTGGCCTGTCATCTGTTGCGCAATCCGGCACGGCCGGTGCAGGCCACCATTGTCGAGAAATCCGACACCGCCGGATTGGGACTCGCCTACAGCACCCGTAATCCACAGCATCTCCTCAATGTCCGCGCCAGCAATATGAGTGCGTTCCCGGACGAGCCGGGGCATTTTTGGAATTGGCTGACCGCGAACGATCTCGATAGCGGCCTCGGCTGCGGTGGCGACTTCTGTTTCGTCCCCCGCGAAATCTACGGCCGCTATCTCGGAAGCCTCTTGCAGACGCATCGCGTCGGATGTTCCCCGCGTCAGCAGCTTCACGTTCTGCGCGGCGAATGCGTGTCGCTGCGCTCCACGCGCTTTGGCGTCGAGGTCAAACTTACCGACGGTTCCAGTCATGTCGGCGATATCGCCGTACTCGCGACCGGCAACGAGGCGCCGCCGAATGCACACGGACCGTGCGGCGTGAGCCCGTGGCGCGAACCGCAGGAATCCGGCGTCGCCATGGATGAAGCGGTCCTGATCATGGGGAGCGGCCTCACCATGGTCGACTATGTCTTGTCGCTGCTGCGCGCCGGGCATCGCGGCAAGATTACCGCAATTTCGCGACGGGGCCTGTTGCCGCAGCCGCACCGCGCCATCGAGCCGCTCAAGATCGACGCCGCCGACGTGCCATTCGGCACCGATATTTCCGATGTTTTGCGCTGGTTGCGCCGTGTCATCGCCCACGACCTCGTGCCCGGCCAGGATTGGCGTTCGGCGATCGACGCACTGCGCCCGTTCACGCGGGACATCTGGCAAAGCTGGCCGGAACCGACCAAGCGCCGCTTTCTCCGTCACGCCCGCGCCTGGTGGGA
>DATHPQ010000091.1:0-2465 GCA_035483735.1 Xanthobacteraceae bacterium | reverse complement strand
GTCATCGCACGCCGCCGTCGCCGATGATGGTATAGGGCGCCCAGAACAACGGATGCGCATAGGCGAATTCCGTCTTGCCCTCGCCGTTAAGGTAGCCGGGTCCGTCCATCAGGGAAAGCATGGCCTGCCGCAGCGCTTCGCTGCGCCCGATTTTCGGGTCCTCGGCCTGCCGCTTGAACAGGTCGGTGACGAGCTGCCGCGCCGACTGGGAATGCACCGACCAGTTGGTGACCAGGAGCGCGCGTGTGCCTGCGTAGAAGAAGGCGCGGCCCAGTCCCGAGGCCGCCTCCGCGCCGGCCCCGGCGCCAGCGCCGGTGTTGCAGGCCGACAGGATCACCCAGTCGGCATCGAGCTTCAGGCCGAGGATCTCTTCCATGGTTAGGAGCCCGTCGCCGTCTTCGCCGGTCACCACAGGCGCGGACAACGCGAGCGCCGGCTGCGTCAAGCCGTTGAGTTCGCCCGGCACCAGGCCGTGGGTAGCGAAGGCCAGGATCTTGAAGCCGGAGAGGTTCATCGTCTTCACCGCGCTCTCTTTCGCTTCCTTTCCAAGGAAGAGCACCTTCGAAGGGTCTTCCTGGAGCGCCAGCGCGATCGACTTCAATTCGTCGGCGGTATCGGGCAGCCGCGGCAGAAGACCAATCTCGGCGCTATCGACGCCCTCGAGCTTCGGGCTGCTGCGGCGCTTCAATGGTAACCCGCGCGTGACGTTGCTGCCGGCGTCGGCGGTTTGAACATCAGTGTCGAGCTTGGCCTCAAGGGTTTTTCCAGCGCCTTCCGCCTCAGATTGCTGATCCTTGTTGAAGTAGGGATCGCCGAAGGCCACCAGCCCGCCGCGGCCAGCCTTACCGGGCGGCAATTGCCGCAGCGTGCGCAGCGCCGCCGCCGATGGGATGCTCGTGACCGCGTGGGTGCGGGCGAGCCACGGCACTTGGCGATAGCCGGCGAACAGCGGCTCTTCGTCCTCTTTGATTTCTGACGGCGCCGTCGGCAACAGCGACAGCGGCAACAGGCCGAGCGCGCCGTTAGTGACGACGATGAGATTTTTGGCAGGCTTCCAGCCGCTTTCGACCGGCTTGAGCAACAGCTCGTAAAGCTCGTAACCAAGTTTGAGATCGAAGGGCGGAATATCCGAGATCATCGCCGCCTGCGGCTCGAGCGCCTCGCGCAGCTTGCGAATCTTCGTCTCGACATCGCCGATCTTGGCGTTCACCGCCGCAAAAGCGATCGGCCCCGACTTCGGAACGGCCCAGACAAAGGCGCTATCCTGTCCGAAATAGAATGACAGCATCGCCTCATTTTCGGTGAGCGTCGCTCTGATCTCTTGCACGTTCGGCGGCTTGGGTGAGACGAGCTCGGCATAGGCGGGAAACTTTTGTTTGATCTCCAACCGCGCTTTGTCGCGCTCGGCGCGCTGGGTTGTGATTGCCGCCTGGATTTGCTGGACGCCCTTCTCGTCGCGCTCGCTCGAGGGTATCGCCAGCACGTTATTCAAGGCGCCGAGCTGAGCGTTGACCTGTTTGGTGAGATCCTGCTCCTTGCGCACGAGGTCGGCCAAGGCTGGATCGTGGGCGGCCGCGCGGGCGCTGGAAGCGGCCAGCGCCTGCTGCACCGTATGGCCGCGGACGGAATCGGCGAGGCCGAAGGTCTCCTCGCCGACCGCATCGGTTGCACCCTGGGTGCGGGCTAACAGAGTAAAATAGCTTTCGACGAAGGTTTGGAGCCGCAGGCTACGCGCAGCCACCAGCGTCGTGTCTTCGTCGTCAGCATTTTCCTGCGCGTTCGCCAGCATGACGGGAATGGCTATCTTGAATTCGCGGCTCGCATCGGCGTCGCGTCCGGCGCGCATCAGCCCGATGGCAAGCGTTCCATGGGCGGATGCGGCGTCGAAATGATTTTCGCCGACGCGCTGGACCTGCCGCTTGACCAGCTGCTCGGCGGCGGCGACGCCTGCGTCGACCTGGCCCGATGTATAGAGCGATAGAATGCGCGACGGGTTGAGCTCGAATGCCTGCCGGCGCTGCGGATCCCATTTAGCGACTGCCGCATCGATCTGGTTAAAGATCGTATTGGCCTCCTCGTTCTTGCGCTCCAGCCTCAGGATGCCGGCCAGGTGCGCCAACGGAGTGACGGTGGCCTGTGAGTCGTCGGCGAGGCCAACCGTCCGGTTGATATCGACCGCGACGCGGGTCAACTGCTCGGCTTCCTCGTAGCGCCCTTCTTCGACGAGGATGTCGGCGAGATTCATCACGTAGCGCGCGGTGGTGGAGTTGTATTTGCCGGTATCCTGAAGTCTCGACAGCAAGGCGCGTCTTGAATCGACCTCAGCTTCCGCGAGCCGCCCGAGCCGCGCCTTCATTCGCGCCTGGCCGGCAACGGCCGCGTCGATCGATTGAAGGATCGTTGACCGGGTCGGAGCATTTTCCAACGCCAGAACGGCCTGCATTCCGGCGCGTTTGCGCTGCTCC
>DATHPQ010000090.1:0-2697 GCA_035483735.1 Xanthobacteraceae bacterium | reverse complement strand
GCAGCGAATGCATCGAAAACTTTTCGCATCTGCGGCACCTTGTACGGAAAGACATCCGGCGGGTCCATGTCGTGGACGATCGCCGTGTTGTCGGCCTCGAAGATCAATAATGATCCATCTCTGGTTTCCGCGCAATCGATCGTGAAGTAGTCAAGCCCGATGCGCTTCGACAGGCCGGATAACGCCGCGCCATGACGCTGCGCAAAGCCGGCATCGAACACCTGCATGAAAGTCTCTTCCTCACGGCGCTTGCCAGTGCTCTGCGCCATCTGCGCGTTGAGATACCAGATATCCCAGCGATCGGCGATGGCAAGATGACACGCATAGGGCCGCCCATCGATCAGGACGATGCGGTATTTTCGGAACAGACCGTCATCGCTGCGATAATCGACAAAGCGCGACGCAAAGAACAAGTCTTCCGCATGTTCGCCGAGATAGCGCTCGATCGCGCCGACGTCGTCAAGCTTTGCAAGGCCTTTGCCGGCATGCGAACCGCGCGGTCTCACAATGATGGGAAAGGCAAGATCGGAAGCGACGCCGGAAAGTACGAGTGCCGATTGTGAAAGCTTCAAAAGCTGCTCGCGCGTCACGCCTATCGTTTGCGGGATTTCAAGTCCTTCGATGCCACCGAGCCGGCCGTGCAACTTGTCGCGATCGAGATGGCCGACGAGTTCAGGCGGATTGAGCAGCGGCCGCGGCCAGTTCGGCGCGACGCGGGCGATCTTTTCCAAGGCGATGCGGCAATCGTCGGAATCGGACGCGATCACGATGGCGACGTCGTGATCGGGCAGCCAGTTGGGCCAATCGATATCAGGCATCACATAAAGCGTGGTCAACTCGATGCCGCTGCTTTCGAGCAGGAATTCGATCGGCGTGTTGCTGCCGATATCGCTGGCGGCCGCCAGCGCCAGAACCCGCAAATGGGGAGGTTTTGCTGCGCAAGGCGACCGGAACAATTGATGCGAAGCGAGGATCGTCTGCTGGATCGCGAGGCCGGCTTCTTTGTCGCCAAGCAGTTGCGCGATGAGCGCGAGATCGAGCCCCTCGCCCGCTTCGATGCTGCCGTCGAGCAGGCGCGCAATCAGCCGTCGCCACAACGGGCGAAGGTCGTGGCCTGCCTCGAACGCTCTCGTCAGTCTGGCAAGACCGATATGCTCGGCGCAGCGCGGCCGGGGAATGCCGGTTCGAGGTGAAAGTGCTGCTTCAGGCTGCATCGCTCGCCTGCGCCGGGCTTGCAAACTGCGAGGCGACGTTACCCCGAAATACCGACGGGCCGACATGGTCGAGGCTGCTCTGAAGATCGGCCCAGATTTCGCCGCCGATGTCGGTCCAGCGTTTGCAGAAAGCGAAATCCTCGCTGAGATAGGTGCCGGTCGCGGGATCGATCATGCATTCGAACAGCGCAAAGCGGTTCGGGCTTCCTGCCAATGCGTCATGCGAGTGCTCGCGAAAGAATTGCAGCGGCGCATAGTCCGGATGCGCGCACATCTTTTCGAAGACGTGGCGGCGGATCATCAGAAATCCGGTCCCGGCGTAGCGAACCCGCGTAAAACCGTTGACGACCGCGACATGATCGGGATCGTTGATCTCGAGCACGTAGTCGAGCGAAGCCGCCGGCACATTCGGCCGTCCGGCCGCAAACGCGCGCTGCGCCTTCTCCCAGTTGACGCGCTTGATCGGATAGACGCCGGCCACGACATCCGCCGCGGACTCGATCAGCCGGAACACCTGATCGGGCGTGAAGCCGATGTCGGCGTCGATGAACAGAAGATGGGTCGCCGTGGGATCGTCGAGAAACGACGTCATCAGGTTGGCGCGGGCGCGCGTGATCAGCGCATCGCCATCGCGAAGTTCGATCTTGAGCCGCACATTCGACAGCGAACGCACCGCGCGCTGTAGGGCGAATATCGAATTGACGTAGAGGGTGGAAACCTGGCCGCCGAAGCAGGGCGTGGCCACCACGAGGTGAATTTGCTCGGTCATGAGGCGCTCCCTGCGGCCCACTTTGGACGACAACTCGTCGCCGCAATCGTCACCAATCAGTAAACAGACGTGGTTAACGAAATCCTAATGGCTCAGGCCTCCCCTGTTTTTGCCTCAGCAATCCCGCGCAATTCACCGGCCAGCCGTCGGATGGCGCTGTCCCAGTCGCCAAAAACCGGCTGCCGCAGCAGTTTTGCGCTTCTGTACCAGGGCGTGTCATCGCAATCTCGCATCCAGCGAAAATCCGCCGCGTGAGGCAGCAGGATCACGACCGGCTTGCCCAAGGCGCCCGCCAGATGGGCCACCGCGGTGTCGACCGAAACCACGACATCCAGCAACGAGATGACGGCGGCGGTCTCCGCGAAATCGGAAAGCTCGGGCCCCAGATCGATCAGGTTCGGCAGCCGCCGCAAGACTTCGCGATCGGCATCGCGCATCTCGCGTTGCAGGCTGAAGCAAGCCAACGGCAGGTTCGCGAACAGCTGTTCGAGCCGCGCAAGCGCGATCGAACGATTGGCATCGTTCTTGTGGGCGCGCGAGCCCGACCAGACGAAGCCGGCGCGCAGATTCCCAGGCGGAAGGCGGTCGCGCCAATAGGCGACGCGGCTTGCGGGTGCGCTGAGATAAGGAACTCCGGCCGGAATCGTCGTGGGCTCGGCGCCGAAGGCCAGCGGCAATGAGAGCAACGGACAATGCAGGTCGAAGGGCGGCAGC
>DATHPQ010000089.1:0-63252 GCA_035483735.1 Xanthobacteraceae bacterium | reverse complement strand
CGCATTTTCAATAATAGGGCCTGGCGCAACACGGGACAAGCTTGGCCCCTTCCCACGCCTGATCCCGCTGCTATGTTCGCGGAAATATATTGCCGCAGGGCAAGGTAAAAGGGGAGCGAATTTGCCCGACATAGAAACGATCGCCGGCGACTACGATTACATCATTATCGGCGCCGGTTCGGCCGGCTGTCTGCTTGCCAACCGGCTGTCCGCCGATCCGAGTAAGCGCGTGCTCGTGCTCGAAGCCGGCGGACGCGACAATTGGATCTGGTTTCACATTCCCGTCGGCTACCTGTTCGCTATCGGCAATCCACGCTCGGACTGGTGCTTCAAGACCGAAACGGAAGCGGGACTGAACGGCCGCAGTCTCAATTACCCGCGCGGCAAGGTGATCGGCGGTTCATCCGCCATCAATGCCATGATCTATATGCGCGGACAGGCGGCGGACTACGATCATTGGCGGCAACTCGGCCTTAATGGCTGGGGGTGGAACGACGTGTTGCCGTTTTTCAGAAAGCACGAAGATCACTTTATGGGCGAGAGCGCCGCGCATGGGGCCGGCGGCGAATGGCCGGTGTCGGCGCCGCGCGTGCGCTGGGATTTGCTCGATGCATTCCGCGCCGCGGTCGAACAAGCCGGCATCAAATCCATCCCCGACTTCAATCGCGGCGACAACGAAGGCTGCTGCGCCTTTCACGTCAACCAGAAGCGCGGCCGGCGCGTGTCGACGGCGCGCGCTTTTCTCAAGCCTGTGCTCGACCGGCCGAACTTGCGGCTTGAAACCGGCTGTCTGGTCGAAGGCGTCGTCTTCGACGGCAAGCGCGCCACGGGCGTGCGCTGGAAGCAAAACGGGCAAGCGCGTATGGCGCGCTGCCGCAGCGAAGTCATTCTTGCCGCGGGCTCGATCGGTTCGACGCAAATTCTCCTGCTCTCCGGCGTCGGGCCGGCGGCGCATTTGCAGCAGCATGGCATTCCGGTCGTGCTGGATCGGCCCGGTGTCGGCGCGAACCTGCAGGATCATCTGCAGCTGCGTATGATCTATAAAGTCGACGGCATCACCACGCTGAACGAGCGCTATCACGCGCCGCTCGGCTTCGCGCGCATGCTCGCCGAATATGCGCTGTTCCGGCGCGGGCCCCTGACCATGGCGCCATCGCAGCTCGGCCTGTTCACCCGCTCCGACGGCGATCAGGACCGCGCCAATCTGCAATATCATGTGCAGCCGCTGTCGCTCGATAAGTTCGGCGACCCGCTGCACAAATTTCCCGCTTTCACCGCGAGCGTCTGCAATCTGCGGCCGACCAGCCGCGGTACCGTGCGGCTGCGCTCAGCCGAGCCGTCCGATCCGCCGGCGATCAAGCCGAACTATCTGTCGACCGATGATGACCGCCGCATCGCCGCGCGCGCGATCCGGCTGACCCGGCGCATCGCTTCGCAGCCGGCGCTCGCGCCGTTTCATCCCGCCGAATATTTGCCGGGTGCCGCCGTGCCGAACGACGACGAGCAGGCTTTGATCAGGGCCGCAGGCGATATCGGCACCACTATCTTTCATCCCGTCGGCACGGCGAAAATGGGACTGCCGAGCGATCCGATGATGGTGGTCGACGAGCGGCTGCGGGTCGCAGGCCTCGAACGGCTGCGTATCATCGACGCTTCGGTGATGCCGAGCATCACATCCGGCAATACCAATGCGCCGACAATGATGATCGCGGAAAAAGGCGCCGCCATGCTGCGCGAGGACGCCAAAACGCATGCATAAGGCATTCGCATCATGAACGCAGCATTGCGCGCGAAATCCATCCTCATCGATCCGCGCGCCGAATGGCAGGCGATCGAGCGCGAGAATGACGATCCGGCCTATGTGCTGACTCGTTATGTGACGCTGTTTGCGATTATTCCGAGCCTGTTCGGCTTTATCGGAGCTTGTCTGATCGGCGCCTTGGCACAAAGCGGCGCGATCGTGCGCACACCGCTCCTTGACGGCTTGTTCGGCGCGATTTTCGGTTACGTGACGGCTTGCGCCAGCGTGCTGGTCATTGCGCTTGTCATTCAGGTCCTGGCGCCGTTGTTCGGCGGACGCCGCAATTTCGACAGCGCTTTCAAGCTCGCCGTCTACTCGTTCACACCGGTTTGGCTTGCCGGAATCTTTTTGTTGCTTCCGGGCCTGCATTTCCTCGTGTTGTTGGGCTTTTACGGCCTCTACATTCTTTGGCGCGGTCTGCCACCGCTGGCCAAAGTGCCGAACGAAATGTCGCTGACTTTCGCGATCACGATCACCATTGGTGCGGCAGCGCTGATCTACGCCGCCACCACGGCGCAGCACACGATATTCGGCACGCCAGGGTTTTAGCTTCTCTTTCGCGAACTTTACGGCGCGTTGACCACCTGCTTGCAGGCCGGTGGCAGACCGGCGAGCGTCATCGCCGGCCTCGGCTTCGCTGGAGTAGGCGGCGGCGCCGGATGTAATGTCGATTCCTTGAACCAGAAATCGAGCTCGTGGCCGCAACTGTCGCCTGGATCCGGCGGCGGCTGCGGCTTGCATTCGGCACTGTCGGCCGGGCAGGCGATGCGGACGTGGAAATGCTCGGCATGGCCCCACCACGGCCGTACCTTCGACAGCCAGGCGCGATCTGATCCGGCCTCGCTGCACATTTCCTTCTTGATCGCGGCATTGACGAAAATCCGCGTCGTCGCCGGATCCATTGCCGCGGTGCGGATGAGCGCCGTGCGCTCGGGCGTCCACACTTTGTGATCGACGTCGCGCCCGTCGGTCTGCACCATGTTCACCGCGCCGTTCATTTCACGCTCCTCGCGCGTCAAGACGTGATCGGGCATCGGCGTGAACCAGATATCGGCATCGAGCCCGATCTGATGGCTGGCATGGCCCGAGATCATCGGCCCGCCGCGCGGCTGCGACATGTCGCCGACCAAGAGCCCGTTCCATTCCTGCTTGGCATGCGCGGCGAACCGCTCGAGAAAAGTAATCAGCGCCGGATTGCCCCAATTGCGATTGCGCGACAGCCGCATGACCTGCCAGTTCGGTCCGGTGATCGGCAGCGCAACGCCGCCGGACAGGCAGCCGTCGGCATAGCCGCCGATCGAGCGCGCCGGTCCGGCGAGCGGCTCGGTCTTGCGCGCGAACAATTCCTTGGCCGGCGTGCCCGGCGCATTCGGATTTTCGAGCGGCGGCAACGGCGCCGGATTAAGCGTGCCCGGCGGCGTCGGGTCGGCATTGGCTTGCGCGCGCGCGGAACAGGTGCCGGCAACGACCGCGGCCGAGACAGCCGCAACGATCGCCACGCTGTGCAGAAAGCGAAAAGGGGCGGGCATCATCTTTTCCTATTTTGCGGCTTTCTTCTTCGCTCCGGACTGACTCGTCTGACCCGTCTTAGCAGTTTTGCCGGACGCGCCTGGCTTGCTGCGATAGGCGACGGCGCGGACGCGGCGCAGATACGCTGCCGCGAGTCGCTCACCGTGTCCAGTTACGAAGAGATTTGCTTCGTTGCCTTCGAGCGCGAGCAGCCGCTGTTCGGTCACCGCATGCGGCTCGATATCGCCGTCATGCAGAATATGGCCGACAGTGAGACCGCGCGCCGCCAGCGCCCGCGCAATCAATAGACAGCGATGGCATTCGAGCGGCTCGCGTTCCGAGCACATCATGCAGAGCCGGCTGCGTGCCGCCTCCGCGACCAGACGATCGAGGCCGGCCTGGAAAGACGCCTGCCGCGCCATGGCTTCGAAATCGGCAATGCCGTCGCGATAGAGCGCGGGATCGTTCGGCCGCCCGCCAAGCTCGACGCCATAAGTGGTGTAGCCGATGCCGGATGCGGCAAGCAGCGGCGCCAGATTCTTGGCCGAAAACCAAGGACAGAAGCGAGAGAACGGCGTCGAGCGCACATCGGCGATCGCGCTCACGCCGGCGGCGCGCTGCATCGCAATAAAGCGATCCGCCGGGATGTTGGAATAGCCGATACTGAACAGATCGAAGGCTGTCATCGTTGCTAATTCATGTCTGACGAGTGTTGTTTATTTGATGGCGCCTGCGCTCGCGATTAACCGTCGCGCCGCCGGTAACTTTACAAATATGCGCGATTGAGCGCTAAGCTAGATCGTTGGTTGAGGTTGCATCCGTTCGGCATAACAGGGCTGGGAAGTGTCATGCTCGGTTTTTTGCTCGGTCTCTTGCGCAGTTTCTCGCGTAGCTCGTTGCGCATTCGCGTGCTTTACGCTTTGGGCTTGGTCGTGTTCGGCGCGGTCACCAGCGCCGAAGCGTCCGTCGTCGTCAATATCGATCGTTCCAGTCAGCGCATGTCGGTAACGGTGGACGGGATGCCGCGCTACAATTGGCGGGTCTCGACGGCGCGCGCCGGCTATGTCACACCGCCCGGCACCTATCACCCGCAAATGCTGGCGCGGCGCTGGTACTCAAAGAAATATTACAATTCGCCGATGCCGCATTCGATCTTCTTTTACGGCGGCTTTGCCATTCACGGCACCTACGAGATTGCGCGGCTCGGCGGGCCGGCCTCGCACGGTTGCGTGCGGCTCGATCCCAGCAATGCCGCGACCCTCTATAGTATCGTCGAGCGCGAAGGCATGGGCGCGACGACGATCGTGATCCACTAGCCCGCCGACCAATAATCGGCGCTCGCTACGAGCCGCCGCGGGTCTGGCCGATCGCCCAGACATAAGCCGCGACGGCCGCAACATCGGAATCCGACAGTTGCGCGCCGCCCTTCGGCGGCATCGGCACTTCGTAATTGTGCGGCCGCGGCACACCATTGACGATGGTTTCCGTGATCGACTTGAGGCTGCCATCGCCGATCAACCAGCGGCCTTTGACAAGCGACGGCGCCTGCGGGCCGCCGCGCGCGTCCGAGCCGTGGCAGCCGTTACAGGTGCCGCCCGCCTCCTCGCCGTGGAAAATCCTGTCGCCGAGCGCGACTTGCTCCTTGGTCGCGCCGGGAGGAATCGACAAGGAAGCCGTGCTGAGCCGGCCGGCGTCGGGATGGATGCCTTCCGGCGGCCCAGGCTCGCCGACATTCGCGGCGGCGACCTTGGGTGCCGGCGCCGGCGCGATCGGCGCGTCGGCCGCGCCGTGATAGGTGACCCGCCAGATCCGGCCGTGCTTGTCGTCAGAAATAAAGAGCGCGCCGTCGGCCGCCATCGCGAGCCCGGTCGGGCGGAACGCCGCCTGGCCGGGTTCTTTGATCGCACCGGCGAAACCATCGGCGAAGACGATAAAGTCGCCGGCAGCCTTGCCGTCCTTGAGCGGCTGGAACACCACATTGTAGCCACCCTGCGGCAGCGGCGCGCGATTCCACGAACCATGGAAGGCGACGAAAGCGCCGTCATGATAGGCGGCCGGAAAGGCCTTGCCGGTATAGATCAGGAGATCGTTCGGCGCCCAATGGCCGGGGAATGACGCCACCGGCGCCGTCTTGTCGGCGCAGACGCCGATCTTCTTGCCGCCATCGCCGCCATATTCCGGCGCCAGAACGAGCTTCTGCTGGTCGCGGTCGTAATAGCATTCTGGCCAGCCGTAGTCCGAGCCTTTTTGCAGCAGCACGATTTCCTCGGCGGGCAGTTCAGCGCTTTGCGCCGGCGTGTAAAGCTTGGAAAAATTCTGCGAGAGCTGATCGCGGCCATGCTGCGTCGCAAACAGCCGCCCGGATGAATCGAAACCGAATCCTTCGCCGTTGCGCAGCCCGGTGATGTAGCGCTCCGCCGCCGCGAAATGCTGGCCGGTTTTGTTGGCGTCATAGAGCCAAGTGCCGGCGCGTGTCTCCAACTCGGTGCAGGGATCGTGCCCGGGCGAGTTCGGCATGCGGTTGTCGGCTTGGCAGGAATTGGTCGCCGAGCCGAGATCGACATAGATGTGACCCTGCGCGTCAATAACGAAGGGGTGCATAGGGTGATCGCCGGTAAGCGGCAGTCCCGAGACGACGATCTCCGGCGAACCGCGAGGCGCAATCGAATCCGCTGGGATGGCATAGCGGATGATCTTGTCGTTCTGCTCGGCGTAAACTGCGCCGTTGTAAAATGCGATGCCGCTGCCACCTGCGGAACCTTGCGCGACACCATCGCCGAAGCGCTCGATCACGTCGGCCTTGCCGTCACCGTTTGAATCCTTGAGCGCCACCAGAAAGCCACCGGCCGGCGGCGTGTCGTTATGAAAATAGCGGCCGCTCCAGGTATTGACATAGAGCACGCCATTGGGCGCCACGGCCATGTGGCGGACGTGACCGATATTATCGGCAAAGACAGTCGCACAGAATCCCGGTGAAAGCGTAAGGCCACCATTGTCGCCGGAGCAGCTGTTGTCCTGCTGGGAGGGCGAACCTGAGGAGGTTCCGGACTGCGCCCAAACCGTTTCGGCAGCGAAAAACGCGCAGATGAGGAACAGCGGCAACCTGACGAAGCTGCACCAGTGCTGATGAGTTGAGAAGCTGCGGAGAGTGGAGAAGCGATCCGGCATGGCGGTCCTCCGAGTTGCAACGCGCTTTGATTATTATAGCGACATACTACCTCAATGAGGCAAGCGATGAAATGCAGACGGCATTGCGAAAAGTTGATCGGAATTGCCGCTCTTCGGCTGCTGGAATTTGCGCCGCGATTATTTTCCTGAGCGGGCGTCGGCGTCAGACGTCAACCTTCAGCGCCGCGATGAAGGCTTCCTGCGGGATGTCGACCTTGCCGAACTGGCGCATGCGCTTTTTGCCTTCCTTCTGTTTGTCGAGCAGCTTGCGCTTGCGCGAAACGTCGCCGCCGTAGCATTTGGCGGTGACGTCTTTCCTGAAGGCACGGACGGTTTCACGCGCAATGATCTTGCCGCCGATCGCGGCCTGGATCGGCACCTGGAACATATGCGGCGGGATCAGCTCTTTGAGCTTCTCGGCCATGGCGCGGCCGCGGCTCTCGGCGCGCGTCCTGTGCACCAGCATCGCCAGCGCGTCGACCGGTTCGCCGTTGACCAGCATCTGCAGCTTGACGAGATCGGCCGGGCGATAATCGGTGAGGTGATAGTCGAACGAGGCATAGCCGCGCGAAACGGATTTCAGCCGATCGTAAAAATCGAACACCACTTCGTTCAGCGGCAGATTGTATTTGGCGAGCGCACGGTTGCCGACATAAGTCAGCTCCTTCTGCTCGCCGCGGCGATCCTGGCAGAGTTTGAGCACCGAGCCGAGATATTCGTCGGGCGTCAGGATCGTCGCCTCGATCCACGGCTCTTGCATTTCCTCGATATGGTTCGGATCCGGCATATCGACCGGATTATGAATTTCCAGATTCTCGCCGTTGCGCAGCTTGATCTTGTAGATCACCGACGGCGCTGTCGCGATCAGGTTGAGATTGAATTCGCGCTCGAGCCGCTCCTGGATGATTTCGAGATGGAGCAGACCGAGAAACCCGCAGCGGAAGCCAAAGCCGAGCGCGGCTGAGGTTTCCATCTCGAAGGTGAAGCTCGCGTCGTTGAGGCGGAGCTTGCCCATCGCGGCACGCAGGTCTTCGAAATCCGCGGCGTCGACCGGAAACAAGCCGCAGAACACCACCGGGATCGCCGGGCGGAAGCCGGGCAGCGGCGCGGCAACGGGCCTCCTCTCGTCGGTGATGGTGTCGCCGACGCGAGTGTCGGCGACTTCCTTGATCGAGGCGGTCAAAAACCCGATCTCGCCAGGGCCGAGTTCGCTGAACTCGACGCGCTTGGGCGTGAACACGCCGACGCGATCAACCTCGTAAGACACGTCAGTGCCCATCATGTGGATGCGCTGGCCTTTTTTCAGGACGCCATCGACGACACGAAACAGCACGACGACGCCGAGATAGGCGTCGTACCAAGAATCGACCAGCAATGCCTTGAGCGGCGCCGAGGCGTCGCCCTTGGGCGCCGGCAGGCGGTGCACGATAGCTTCAAGCACTTCGGGAACATTGAGGCCGGTCTTCGCCGAGATCAGGATCGCGTCAGAGGCATCGAGCCCGATGACATCCTCGATCTGCTGCTTGATCTTGTCGGGCTCGGCGGCCGGCAGATCGACCTTGTTGAGCACCGGCACGATCTCGTGATTGTTGTCGAGCGCCTGGTAGACGTTGGCGAGCGTCTGCGCCTCGACGCCTTGCGACGCGTCGACCACCAGCAGCGAACCCTCACAGGCGGCGAGCGAACGGTTGACCTCATAGGCGAAGTCGACGTGGCCGGGCGTGTCGATGAGGTTGAGGATGTAATCCTTGCCGTCGCGGGCGCGGTAGTTCAGCCGCACCGTCTGCGCCTTGATGGTGATGCCGCGCTCACGCTCGATATCCATGGAATCGAGCACCTGCTCGACCATTTCGCGCGCTTCGAGCCCGCCGGTCGACTGGATCAGCCGGTCGGCCAGCGTCGATTTGCCGTGATCGATATGGGCGATAATCGCGAAATTGCGGATGTTTTCGATTGGGATCGAGGGCATGGGGCGCAGATAACACCCGGACCCGAAAGCAGCAAGCGCTTAGCCCGCATTCTCAGACCTGGTTGCCCGTCATGTTCGGCCTCGCCGACAACCGGACCAGGGTCCAACAGATCGCATTATTTAGATGCGTACCGCCTTCGGGAACTCGGCCGCTAAATGCTCGACGAAGGCGCGGACCGATGGCAGCAAGCCTTGGCGGTACGGCATCAGCGCCGTCAGCGTCGAATCGTCTGCGATCCAACCGGGCAGGACCTGCCGCAGTACGCCGGATTGCACATCGTCGCGACAAACGTAACCAGGTAGCGCGACGATGCCGAGGCCGCCGATGGCGGCCTGTTTGAGAGACAGCATATCGTCTATGAGCAGCCGCGGCGTAAGTGGCACGACGACTTCCTCCCGACGACGGCCCGAACGCCGAAGCCGCCAGATCGGACTTACCCCAGTCCGCATCATGAATAGCGACGGGTGCTTCGCAAGATCATGTGGCCTGTCTAACGGCCCGCTCGCGTCAACGTAAGCAGCGCCCGCGAACAGGAACCAGGGTGCCGGCGTCAGCGTTCGTTGCACCAGGGTTGAATCGGGGAGCGGGTCCGAGTGCGCTCTGATCGCCACATCGAAATTCTCGCCGACGATGTCGACATATTGGTCAGTCGCATGCGCGACGACATTGACCTTTGGATAGCGGACGAGAAAGTCTGCCACGAGACCGCGCATTGCGAACTGCATGGTGGCCACAGCCGCGGTGCAGCGCACGGTGCCCGTCGGTTCATTCAGCCGATGGCGTATCGCGGTCTCAGCCCGTTCGGCCTCACGCAACATCATCACCGCGTGGCGATAGAATTCTCCTCCGACATCGGTCATCCCGAACCGACGCGACGTGCGGTTGAGCAACCGGACGCCGAGGTTCGCTTCAAGCTGCTGGATGCGATGGCTGAGCGTCGATTTTGGAATTCCGAGTGTTCGGCCGGCGGCCGTAAACCCGCCGCGGTCAACGACCTGCACGAAATAGAAGAAATCGTTGAAATCCAGCATCGTAATCGTCCATGCAGTTGGACGCTGAGTTACAATTTTCGCGACTTTTAGGCCGACAGTCCATCCCTTAGTTTCCCTGCGCGTAATTAAAGATCGACGATCACGGAGAATGTCATGTTCGAGCAACTGCGCCCCTATGAACCGCTCACATCTGAAAATGCCGCGCTCATCCTCATTGACCACCAAGTGGGCCTGATGACGGGAGTTCGCGATTATTCGACAGGAGAACTGAAGCACAACGTGGTTGGCCTTGCCAAAGCAGCTAAGGCGCTGAAACTGCCGATCATCGTCACAACGACCGCGCGGGACAGCATGTGGGGTCCGACCTTTCCAGAACTCGTCGAAGCGCTGCCTGGCGTTCCAGTCATCGATCGCTCGTCTGTGAACGCGTTCGACGATCCTAATGTGGCCCAGGCCATCACTGCGACCGGGCGCAAGAAACTGATCTTGGCGGGCATCTCCCTTGAAGTCTGCGCGGCGTTCCCTGCCATCACCGCTGTCGGCAAGGGCCTCGACGCTTACGTGGCCGTCGACGCCTCCGGTACTTTCAGCGAGACCAAACGACAGGCCGGACTTCTGCGCATGCTGCAAGCCGGCGTGATCCTCTCCGATTACGCCACCTTGATGGTGGAAATCCTCAAGGACAATGCACGCCCCGAGGCGGGGCCCGTCTACGAGGCCATGGACATGCCCTGGGCGAAGCTCGTCGGGCAGATCATGCAGGCCTACGGCAAGTAACTGGTGCGCCGATCTAGTTCGTTGGATTTACTCAATACCGGTACTGGTCCGTCTTGTACGGCCCGCTCACCGGAATGCCGATATAGCTCGACTGCTTGTCGGTGAGCTTCGACAGCTTCACGCCGATCTTGTCGAGATGGAGCCGCGCGACCTTTTCGTCGAGGTGCTTCGGCAGCGTGTAGACCTTCTTCTGATACTTGCCGGGATTGCCCCATAGCTCGATCTGCGCCAGCGTCTGGTTGGTAAACGACGACGACATCACGAAGCTCGGATGGCCCATGGCATTGCCGAGATTGACCAGCCGGCCTTCGGACAGAAGGATGATGCGCTTCTGATCGGGGAATTCGATCTCGTCGACCTGCGGCTTGACGTTGAACCATTTCAGGTTCTTCAGCGATGCGACCTGAATCTCACTGTCGAAGTGGCCGATATTGCAGACAATGGCGCGGTCTTTCATCTTGCGCATGTGCTCGATGGTGATGACGTCGACATTGCCGGTCGCGGTGACGAAGATGTCGGCGCGCGGGGCGGCCTCTTCCATCGTCACGACTTCGTAGCCTTCCATCGCCGCCTGCAGCGCGCAGATCGGATCGATCTCCGACACCATGACGCGACAGCCGGCCTGGCGCAGCGACGCAGCCGAGCCCTTGCCGACGTCGCCGAAGCCCGCGACCATCGCCACTTTGCCGGCCATCATGACGTCGGTGCCGCGGCGGATGCCGTCGACCAATGACTCGCGGCAACCGTAAAGATTGTCGAATTTCGACTTGGTAACGCTGTCATTGACGTTGATGGCGGGGAACAGCAGCTTGCCGTCCTTCTCCATCTGATAGAGCCGGTGGACGCCGGTGGTGGTTTCCTCCGACACGCCTTTGATGCTGGCGGCTAGCTTTGAGAACCAGCCCGGCTTTTCCTTCAGCGTGCGCTTGATCAGCGCGTAAAAGACTTCCTCTTCCTCGTTCTCGGGCTTGTCGAGGAACGCGGTGTCGCCCTTCTCGGCGCGCAGGCCGGCGTGCACCAGCATGGTGGCGTCGCCGCCGTCGTCGAGGATCATGTTCGGCAGGCCGCCGTCGTCCCATTCCAGAATTTTGCGGGTGTATTCCCAATAGTCCTTGAGGCTCTCGCCCTTCACCGCGAAGACCGGCGTGCCGCCGGCGGCGACCGCGGCCGCGGCGTGATCCTGCGTCGAATAGATGTTGCAGGAGCACCAGCGCACGTCGGCGCCGAGCGCTTTGAGCGTCTCGATCAGCACCGCGGTCTGGATGGTCATGTGCAGCGAGCCGGCGATGCGTGCGCCCTTCAACACCTGCTTCGGCCCATATTCCTCGCGCGTCGCCATCAGGCCCGGCATTTCGACCTCGGCGATGACGATCTCCTTGCGGCCCCATTCGGCAAGGCCGATGTCTTTGACCACATAATCCGAAGGCGACAGGGTCTTTGCGGCTTTGCTCGTGCTCATTTGGCGGTCCTTTGGCGGTCCTTGGCGATGCTTTGGAGATGTCTTTGTCGGCGGGCTGTTCGGCGTGGCTATAGCAGGGTGTCACGGCGACGGCAATAAAGACATAAAGATACCTTTATGTCATTGGTTTCAGCCGCATTAAACGCGGTTTTTGCCGGCACAAGGCAAATCCAGGCCGCAGCTTGGGTCTGGATTGCCTCGCCTCCACAATGACGGAAAGCGCGCTGAGTTCGCCTGGTTTGCGCTTAGTTCTTGGCCGGCTCGGCTGTCGTGGCGCGCGGCGTCGTCCGCACAACGCCGGCCTGAGCCAGCGCCGCCGCTATCTGCTGCATGCGATTGATCAGTTCAACCGCCGCCGCCGGCGGCAGCACCAAGCGGCAGGCCGGATAACGGCGGCCGGTGATCGGCGCATTGGGTCTGACTTCGTCGAAACGCGTGACCCCGAATTCGATGCGCAGCGTCTGACCGTCGAAGATCAGCCCGGTGATGGAATCGGCAAAAGTCTCCGCCATGTCCGCGTTATCGAGATAGCGGACCGCGGCCTGCTGTCGTTCGGACGCAGCAGTCGGGGCGGCAGGCGTACCATCGCCCTTTGAGCTTGTCGGTTCGGCCATCTCTCGGTTCTCCTTCCGCGAATGCTTTGAGCTCGAAATGTTTGAATGCGACGGTTCTTTAGCGGTCTTTTGCGACGGTTTTGAGCGCGACGTCGTGCGTTTCGCCATCGTTCTCACGCTCAAATAGCCAATCTGAAATCGGCAGACCGATCAATCCGCCTCGCCGAAGCGCGTTTCGATGAGGGTCGCCAAAGCATCGACAACTTCGGCCGCCTGCGGCCCGGTGGCCGCGACGGAAATCGACGTGCCGGGCGCGGCGGCGAGCATCATCAGGCCCATGATCGACGTACCGCCAACTGTTTCATGGTTGTCGCCACAACGTTTGACCTGAACATCGGCGTCGAATCTCTCCACGGTCTGCACGAATTTTGCCGAGGCGCGCGCATGCAGGCCTTTCTTGTTGCAGATGACAAAGACCCGCGCGACGGCGTTCTCGGATGCCGGTTGGGCCGCCGGCTTGCCCTGACCACTATGGGCCGGTTCATTCATTTTCCGGTGAGAACGCGGCTAGCGATCGTGACGTATTTGCGCCCAGCCTCTTGAGCGGCAGCGACAGCTTCGGCCAGCGGACATTCGTCGCGGACCTTGGCGAGCTTGACCAGCATCGGCAGATTGATGCCGGCGAGCACTTCGACTTTGGGCCGGCTCATCACAGAGATGGCGAGGTTCGAAGGGGTGCCGCCGAACATGTCGGTGAGGATCGCGACGCCGTCGCCGGAATCAACCCGGCGCACCGCCTCGATGATGTCCTTGCGGCGTTCCTCGACGTCGTCGTCGGGCCCGATGGTGACGGACTCGATCTGCCCTTGGGGTCCCACCACGTGCTCCAAGGCGGCGCGGAACTCAACAGCAAGCCGGCCGTGGGTAACGAGTACAAGACCAATCATGGAACTCCCCGCGGGCGCTTCCCGTTTGCGCCGCACGAAAGGCCGCCCATCATCACCATCCAAAGTCCGTGCGCAAGGGGCATTTTGAGCGAAATCTGAGGGTTGTTGCATCGCGGTAAAGACGGTCGCTGAGGGCTTGGGTGCCGGGCTGGAGTGCCGTCCTGGAACCGGCAATGGCGGCCGGTTCTCGAATTATCGAAACCACGCAACGACCAGACTCGGTTCTGAAAATCTCTTGGTTTCTTCTTGGACCATTATGGTTAACCAATCGCCAATAGGTCTGGCAGCAGCGATCAAGGGTCAAACGGCCCCGGAGTCAATCCTTGATTCAACAGCCAGCCTCCCCGAGGTGATGAGCGCGAGCACGCCGGGCAAGGCCGCAACACCCTCCGGCACGGCCAATCGCGGTAATTTGACGGTCTCGAGCGTCACATGCGGGCTTTCCGGCAGCCTTTCGGCGTCTTTGGCGGCGAGATCGACCACCAGGCCGACCACGGCGCAGGGCTCGTAGTCGAGCCGGAAAATCCCGGCGCCGCGGACCTCGATCAGCCCGGCCAGCGTCTTCACAGGGCGCGCCAGGAGCCGCCCGCCGGCATCCTGCAGGTGAACCCGATCGTCACCCAACAGCCGGGTGAAAAGAAGCCGCCCAGACTGTCCGGCCTCGAGCAGATCGAGCGCCAGCCGCGACTTGCCTGCGCCCGACGGCCCACGGATCAGCACGGCGCGCGCGCCGACCAAGACCGCCGAGGCATGAACAGTACCGGTCATTAGATGACTGTCATTAGATGGCCAAAAACTACATGGCGGGAGATTACATGGCCGGCAGGCGGACGATGAAACGCGCGCCGAGCACTTTCAGCTCGCCATCGGGGCCGGGCGTGCCGAGACGGTTCTCGACCCAGATCGAGCCGCCATGCGCCTCGACGATCTGTTTGGAGATCGAAAGCCCGAGGCCTGAATTCTGGCCGAAGCCCTGGTGCGGGCGGTCGGTGTAGAAGCGCTCAAAAATCTTGTCCAGTGCGTGCGGTGGCACGCCCGGTCCGTCGTCGTCGACAAAGATCTCGAGCTGATTGCGCAGCCGCCGGCAGACGACGCGCACGATGCCGCCGGACGGCGAAAACGACCGCGCATTCTCGATCAGATTGTCGATGACCTGCCCGAGCCGCGAGTCGTGCCCCGGCACCTGGAACGCGCGCGGCGCCCCGCCTTCAAAGCGCAAGGTCACCTTGACGGCGTCGTCGCGCTTCAACTCGTTGCCGACCGCGACCAGCGTGTTGAGCAATTTGGCGAAGTCGACCGGCTCCACTTCCTGGCGTTGCAATTCGGCATCGAGCCGGCTCGCATCGGCGATGTCGGAGATCAGCCGGTCGAGCCGCTTGACGTCATGCTGAATGACGCCGAGCAGGCGGCCGCGGCTTTCTTCGGTCTTGGCCACCGGCAGCGTCTCCACCGCTGAGCGCAACGAGGTCAGCGGATTTTTCAGTTCATGCGACACGTCGGCGGCGAAACTTTCGATCGCCTCGATGCGGCTATAGAGCGCGTTGGTCATGTCGCGCAGCGTGCCGGACAAGTGGCCGATCTCGTCGCGCCGCTTGGTGAAATCGGGAATCTCGACGCGCGAGCGAATGCGCCGCCCCACACTTTCGGCGGCATCGGCAAGGCGCCGCACCGGCTCGGCGATGGTGCCGGCGAGCAGGATCGACAACACGATCATCACGCCGGCGGCGACCAGAAACACCTTGATGATGGCGAGCCGTTCGGCCTCCACCATGTCGTCGATATCGGCGCCTTGCGTTGACAGCATCAGCGCGCCGCGCACGGCGCGGAAGCGCTGCACCGGCACCGCGACCGAGACGATGACGTCGCCGCGCTCGTTGACGCGCACCATGCTGGCATCGGCGCCGTTGAGCGCCTGCGCCACTTCCGGATAGCCCCTGCCGTCGTCGGGGCCGAGCTCGTGATAGACCGGCAGATCGCCGCGGCCGAGCCACATCCGCACCGCGATGAAGGCGCGCCTGAAGAAGCCCGGCTTTTCCTCGGTCGGTGGCGGCAGATCGAAACGCAGCACGTCGCCGCGACCGAACAGGTTGCGGGTGTCGACCAAGAGCACGCCGTCGCGATCGTAGATGCGGGCACGCGTCTTGGTCGGCGACACCAGCCGCCGCAGGATTGGCGCCACGCGCTCGGGATTGATCGGGAAATCGATGCCGTAGAGCGCGTCTTCGCTGGGACCGTAGCTCTCGCCCGGATGCAGATTGAGAAGCTTGTCTGGATCGAGCGTGATCGAGGAATCGGTTTCAACCGTCGCCGACGAGGCGATGGCGCCGGCGATGATCTCGCCTTGCACCTGCAAGCTTTGGATGCGCGCGTCGATCAAGCCGGCGCGAAACTGCGAGAGAAAAATGATGCCGATGGACAGGACGACGAGGCCGGTGACGTTGAGAACGACGATGCGCCGCGTCAGGCTCGACGAGCTCTGGGTGACGAAGAACTGCGCGCCGCGCGCAAGCCAGTCGCGCAACCGGGCGCGGCCGCGTTGCCGCGCCGTGCTGTCGCCGGGACCATGAGCCTCGGCGCGGTCATCCGTGCGGCCATCCAGGCGATCCGCAATGTGCGGCACCTCTTTGGACACGGTCTCGCCGGAGACCCGCGTCTCCGCGTCTGCGCTGTCTATGGTTCGATCGAGCACGTCGCCTGCCGGGGTTTCGGTCCGCCTTTCCCCACAGCCCGCAGGCTTAGGGGGTGGACCTCTATTACTACCGCACGTCAGCCGCCCAGTCAGGAGCCATGGTTTAGGGGTGAAAATTACCGCCGTCCACGGCCGTTGACGCGAATTTCGAAGCGCATGACCGGTGCGAAAAGCGGTTCCCGATCATGCCCGGCGCGTCTTATTCCTTAAAACGATAACCGACGCCGTACAGCGTCTCGATCATATCGAATTCGTTGTCGCTTGCCTTGAACTTCTTGCGCAGGCGTTTGATGTGGCTATCGATGGTGCGGTCATCGACATAGACCTGATCGTCATAGGCCGCGTCCATCAGCGCATTGCGGCTTTTGACCACACCGGGCCGGCTCGCCAGCGCCTGCAGGATCAGAAACTCGGTGACGGTGAGCGTCACCGGCTCGTTCTTCCAGGTACAGGTATGGCGCTCCGGATCCATGCGCAGAAGCCCGCGCTCGAGCGCCTTGCTCTCGGTTTCCTTCACCACAATGCCGTCCTTCGGCGAGGCCCGGCGCAGCACCGCCTTGACGCGCTCGACGAGCAGGCGCTGCGAGAACGGTTTGCGGATGAAATCGTCGGCGCCCATTTTCAGGCCGAACAATTCGTCGATCTCCTCGTCCTTCGAGGTGAGGAAGATCACCGGCAGGTCGGACTTCTGGCGCAGCCGCCGCAGCGTCTCCATGCCGTCCATGCGCGGCATTTTGATATCGAGAATGGCGAGGTCGGGGGGCGCCGACTTGAAACCGTCGAGCGCCGAGGCGCCGTCGGTATAGGTCGTGATCCGATAGCCTTCCGCCTCTAGCGCGATCGACACAGAGGTGAGGATATTGCGGTCATCGTCGACGAGAGCGATTGTCGGCATGGGCGGCCTTCTACCATGAGTCGGCCGCAAGCTTCATCTGCCCCGGCCCCATAAACCTTTGAAGACTCATGTGGGGGCGGAAGTGTGACCAGACAAGGCAAAATAGGGGCAATTCCATTAGAGTTCCTTAATGTGGATCCGGCCGGAACGACCCTCATTCGTTCCCCGCCGGGGTTTCGGGATCAACTTAAATGGCCGACGCCGACAAAATCAGTTCCATGACCAGTTCCATGGACGCTTCAATGGACGCTTCGACTGACGCCTCAATGGCCAGTTCCCCGCTCCCCGGCACGATGCCGGACCGCCTGCCTGAGGACGCTGCAGGCGCCGCGGGATTCGATCCTAAAGCGGTCGCCAAGGAACTCCTGCGCGCCACCCGCGCCGGCACGCTTGCGACCATCGACCGCAATACCGGTCACCCATTTGCCTCGCTGGTCAATGTCGCAACCGACATTGACGGCGCCCCACTTATTCTTATCTCCCGGCTGGCCACCCACACCGCCAATCTTGAGGTCGATGCTCGCGCTTCACTCCTGCTTGCCGCGCGCGGTAAAGGCGATCCGCTCGCGCATCCGCGTCTAACTGTGCTCGGCGCCTTTTCTCAGATCGCGCGTGACGATCGCGACGAGCCGCGGCTGCGGCGGCGCTTTCTCGCACGCCATCCAAAATCCGAGTTCTATGCCGGCTTTGTGGATTTTTCTTTTTGGCGTCTCGATACGGTATCGGCGCATCTCAACGGCGGCTTCGCCCGCGCCGCCGATCTGAAAGCCTCAGACGTGCTGACGGATATTTCCGGCACGGAAGATTTGATCGCGGCCGAAGAGAGCGCAGTCGCGCATATGAATGAGGATCACGCCGACGCTGTGCAGCTCTATGCCGCCAAACTCTGCGGCGCTGACGACGGCAAGGCTGCGGGCAAGGCTGCGAGCGGCGAAGGCGGACCCGGTCGCTGGCGGATCACCGGGATCGACCCGGAAGGCCTCGACCTCGCGCGCGGCGACGCGACGCTGCGCCTGCCGTTTCCGCAGCGCGTCAGCGATGCTCAGCAATTGCGCAAAACGGTGGTGGAATTGGCGGCGAAAGCCCGCGCCGGCTAAAAAATAAACGGCTGGGTAGTCAAGACACTCAGCCGCCGGCAGCGGCGCGAGCGCCATCGTCGATGCATTAAGACCTTGCGAGCAAGAACGCCGGCTCTAACGCGGTCGCCTCACGCTTTCGCTGCAGTGCAGCGTAACATGACGCCGGAACGCGGCGGGTATGCGGCAGTTAGGCTTGAGGACGGATGTGTCTTGGCAGATGCTAGGACGCTCGGTTATAGGGTCGCAGCCTGCGGGTCGCGGGCGCATTTCCGGAGGCTAGGGTGGAAGAGACGGGCGTAAGAAACGGTGCCTATGGCGCCGATAAATTTGGTTTGACGGGCCTCAAAGCGGTCCATTGGAATCTCACCGCAGCTCCACTCTACGAGCACTCGATCCGCAACGGCGAGGCGACCATTGTCGCGGGCGGCGCGCTGTGCGCCGAGACCGGCCATCACACCGGCCGCTCGCCGAAAGACAAACACACCATGGTCGATGCGACGACCGAGAACACCGTATGGTGGGACGGCAATCGCAAACAGAGCAAAGAACACTTCGATAATCTCTACAAAGACTTTCTCGAACATGCCAAAGGCAGGACTCTCTACGCCCAAGACCTCTACGGCGGCGCCGACAAGAAATACCGCATCAAAGCCCGTGTCTTCACTGAGTTCGCCTGGCACTCCCTCTTCATCCGTCAGCTTCTGATCCGTCCGGAACGCGCCGAGCTTGCCAGCTACGTGCCGGACATGACCATCATCGACATGCCGTCGTTCAAGCCGGACGCCAAGCGTCACGGCGGCCGCGAAGGCTCCGACACGATGGTGGCGATCGATTTCACCCGCAAGATCGTGCTGATCTGCGGCTCGTCCTATGCCGGCGAGATGAAGAAGTCGGTCTTCACCACACTCAACTTCTATCTCCCGGCGCAAGGCGTAATGCCGATGCATTGCTCGGCCAATGTCGGCGAAGCCGGCGACAGCGCGCTGTTCTTCGGCCTGTCCGGCACCGGCAAGACCACACTCTCGGCCGACCCGAACCGCACCTTGATCGGCGACGACGAGACCGGCTGGTCGCCCGAGGGCATCTTCAATTTCGAAGGCGGCTGCTACGCCAAGACCATCAAACTGTCGGCGGAAGCCGAGCCGCAGATCTGGGACGCGACCAATCGCTTCGGCGCGGTTCTGGAAAACGTCGTGTTCGATCCGCAGACCCGCATCCCGGATTACGACAGCGACAAGAAAACCGAGAACACCCGCTCCGCTTATCCGCTCGATTTCATCCCGAGCGCGTCGCGCACTGGCATTGCCGGACATCCGAAGAACATCATCTTCCTCACCGCCGACGCGTTCGGCGTGATGCCGCCAATCGCCAAGCTCACGCCGGCGCAGGCGATGTATCACTTCCTCTCCGGCTATACCGCCAAAGTCGCCGGCACCGAAAAGGGCCTGGTCGGCGTCGAGCCGGAATTCTCGACCTGTTTCGGCGCGCCGTTCCTGCCGCGCCCGCCGGCGGAATACGGCCGGCTGCTGCGCGACTACATCGCCAAGCACAAGGTCGATTGCTGGCTGGTCAATTCCGGCTGGACCGGCGGCATCTATGGCGTCGGCCGCCGGATGCCGATCAAGGTGACGCGCGCTCTCGTCACCGGCGCGCTCGACGGCAGCTTGCGCAACGCGAGCTATCGCACCGACCCCTATTTCGGTTTCGCGGTGCCGACCTCGGTGCCGGGCATCGAGCCGCACATCCTCTATCCGCAGAAGACCTGGAAGGACAAAGCCGCGTTCGACGAGACCGCGCGCAAGCTCGTCGGCATGTTCCAGAAAAACTTCACCAAATACGAAGGGACCGTGGACGCCGAAGTCCGCGCTGCCGCACCGGAGATCCGCATCGCCGCGGAGTAACAGCGGAAGCAAATTTAATTTATCGCCTTGTCATGGCCGGGCTTTTGCCCCGGCCATTTCTTTAATCGCGACGTAATTCACTAGGGGGACCTGCGCGGCTCTGTAGCCAGCTACAGCTCCCGGTTCCCTTTGAACCTGCCCTCCATCCTTCCTGACTAAACGGTAGCGCGACAGTGAGCACCAACACCGCGCAGCAACGGAACCCGGAGGAACATCATGAAGAAATTGCCCGCTCTTCTCGCGGCCTCGGCGATGGCGGCAACGCTCGTCAGCAGCAGCGCCTTTGCCTGGGACAATTGCGGTCACGGCTTCCACCGCAACTTCTCCGGCTTCTGTGTGTCGAATTATGGCCACTCATCCGGCTGTCCCTACGGCTATCACCTCGGCTGGAACGTGCACGCCTGCGTGCCAAATTGATCAACATGACGTCGTAGCCCGGATCGAGACGCGCTCAGTCCAGCGACGACCAAAAAGCCCAGCGTGCGTTTCGCGCACACTGGGCTATTTTTTGTTCAGGCGGTGCGTTGGTTCAGGCCGGCGGTTTCTGCATTTCGCGCCCGGCACGGCGCGCCCAGTTCTCCCAGGCGCGATTGAGCGTGTAGTCATTGACGCGGGCGACGATCTTGTCGACCTCACCCTTGGTGAGAAATTTGATCTCGCCCATTTTCATCGCTTCCATCTGTAGCTTGGCGCCGACCTCGAGATAAACCGAGACAAACACCGCGTGGCGCACCGAGCGCCCAACCACGGTAGCGCCATGGCCGCGCATCAGGGTCGTCGGATTCGCTCCGAGGAACTTGGCCATGTCGCGGCCCATCGCCATGTCGCTGACCAGGAGCGTGGTGTCGCCGAACTTATCCTGCGAGTCCCAGATCGGCACTTCGTAGCCGCATGACGCGCACATATGCAGGAGCGGCTTGAGCTTCTTGCCGGTGACACCGAACGGGATCACGCTCGGCGAGTGATTGTGGACCACAGCCTGCACGTCAGGTCGCGCCTCGTAGATCGCGCCATGGATGAAGCGCTCGAGGTAGGGCGTGCGGCCGCGCTCGTCGATCGCAGTGCCGTCGAGCGTATATTCGACGATGTCGTCCTTCTCGATGCGCTCCGGCGCCCGCGCCCGCGACAGCAGGTAATGGTCGGGCCGCTCGGGATGCCGCGCACTCACATGTCCGAAGGAATCGACGATCCCCTCGTTCGCCAGGACCCGGTTGGCGGTGACCAGTTCTTCGAGAATGAAATCAAGCTTGCTCATTGCGGCAATGTCTCCACTTACAGCTCTCCTACTTGCGGTTCGTTGCATAGCATGATCCCGAAAAGTGGGAACCGGTTTTCGGACGGGATCATACGTACTCAAATGCTACGATCTCGAAATGGGGGAAACCGGTTTCCGGAACGGATCCTGCGCTCCCAGATGCCGTGAGCCCTAGGCGCAGCAACCGGTTCTTAGGCATGACCAATACGCAGTCGCGTCAGCAAGTCGCGGGACTTCCCCGCCGCGCCACGCTATGCCAAAAGCGCACGCGAACGGCTAGGGATGGATCGCTTTTTGAGGTTTTTGCGAATGCTGCGACGTTTTCAATTCACCACTGTCCTCGGCGTGTTGGCCGCCGCCGGACTGGCTCAGCTGGGTACGGCCGCGTTGTCAAGCTACGCCCGGGCGGACGACGCCTATCCGGACCGGCCGATCCGGGTGATCGTCTCGGTGCCGGCGGGCGGCGGTGTCGATACCGTGACACGGATGGTCACCGACAAGATGCGCGTGTCGCTCGGCCAGCCGTTGATCGTCGAAAACCGGGCCGGCGTCGGCGGCAGCGTCGCGGCCGAAACGGTGTTCAAGGCCGATCCGGACGGCTACACGATCCTGGCGTCGCAGCCGTCACCGATCACCACCAATCCGGTGCTCTACAAGTCGCTCAACTATGATCCGACGCAACTCGTAGGGGTCGCGATCATGTCGCATGTGCCGAACGTGCTGCTCGTGCGCAAGGATTTCCCGGCAAACAGCGTTCAGGAACTGATCGCCTACGCCAAAGCCAATCCCGGCAAGATCAACTACGCTTCGCAAGGCATCGGCACGACGTCGCACACCACCGCCGAACTATTCCAGGCGATCACCCACACCAAGCTCACGCATGTGCCTTACAAAGGCACCGCGCCCGCGATCAACGATCTGCTCGCCGGCAATGTCGACATGATGTTCAACGAACTCGCCACCTCGATCGAATTGAACAAAGCCGGCAATGCGCGCATCCTCGCGGTGACGGTGAAGAAGCGCGTGCCGGCGATACCGGACATTCCGACCATGGAAGAAGCCGGCGTTCCGGGCTTCGACTCCGACACGTGGCACGCGCTGACCGCGCCGCCGAAAACACCCGACGCCGTCGTTGCCAAGCTCAATGCGGCGGCCAATGCGGCAATGAAGGATCCGGCGCTGCTGCAGCACTTTGAGGCACTCAGCATCAGCCCCGGCGGCGGCTCGCCCGCGGAAGTCGCCGCCTTCATCAAGTCGGAGACAACGCGCTGGGACGATGTCATTCGCGACGCCGGCATCCAGCCGCAATGAGCGCAATGACAATCCCGACTGGTTCTGCTTCAGTGCGCTGAATGCAGAAGCGCCTCGCCAGACTGTTCAACGACCAGGACGCGGAGTTAGCAGGCAAGATCGCCGGCATTTACGGCGTCCTGCTCGCCGCCAATGTGCTGGCCTGGACCTGGGCGTTGATCGCATTCCGCGACTATCCGGTGCTGATCGGCACTGCGTTCCTGGCCTATACGTTCGGCCTGCGCCATGCAGTCGATGCCGACCATATCGCGGCCATCGACAATGTGACGCGAAAGCTGATGCAAGAAGGCAAAAGACCGCTTGCCGTCGGCTTGTTCTTCTCGCTCGGCCATTCGACCATCGTGGTCGCGGCGTCGGCGGCGATCGCATTTGCCACCGCCGCGCTCGAAGGCCGCTTCAATATGCTCAAAGTGGTCGGCGGGGTGGTCGGTACGAGCGTGTCGGTGATCTTTCTGTTTCTCGTCGCCGCGGCCAATTTCATCATTCTCTGCTCGGTCTATCGCACGTTCCAGCGCGTGCGCCGCGGCGGCGTCTATGTCGAGGAAGACGTCGACCATGTGTTGGCGCGGCGCGGCTTGCTCGGCCGCCTGTTCCGGCCGATGTTCCGTTTCGTGTCGCGCAGCTGGCACATGTATCCGCTCGGCGTGCTGTTCGGACTCGGCTTTGACACGGCGACCGAAGTCGGGCTGCTCGGCATTTCGGCGGCCGAAGCGTCGAAGGGCCTGCCGATCTGGTCGATAATGGTGTTCTCGGCGCTATTCACGGCAGCGATGTCGCTGATCGACACCACCGACGGCGTGCTGATGCTGGGCGCCTATGGCTGGGCGCTGACCAAGCCGGTGCGCAAGCTTTATTACAATCTCACCATCACATTCGTTTCGGTGCTGGTGGCCGTCCTGATTGGCGGCATCGAAGCGCTCGGACTCGTCGCCGACCGCATGAACCTCGAAGGGCCGTTCTGGTCCTTCATTGGTGCGCTGAACGACAATTTCGGCAGCCTCGGTTATCTGATCATCGCCGTCTTTGTCGGCAGCTGGTTGATCTCGATCGCCATCTATCGCCTCGGCCGCTTCGACCGCCTGGAACCCGCAGGCTAGAGCGGGCCCTGGACGCCCGCGCTTGGTTTGCCTAACGTTCACCGTCGGCGCGTGAACCAGCAAATAATCTTGCGAGGCGTCATGAGTTCGGACCAGGTCGTCAACGATATACCCGCGCGTTATTTGCTCGTGCTCGGCGCGGCTGCCGCCGATCTTTGGAGCGGGCTGCCGCCAGACCTGCAGCATATTTTGTTCGAGCGCGCCGTCCTACTCGGCCATCAACGCGAGCAGGATGAAAGCCTGCGCGAGCAATTGGCCAAATTTCTCCACGACCACCACATCCGCACGCTGGCGCGGTAGATTTTTCGTTCAAGCATGATCCTTTCCGAGGCCCTGTTCCCGCTTTTCAGGATCATGCCCGTGGCGGCAAAGCGCCGCTTGTGATGGTGCCGGCAAAGGTTACATATTCGGCGGGACGGAACAGGCGGCGATCGCGCCACAGGGACGAAAATGGCAGCTTATTCAAACGAGCCGGAGCGGCCCCGTGTCGAGCCGGAGATTCTTCCACCCGACCGTAGCGGCCGCGCCGCCGGCGGCGATGGCTGGCCGCCCCATCCCCATGGCGCCGGCTATGGCAGCGGCTCGCAGCGGATCTTTGTGACGCGGATCGGCCCGTTTGGCTTTGCACTGGCGATGCTGGTGATCGGCCTGTTCGCCGCCGTCCTGCTGCTGCTTCTGATCGGAACGGCGCTGATCTGGCTGCCCTTGGTCGCTGCGATCCTGATCGTCGGCGCTGTTGCCGGGCTTCTGCGCCGGTTTTGACGACTGCGCACCCATACACCGTGCGTTAACCATGATGCTTTATGAATTGGTTAACCATACGCGTGCCGTGTGGGCGTGAAACGCTGCCTGCACTTTGGCCAAAGCCGGCGGCAAAAGTCGCGTGCAAGAGTTGGGTGTAAGAGTCCGTTGCAGTGATTGCGCGTGGTAAATGCGAGTACTGAATGTTCGAAGCGCCGCGTCAGATCAGACCTTTGGCCGTCGGTGCCGGCGACGTCGGTATCGGCTTCGCACCGCTGGCGCAGATTGATTTCAGCAAGGTCCTCTCGACCTTGTGGCGCGGCAAGTGGACGATCGTCGCCTCGTCGCTGATAGCGCTCGCGCTTGCGCTCGTGTTCATCGCGGTGGCGCCGCGCCAATATACCGCGGCGACGCAAATCCTGATCGATCCGACTGATCTTCTCGGTGTCGGCAATGGTGCGACGCCGTCGACGCCGCTGAGCGACGCCGGCCTGCTTCAGGTCGAGAGCCAGGTGCGTGTTTTAGGTTCGGACGCCGTGCTGCGTCGCGTCGTCAACGCATTGAACCTCGACAAAGACCCCGAATTCGCCGGCACGAGATCGCCGCTGCGCGCCTTGGTCGACGACAGCCTCAATGTTATCGGTTTGCGTCGAGATGCCTTTTCCGAGGACAGGACGCTTGCGGCGCTGACCGAGCTCAAGCGCCATGTCGTGGTCAGACGTGACGAGCGCACCTATGTGGTCGAAGTCGATGTCACGACCCGCGATCCGGAAAAATCGGCACGCATCGCCAACGCCATCGCCGACGCCTATCTCGCCGAGCAGACGCAGATCCGCGCCGATGCCGCGCGCCAGGTATCGCAATCGCTGTCCGGCCGCCTGCAAGATCTTAAAGACCGCGTGCGCGAGGCCGAGGAAAAGGTCGAGGACTACAAGGCCCGCAACAACATGGTCGGCGCCAACGGCCTCTTGGTCAACGAACAGCAGCTCAGCGATATCAACAATCAGCTCGCCGCGGCACGTGTTCGCATCGCCGACGCCAAGGCGCGGCTCGATCAAATAACATTGGTACAGCGGACCAAGGACGAGAACGGCGCGTTTCCCGCCGCCCTGCAATCGCCGACCATCACCGCGCTGCGCAGCCAATATGCCGAGATCATGCGCCGCGAGGCCGAGGAGCTGACGACGCTTGGCCCGCGCCACCCCGCCGTTCTCGATATCCAGGCGCAGGCCGATCGGCTGCGGCACATGATCGACAGCGAGATCGATCGCACCGCCGTTGCGGCGCGCACCGAATACGAAAGTGCCAAAGCCAGCGAGCGGACGATCGCAGATAATGTGAAGGCGCTCGAAGGCACGACCGTCGATACCAATCAGGCCATGGTCGGCTTGCGCGCATTGGAACGCGAGGCGCAGGCAAGCCGCGACCTCTATCAGGCCTTCTTGGTGCGCGCGCGTGAAACCGGCGAGCAGCAGCAGATCGACACCAAGAACATCCGCGTCATTTCCAAGGCTGACATGCCGCTGCGGCGGAGCTCGCCGCCGTCGAGCATTTTGATCGCGCTCGGCGCGCTGCTGCTCGGGGCAGCCACTGGCGCTGGCATCGTTCTGGTGCGATCGCCGCCCGACGACGATGAGGCGCGGCAAGGCGGAGCCCGGCGGCAAAGGATCGGCAGCGCGGCCAAAGGTGCCGCGGTGGGATTCTGGCCGGGCGCCGGTTTGGCAAAGATTCCGGTGCTAGCGGTCCTGCCAGCGGTCGACGTGTCGTTCGGCCTGAATACGGTCGACGACCCCAGATCGCCCTTCGCCAAAGGCATCCACAAGATCTACGACGCGCTGCGTGAGAGCCACGCCCAGCCGGACAACCCGAGCGTCTTGGTCGTTGCGCTCGACGCCGAGGACGATTCCGCGACGGTGGCGCTGACGCTCGCGGCGCTCGCGGCCGAAAAAGAACGTGTGTTGCTCATAGATGCCGATATCGAGCGCCGGACGCTAGCGGCAATCGACGCCGAACAAAGCGAAGCCGGCCTTGTCGATGTGGCAACGGGACGGCGGCTCCTGTCCGACGTGATCACCCGCGACCGCGAGACCAATATCAATCTCGTGTCCTTCGTATCGCCGGAGAGCCGGCGCGATGGCCGCATTGCCGAAGCCGATATCCGCCGCGCCTTCGATCAGACCAAGCGCTTCGACCTCGTGATCGTCGCCGCGATCGACGTGACCGGCGCGCCAAGCACGCGCTTTTTCGGCACGGTCGTCGATCATATCGTTTTGGTGGCGAAGGCAGACGAGCACGACGCGGCCGCCGTCGCGCGGCTCATTGGACGGCTCGGGCTCGATGCAAAGAAAGTCCGCGGCGCAGTGCTGACCGGCGCCGACGCCTAACGGAGATAGCGGTGGCGCAATACAACCTGCGCATTTCGGCCGACGCCGCGTCGCACGCCGCGGTCGACGCCGATACGATCATCCGCAGCCTCTTGTTTGTCGCCGCCTTCCTCGCGGCGTGGATCTCGTTTCACCCGTTTCAGAGCCTCGCTGAGCCGCCGCCGGCGGTCGTCGAGGGTGGCGACCTGGTCAATCAGGTCGCCTTTTCCAGTCTGTTCCTCATGCTCGCCGCCTGGACCTGGTTTCACCAGCCGCAGCGGCTCGTGCTCCTGATGCGGCCGATCTTCGTCGCCCTGATCGTCTGGTGCCTATTCACCTGCCTCACCTCATGGGAACCCGCGCTCGCTGCGCGCCGCTTCGCCTTCGCACTGGTTCTGCTCGGCATCGCGACCATGGTGCTGCTGTTGCCGAAGAACGTCCGCCATTTCAGCGATCTGATGGCCGCAGTGGCGCTAATCACGCTGGCCGCCTGCTATCTCGGCGTTCTCCTCGTGCCGCAGCTTGCCGTGCACCAGGCAACCGACTTTCTCGAACCCGAACATGCCGGCAACTGGCGCGGCGTATTCGCACACAAGAACCAGGCCGGCGCGGTGATGGTGATGATCGTGTTCATCGGTCTGTTCGTTGCGCGCATGCGCAGCCTCGCGCTCGGCGGCCTGATCACCGCGCTGGCTCTGATCTTTCTCGGCTTTTCGCAATCGAAAACCGCGATCGGCGTCATGCCGCTGGTCTTCATCCTTGCCGGCATCATCAGCCGCAGCCGCCGACCCATGGTCGGGATCGCGCTCGTCGTCATCATCCTCGCCGCGTTCAATTTGTTCTCGGTCGGCACCGTCATTTTCGAGCCAGTGCGCAAGCTCGTGGAAATGGTGATGCCGGACGCCACCTTCACCGGGCGAACCGAGATTTGGGAGCTCGGCGTTCAGGCCGTCGCCGAGCGGCCGATTACCGGCTACGGCTTCTCATCGTTCTTCGGCACCGATGAAGTCGTCTATGGACTCGGCGAAAACGCGAGCTGGGCCAACGCCGCGACGGATGCGCATAACGCTTATCTCAATCTGGCGCTGACCATCGGCCTGCCCGGCCTGTTGCTGACGATCCTCTGGGTCGCGGTGCTGCCGATCGCTGATTTCTATCGCCTGCCGGCTGACCCCGAAGCGGCGCCGCTGCAATTGCTGTTCCTGCGCGTGTGCCTCTATGGCATCTATTCGTCGTGCTTTGAGAGTTCGATCTTTCAGCAGGTCGGCGAAGTCTGGTTCTTCTTCGTGGTGTCAGCCTTCGGCCTACGCTACGCGTCGCTCGTGAAAGCAAGGACTTAGCGGTCGAATTGCAGCACGGCTTTTGGCGTGCCGAGACCCAAAGCGTGCATCAGTTCAGGATCCGGCAAGGGATCGCTCTCGCGCACATAGAGCCCGAACGGATCGTCGCGAAGCACATAGGCCGTCCAGCCCCACCCGTGGCCGGCAATGCTCGTCGAAGCATCGTGCAGCCAGCGGGCGCGTGAGGCGCGGTCGAACTGGGCGCTGTCGACGGTCTCTTTCATGGCGCCGAATTCAGTGAAGACGATGCGGTCCGATGGAACTTGCTGCCGGCGCTGCCAGTCGGCGACGCGGCTCATCCATTCCTCGATCTGCCTGGGCCCTTGTCCTTGCGAAAAATATTTTTCAATTTCCGCCTCGGCCTTCGCCTGTGCCGCCGCGGGGTCGGCGCCGACCGGAAGCGTCATGGTCTGCATGCGCTCGAGCGTCATATCGAGCGTCTTGCCGATATTTCCCGTCGCGGCCGGATAGGGCACGCCGATGGTGCCGGCGAGATAGGGCTCCGACCACGTCGCACTCTGATGCGTGAACAGGAACGGATAGTAGAAGTGGATGCTGACGAAGTTGCGCGGGTCGTGCAGCAGGTCGGTGTCGAGATCCACCAAGCCTTCGATATTCGACCAGCAGCCGCCGGTCAGAAACAGCGGCAATTGCGCCGAGATGCGCCGGATGCTCTCGATCATGACTTGCTGATAGGCGCTCCAATCGATGCCGAACACGACCCGGCATTTCGACTGCGGCTCGTTCATCGGCTCGAGCGCGACAAGGCCGGAATGGACGGTCGCGAGCGCGCGCGCCACGCGCTCGACCTCGGCGGAATAGGCGCGGAATTTCGGCCCGCCGAGGCCGTCGAGATAAATCTCCGGCAATTCGTGCTGCAGTGACGGCGGAAACAGCGTCACCAGCACAGCAAGCCCATGCCGGTTGATTTCAGACACGACCGCGACCAGTTGCTCGAGAATTTTGCGGCGCTGCCCGTCGTCACTCTGCATCAGCGGGCCGACATCGAGCGGCACCCGCATGTGATCGAAGCCGATCCGATGCAATTCATCGAAGTCGAACAATTTGAGCGCCGCCATCGGATCGGGAAAAGCCGGAACGGCATAGGCTTTGGCCGCGCCGTCGCCGGTCGTTGCCGGAAATTCAAAGAATTCGACGAGCGTCGCGCCACGCCTGAAGGTAGGCGTGACGGTGTCTGCGGCACAAAGCGTTTGAACGGAAACCGCGAGCAGCGCGGCGCCGGCGAATGCGACGATGAGCCACGCCCGCCGCATCAAGATTCCTCCGCCGCCGGCTGCAAGCCGGACACAGCGCGCCGATCAGGCCGCCGATAGGTTTCGAACAGGCTCAAATAACTTTCGATCATGCGCTGTCGCGAATATTTGCGCGCGATGGCGCGAGCAAAATTATTGACGACATAGGGCACAGGCGGCGCCGCAAGCGCCCGGCCGATGGCCGAGATCCAACCCTCGACATTCTGCGGCGCGACGAAAGTGACAGGCTCCGACTCGTCGGCATGCAGCACTTCGCGCAGCACCGGCAGATCGGCGACCACCATCGGCATTCCCGCCATGGCGGCTTCCGCCGCCGCGAGGCCGAAAGTTTCCCAGATCGAGGGGAACACGAACAAGTCGGCCGCGGCATAGAGATCGGCAATGTCCTGCGCCTGCAAGGCGCCGAGCATGTGCAGGCGCGTCTCGATGCCGAGCGTCACGGCGAGTTCGTGGAACGCATCGTCCATCGCGCCGGCGCCGGCAACGGCAAGATGCGCCTGCGGCAAACAGGCCAGCGCGCGAATGAGCACATCCTGGTTTTTCTGCTCGGTCACCCGCCCGACATTGAGTAGCAGCGGCTGTGACTGCGGCAAAGCAAAGCGCCGGCGCGTCGCCTCGCGGCTCTCCTGCGGCACCGGCGCATCGAGGCCGTGCTCGATCAGGATCAGCGAGCGGCGGTAGCGCCGCGGATAGCGCGCATATTCCGACCAGGTGCTGGCGCTGTTAACGATATTGGCGGAATAGAGTCCGAGCGTGCCGGCAATCAAGTCCATGAACCGCAACAACCGCGGCATTTCCGCCGGCGTGCAGGTTTGGTGAACGACGCGCAAGCGGCAGCCGCTGAGCCAGCCGACGATGCCGACCAGGACTGAAGCGGTCGACTGATAGGCGACCAGCGCATCGAAACCGCCACGCCAGATCAGGCGCATCATGCTGACGACGTAGCCAAGCTTGACGAAGGCCGAGATACCGGGACGCGGATAGAGATATTCCGTCTCGATGCGAAAGTGCTGCGGCGCCAGCCCTTCCCCGATCAGGCGTGCCAGGGTCTGCACGCCGCCGCGCTCACCATCGTGGAGGATTTGTAGAATACGCATCACATCTCGCTTGCAACGACCGCCCCGCGCGCGACTGATTCTTTGATCCCGCGGCGACGCCTTAACGATACTCCGTGATGCGCTGTCGTACCGACTTCTCCTCGGAGCAACAATTGCTTATCACGCGGAATGCTTAACACCACGGGCCTGCTTTATCTGAGCGCACGCGCAGTGTCGGCGGCGGGAAATCTGCTCGCCGTTGCCATCTTCTCGCGCATGGCGGGCCCGGCGGAATACGGCCATTACGTCTTCATCTTCGCCTGGTCGCTGATCGTCTATGGCTTCGGCGCGCAGTGGATGCGCTTTGCCTATTTCGGCGTTTACCATCTCGACCGTTTCGGCGAATACATCGCCTCGCTGGCGCGGCTGCTGGCCGCCGGCATCGCCATGGTCGCGCTGGTGCTTGTTGCGATCGGATGTTTTGGCCTGTTCGAGCCGAGTTTCCTCGTCGCCGTCTTCGCGCTGGTTTGCGGCATCGCGGTCTATGAGGCCGCCTTCGAGGTCGCCCGTACGCTCTTGAACGCACGCGGTGCGTCGCTGTCCATGATCCTGCGCACCGTGCTGATGGTGGGGTTTGGCAGCGCCACGCTCTATCTCGGCGGCGGCGCACTCGGTCTCGCGCTCGCCATTGCGCTTGCGCATCTGATCGCCGCGGCGCCGTCGCTGGCGACCTTTTCGCAGGTGCGCTGGTCGCATTCGTCGCGGGCCGCGGCCTTGCATATCGTCAGCTACGGCTGGCCGCTTCTTCTGTCGTTCGGCGTCACCGCGGTCGGCCAGAGCATCGACCGGCTCCTGCTTGCGCATTATCTCGGCTTGGCGACGCTCGGCCCCTATGGCGTCGTTGCTGATGTCTTACGGCAGAGCTTCACCGTGCTCGGCGAGGCGATCATCCTCTCGCTGGTCACGGTGGCGAAAACTCAAGCGAATCGCGGCGATGCCGACGGCGCCAACCAGACGCTGCAAAAAGCCTTCAATGCCTGTCTCGCCGCGGCCACTTTCGGCGCGGCCTTCTTCATCGTCTTCGGCGATGCCGTGCTGCGTGTCGTGCTGCAGCCGGACTTCATCGCGCCGATGCAAGATCTCATTCCGATCTTCGCCATCGCCTTTGCGTTTACGACCATGCGCAATTTCTACTTTGCGCAAGTGATCTATTTCACCAATGCCAGCTATCTCGAGCTCATCGTCGCGCTGTTGTTTCTCGGCGTTTCCACGACTTTGTCGGTCGTCATGGTCCCGATCTATGGCCCACGCGGCGCGGCTCTGGCCTTGATGGTCGCCTGCATCTTCGCCTGCGTCACCTTCATGCTGCTGGGCCGGCGCTGGTATCGCATGCCAATCGATCTCACCGCGCTCGCCGTCATGCCGGTGCTCGCCGCTTTGTTTGTATTCGGCGCACATGCCGCCGCCGACTTGGTCCCCGGGCGGACGCTGATCCTCTTTGTCGATGCCGCGATCTTCGCGGTCTGCAGCGGCTTTGCGATCCGCCATTTCGGCTTGCTCAATTTACCCTCGGGCGACGTCATCCCCGGAAGCGCAACGGTGCTGTAAGTGATGGAACCCTCGAGTGTCGTTTTGCGGACGCCCCAGCCGCAATTCCGCCGCCGGCAGCCGCGTCATGCCGAATTTCTCGGCCTGCCGTTTTCGCTCTTACGGCAGGCGGAAGTGGTCCAGCTGATCGCCGAACAAGGCGGCAGTCCTTATCGCTATATCGTCACGCCCAACGCGCATCACGTCGTCACCATCCATAACGACCCGAAACGGCTGCTGCCGATCTACCGGGAGGCTTGGCTATCGCTGTGCGACAGCCGCATCGTGCGCGCGCTGGCGCGGTTTGATCGGCTGCCGCTGCCGCTGGTCACCGGCAGCGATCTGGTCGCGGTTTTACTTCGAGCGCTCGACGCGAGCGACAGCGCGCACACACCGCGGCGTATCCTCGTCATCGGGCCGCAGCGTGATGCGGAAGATGTGCTGCGGCGAGCCTATCCAAATCTCGACATCGCCGCCCTACCCGCACCCGATGCGCTGGGGCAAAGTGCCGAGCGGCGGCGCGCCGTGGCGCGCGCCTGTCTGAACCGAAGCTGGGACATCGCGCTCGTATGCGTCGGCTCGCCGGCACAGGAATTAATTGCGCATGAGCTCGCCGAGCTCGGCTGCAAATCCGGCGTCGCGCTCTGCGTCGGCGCCTCGATCGACTTTCTCACCGGCAAAAGCGAGCGCGCGCCGCTCTTGCTGCAGAAGATGGGTCTCGAATGGGCCTATCGGCTGTCGCGCGAGCCAGGGCGCCTGTGGCGTCGCTATCTGATCGAGTCGCCACGCGTCTTTCGCATCTTTATGCAGGAACGCGCCAAGCGCAGCCTCTGACTGTAAAATCTAGATCGCCCGGAAATTTACATCGCCCGAATGTAGCCGATCGCCTTGAGTGCGTCGCGGATCGGCAGGCATTGCATATTCTCGGCTTGAACCGCGGCGATCGTGTCCGCAAGCAATCGCGGCGAGCATCCGATCCAGCTCGGCTTATCGGCGACATCGTGGGTGGTAAAAATCAGCCAGCCGTTGCGCTCGCGGGTTTCACGCAGAACGCGCCGCAGCTTGTCCGGCGTCAGGGTCCGGTCGTAGAGGTCGATCGTCCGCAACATGCCGAGATCGGCGGTGCTGGCATTGACGCCTTGATAGACGCCGCGGCAGCTGTCGAAGCGCTTTTGCAGTTGCATCTTGCGCGGCAGCGAGGCGCGGCCGAACGGATAGCAGAAATTGGTGAGCGCGATGCCGGGGCACAATTCCCGGAGGCGGCGCAGATTCTGTGCGCATTCCTCGTCCATGCGCTGCGCATCTAAATCTTCGACGCGCACGTGCGAGAAAGTGTGGCAGCCGATTTCGTGACCAGCATCGTAAAGCGCGCGGACCTGATCCGCGCCGATCACGCGCCAATAGGCGTCCTTGTGGCCGCAGGTTCCGCTCGCCACGTAAAAAGTGCCGCGCAAGCCGTGCCGCTCTAGCACCGCGGCGCCGTTGACGTAAGCGGAGTCCGGAACGTCATCGAAAGTGAAGGTCACAAGCGGCGCCTGATTGCGCATCCCCAACGGCTTCGAGCGGGTATAGCGCGCCGCGCGCCGCAGAACGCCTTTCACCAACGGCTTCAGCACCGGCTGCATCATGATACGCCCGCGACAGCAAGCATGCCGTTGGTCCGCGCCGGCACGACATTAAGCTCGCCGGCGATTTCCAGAAATCTCTCGGCTGCGCGTTGCGCCGTATAATCGAAGCCGCGACCGCGCAGCGCACTGCGATCGGGCTTATCGATGAGCGCACCGGCAATGGCTTTGGCGAGTGCCTGCGCATCGCCGACCGGAGTCAGCGTGCCGAAACGGCCACCCTGCAGAATTTCGAACGGCCCGTAGGGACAATTGGTCGACACGACCGGCGTGCCGCAGGCCAGTGCTTCGATGAGCGCGTTGCACAGACCCTCATAGATCGAGGCGCATACGGCGACGCGCGCCCGCATCATGAAGGCAAACGGATCGGCGACCTGTCCGGTGAAGGCGATACGATCGGCAAGGCCGAGTTCGCGCACGAGCGTTTCGAGCGCCGAGCGCTGCGCGCCGTCGCCGACGATGGCGAGGCGCCAGTTCAGATCGGCAGGCATCAGCGCCATCGCGCGGATCAATGTGCGCTGGTCCTTTTCCGGTGAGAGGCGGCCGACACAGACGATGAGACCTTGCTCGCGGCCGGTTTCGCCGTCCCATTGCGCAAGCCGCTCGGCGGCGGCCGGCGGAATAACCGCATTGGTGAGCATCACCGAGATCAACTCATCCGGTACCGCAAAATTTTCGCGCAGATCGCACCGCGCGCCTTCGGTGAGCGCGACGATGCGATCGGCATAACGATAGAACCGGTGCAACAACCGATAGGCGATGCGGTTTTGGGCATAGGGATCGTGGCGCTCTGCAAACGATGGGCTGCCGACTTCGCGCAGGACAACCTTGGGCCGTTTACGCCGCGGTAATGTGCGCGCTGCGATCAGGGTACAAAGATTGAGGCTCGCCTCGGAACTGATAACGGCCGCCGGCCTGAGATCGCGCAGCGAACGGCGCAGACCTAAAACAGCGTAACGGATCTGTCCGCCGGGAACTTCGACAACGGGAATAGACGGATCGAGCAGCGATCGCAGTGGGCCTTCAGGACGAAGCGTCAGGATAGCAATGCGAGCGCCTTTGCCGGCGAGCGCGTTGCAAAGCAGGATCATGTCCCGCTGCGCGCCGCCGCCTTCGAAGGCACGCAGGACCACCGCAAAATCAGGGGTTCGAGCGTCGACAGTGTTGGACCGTGACAGCACGGGGACCTAGCGCTTTCCTGCTGCAATTCCAGAAGCTTTCAGGAGGAATAGCCATCAGCTTTATGCGCGGATCAAGCGGCAAATACGGCTTTATTCTCGTGTTAAGCGAGCAACGTTAATTACCGCGAACGCCTCACCTTAATTAACTTTAATCCTACAGTCATTGTGCTGTATGGCGGGCGGGGTTACTTCGAAAGGTGGCGGACCAGTCAGCGCTGATTTTGCCTCAGGGGACCGCGAGGCCATGTTCCGGCGGTAATGGGAATAAAGCTGACGGCGGTGCGTTAAGCAGGACACAGATCGCACATGACGACCGAGATGACCGCGAAAAGCTCCCGGCGCACGATCTTCACGGTCATTGGGGCCGTCGTGCTTTGCGCGATCGTTGGGCTTGGCTTTTACCGTCACGGCAGCACGCAGGCGGCAACGCCGACCGCGTCGCCGGCTATACCGGTCACCGTTACCCAAGCCGCGCAACGCGACGTGCCGATCTATTACGACGCGCTCGGCACCGTGCAGGCGCTCAATACCGTTGCCATCCGCGCCCAGGTCAACGGACAGATTATCTCGATCGATTTCCGCCAGGGCCAGGAAGTCCATCAGGGCGACGTGTTGGCGAAAATAGATCCGGCGCCGTTCAAGGCCGCTTATGATCAGGCGGTGTCGAAGAAGAGCCAGGACGAAGCAACCCTGATCGACGCACAGAAGGATCTGGCGCGCTTCAAGACGCTGGTGCAGCGCGACTACGAGACTCAGCAAAACGTCGACGCACAGCAGGCCAAGGTCGATCAAACAAAGTCGATGATCGATGCCGACCAGGCGGCGATCGAAGCGGCGCAGACGCAGCTCAATTATGCCACCATCACCGCGCCGATCGACGGCGTCGTCGGCTTCCGTCAGGTCGACCTCGGCAACATCATCCATACCAACGACGTCGGCCCGCTGACCGTGCTCACGCAGATCAAGCCGTGCACCGTCATCTTCACCCTGCCGCAGAATGATCTCGGCCCGGTGCGCGAAGCCATGCTGCAGGGCACTGTTCCGGTCATCGCTTTCGACCAGGACGACAAGCAGCAGCTTGCCGAAGGTCATCTGCTTCTGATCAACAATCAGATCGATCAGACCACCAGCTCGATCCAGCTCAAGGCGGAATTCGCGAACCAAGACGAGAGGCTGTGGCCCGGCGAGTTCGTCCGCATCCGCATTTTGATTCAAACACGCAAGGACGCGATCACGATCCCGCCGGTCGCCGTGCAGCACGGGCCGAACGGGCTCTACACCTGGGTGGTCAAGCCGGACAACACTGTCGACCAGCGCAACATCGAAACCATCCCGGTCAACAACAGCGACACTACGATCGTCACCAAGGGCATTGCGGCCGGCGAGCGTGTCGTCGTCAACGGCCAATATCGGCTGGATGTTGGATCGCGCGTCAATGCCACGACCCAAACGACGACCCCGGCCGCGACGCAATCACCAGCGGGCGGCCCGGATAAGTCCTGATGAACATATCCGAACCGTTCATCCGCCGGCCGATCGCGACATCGCTGCTGATGAGCGCGCTGGCGCTGGTTGGTATCGTCGCCTTTCCGCTGCTTCCGGTCGCGCCGCTGCCGCAGGTCGACTTTCCGACCATTCAGGTCACCGCGCAGTTTTCCGGTGCCAGCGCCGATACGATGGCGGCGACGGTGGCAACGCCGCTTGAGGAACAATTCGGCCAGATCGCCGGCGTCACCCAATTGACTTCGAACAGCGTGCTCGGCACCAGCGTCATCACGCTGCAGTTCGATCTCAACCGCAATATCGACGGCGCCGCGCAGGACGTGCAGGCGGCGATCACCGCAGCGGGCAAGACGCTGCCGCAAAATCTGACCGTGCCGCCTTATTACAAGAAGGTGAACCCGGCCGATACGCCGATCCTGATTCTCGCCGCCCATTCCGACACGCTGCCGCTCACCTCAGTCGACGATTTCGCCGAGAACGTGCTGGCGCAGCAGATTTCGCAGATCAGCGGCGTGGCTCTGGTCAATATCGGCGGCCAGCAGAAGCCGTCGATCCGCGTTCAGGTCGATCCGGCCAGACTCCAGGCACGCGGGCTAACACTCGAAGACGTGCGTGGTGTGCTAGCCACGGCGACGGTCGACGCCGCAAAAGGCGCGGTCAACGGCGCACTGCAAACCTTCACTATCTCGACCAATGACCAGCTGACCGAGCCGGAACAATATGACGACGTCATCATCGGCTATCGCGCCGGCGCGCCGATCCGCGTCCGCGATGTCGGCCATGCGGTCACCGGGCCGCAGGACATTACGCAGAGCGCGCTGGCAAGCCTGCCGAACGGCATCACGCCGGGCATCCTGCTTCTGATCTACAAGCAGCCCGGCGCCAACGTCATTTCCACCGTCGACTCCATCCAGGCGGCCATGCCGCGGCTCGCTGCCATCGCGCCGCAGGGGCTGAAAGTCGATACCATCATCGACCGCACTCAGACCATTCGCGCTTCGGTCAAGGATGTCGAGTTTACGCTCGCCATCACTATCGGCCTGGTAGTGATGGTGATCCTGGTGTTCCTGCGCAACATCCGCGCCACGCTTATTCCAAGCGTGACCGTGCCGCTGGCGCTCTTGGGCTGCACAGCGCTGATGTATCTATTCGGTTTCAGCCTCGACAATCTGTCGCTCATGGCGCTGACCATCGCCGTCGGCTTCGTTGTCGACGACGCCATTGTCGTCGTCGAGAACATCTATCGCCATCTCGAGGCCGGCACCTCGCCGATGCAATCAGCGCTGAAGGGCGCAAGCGAAATCGGCTTCACCGTGGTGTCGATCAGCGTGTCGCTGGTCGCGGTGTTCATCCCGCTGCTGTTGATGGGCGGCATCATCGGACGCCTGTTCCGCGAATTCGCCATCACCGTCACCGCCTGTATCGCGGTGTCCGTCGTCGTGTCGCTGACGCTGACCCCGATGCTGGCGTCGCGCTTTCTTGCCGCGGAATCCGAACACCACGGCCGCATCTACAACACCATCGAGCGGGGCTTCGAAGCTCTGGTCAACGGCTACAAAACGGGTCTCGACATCGTCCTGCGGCATCAGTTCATCACCTTGATGGTGTTCTTTGCCACGATGGCCTGCACCGGCGTCTTGTTCGTCAGCATTCCCAAAGGCTTCTTTCCGGTTCAGGACACCGGCGCGATCCAGGGCATCGCCTATGCGGCGCAGGATGTCTCGCCGGACAGGATGCGCGGCATCCAGAAGCAGCTCTCTGACGTGCTGGCGCGCGATCCCGATATTGCAGCCTTCGGATCGTTCTTCGGCAATGGCGGCGGCAATACGCTCAATACCGCGCGCTTCTTTCTTGCGCTCAAACCGCGCGACGAACGCAAAGCGAGCGCGATGGACATCATCAACCGCTTGCGGCCACAACTGGCCAAGGTCGAAGGCGTTCAACTGTTCCTGCAGCCGTCGCAGGACATCACCGTCGGCGGGCGCATCTCGGCTGGCCAATATCAGTACACATTGCAGGATCCGAGCTTCGACGAGCTGAGCACCTGGGCGCCGAAAATGCTCGCCAAGCTCAAAACGCTGCCGGAGCTTGCCGACGTCTCGACCGATCAGCAGACCAATGCGCCGCTGCTTGCCGTGACCATCAATCGCGACGCGGCGGCGCGTTTCGGCATTCAGGCGCAGGAGATTGACGCGACGCTGAACGACGCCTTCGGCCAGAACGACGTCGCGCAATATTTCACGCAGGTGAGCTCCTATTTCGTAGTGCTCGAAATCCTTCCCGAGTTGCAGAAAGATCCGAATTCGCTCAACCAGATTTACGTCAAGGCGCCGTTGACCGGACAGCTCGTGCCGCTGTCGACTTTGGTCAATTTCAACACCAATACCGTCGGCCCGCTTCTGGTATCGCATCAGTCGCAGTTCCCGGCGGCGACACTGTCATTCAATCTGAAGCCCGGCGTGGCGCTCGGCGATGCGGTGACCGCCATCGATCAAGCCGCAAACGACATGAGCATGCCGCCGACCGTCATCACCGGCTTCCAGGGCAATGCTCAGGCGTTCCAGACGTCGCTGTCGAGCGAGCCGGTCCTGATCGCGGCGGCGCTTGTGGTCGTCTATGTGATCCTCGGCGTGCTCTACGAGAGCTACATCCATCCGCTGACCATTCTATCGACGCTGCCGTCCGCGGGCGTCGGCGCCCTGCTGGCGCTGTGGCTCGGCGGCTTCGATCTCTCGGTGATCGGCATCATCGGTATCATCCTGCTCATCGGCATCGTGAAAAAGAACGGCATCATGCTGGTCGACTTTGCCATCACGCGCGAGCGCGAAGGATTCACGCCGGAAGCCGCCATCCGCGCCGCATGCTTGCTGCGTTTCCGGCCGATCATGATGACCACCATGGCCACTTTGTTCGGCGGCTTGCCGCTGATGCTCGGCACCGGCTCCGGCTCGGAGCTGCGCCAGCCGCTCGGCTACGCGATGGTCGGCGGCTTGATCGTGAGCCAGATGCTGACCCTGTTCACCACGCCGGTGGTCTATCTCTATCTCGACCGCCTGCAGAACTGGCTCAATGGCGGGAAATCGCACCACGCCGAGACCGACGCGGCGCCGCCGGAAGAGGTCATGCCGGTCGCAGCCGAGTGACCCTGTCACCGAAACGTCGCGTTGCACGCGCTGTTGCGACGCACAAAGCCTAAGCTGCACCGCCAAACTACACCTTATTGTGCAGACTACACCTTATTGTGAATGTGACGGCGCGTAAGCGTCGCGCCTTGCCGCGTGCAACCCGGCGGCTGCGATGGCATTATATTAGGCGTAGGGAAGAACGCTCGGGCGCTTTGCGGCCATAACTGCAACTCTGGCCGCCACAGCGGCCCGAACCAAAACGGTTCAGGACCCAACTCCGATTGGGTTCAGGAGGAGCAGCATGTCCCATTCGCATATTCTTACCGGCGAGAGCTTGAGCCCGGCACGGCCGGTCATTCGTCACATCTCGCCGTCCGATCTCTATCAGTCGCTGAAAAGCGGCGTCGATGATTTTCTGGCGATGCCGAGCCACGCGATTTTTCTATGCGTGGTCTATCCGGTGCTCGGCCTGTTTTTGATTGCACTCACGCTCGACAATTCGATGCTGCCGCTGGCGTTTCCGATTGCGGCGGGTTTCGCGCTGATCGGCCCTATCGCCGCCATCGGTCTCTATGAGTTGAGCCGGCGTCGCGAAGCGGGTCTCGATGCCTCATCGAGCCATGCTCTCGACGTGCTGCATTCGCCGTCGCTCGGCGCCATCGTCGCGCTTGGCGTGCTCTTGACGGCGATCTTTCTGATCTGGCTCGCGGTGGCCGAGGCCATCTATATCGCCAATTTCGGTTACGGTGGACCGGGCACCTTCCAGCAATTCGTCCACAATGTCTTCTTCACTCATTCCGGCTGGACGCTGATCGCCGTCGGCACCGGTATCGGCTTCCTGTTCGCGGTCGTGGTGCTGACAATCGGCGCGATCTCATTTCCGCTCTTGCTCGATCGCGATGTCGGCGCCGCGGTGGCGCTCGCCACTTCGATCCGCGTCGTCGCCGCCAATCCGGGGACGATGGCGCTGTGGGGCTTCATCGTCGCCGCGCTGTTGCTGATCGGCTCGATCCCGTTCTTCGTCGGACTGACTGTCGTGATGCCGGTGCTCGGCCACGCTACGTGGCATCTCTACCGCAGGGCGGTGGAGCCCGACCCCAATCCGCGGCCGGATTTCAAGACGCCAGAGCGGGCCCCACGATCCGCGGCGGATTTTCCGGCGGCGCTATTCCCGACGCGGCACTAGAAGCTGCCGCAAGGTAACGGCCGAAATGAAAACGGGGGCGGGCCTCCTGGGCTTGCCCCCGTTCCAATTCGCCTGATCGTCAGGAAGCTTACCAGTTATAGATGTTCTGATTGTAACCCAGGCTGCCGCCACCGGTGAGCGAGGGATCGTCCGAATTGACCGGAGCGCTCCGCTGCGGAGCCACGTCGTACAACGGACGATTGGTGTGGTGTGCTACCAGTTTGGCACGGCTTCCTTGCGCCGATGCCGGCGCAACCAGGCCCATAGCCATGGCCATGGCTGCGACAACCAGGACCGATATTGAGGCGAATTTCGCAACACGGATCATGCACTTTCTCCTGATACCCGGCAGTGCCAACGCTCACCGCCTCCCCGCACTAACGGCGCCGACGCCTGGAAATTCCATCACGAGCCGATGACGGATTTGTCATCCGCTGCTAAAGCCTTATCATGCTGGCACTTTCACCTGCCGGTTCCTGTCGCCTATGCTTGATCTCGGCCAGAGCTTTATCGGAAGCGTCGCCCGCGATCCGGACACGCTGGCGATTGTCGATGGCGCGCTCCGCCTGAGCTACGTGCAATGGTATCGGCGCATTTCAGCTGTCGTTGCCGGATTTGATTCACTTGGCCTTAAGCCGGGCGATCGCCTCGTCACCGTGCTGCAGAATCGCTTCGAAGCGGCGACGTTGCATTGGGCCTGCCAGTTCGCAGGCCTCATCATCACGCCGGTGAACTGGCGCTCGACCGCGCAGGAGCTCGACTTCTTTCTCGAAAACGCCGAGGCCAAGGCCGTCGCCTATGAAGATGCGTCCGCGGCGGCGGTCGCCGCGTCGGTGGCAGCGCAAAAGATAACGCGCATCGCGCTCGATAGGACGCAACCTTCCGACGTTGCTTTTGCCGCGCTTGCGTCGCGCGACGCGCCGGATGCCTTGCCACGCGCCGATGCACGAGCCTGGTCGGTGATGCTCTACACCTCCGGCACTACGGCCAAACCCAAAGGCGTGCCGCGCCGCCACCACGCCGAACGCGCGGCAGCGGTCGCCCATGTCGCACAGAATCTTTACGCGCATGGCGAGCGTACGCTCGGCGTCATGCCGCTTTACCACACCATGGGCGTGCGCTCGCTGCTCGCCATGTCGCTGATCGGGGGCGCCTTTGTCTGCTTGCGCCGTTTCGATGTCGCGGAAGCATTGAAGGTCATCGCCGCGGACCGCGTGACCAATCTTTATCTGGTGCCGACGCTCTATCACGACCTCGTCTATAACCCCCAATTCGCGGCGAGCGATGTCAGCTCGGTCCGCAAGCTCGGCTTTGCCGGCGCGCCGATGACGGATGGGCTCCTCAATAAGCTACAGGCCGAGTTCAAGCCCGATCTGTTCGTGAATCATTACGGCTCCTCGGAAATCTATACCTTCACCATCGACCAGAATGCGCTCGCGAAGCCCGGCTCTGCCGGCCGTGCCGGCATCAACCAGATGGTGCGCGTGGTGAAGCTTGGCGCCGCTTCGGTCGACGACATTGCCGCCGTCGGCGAGGAAGGTGAAATCATCGCGCTTCTTGCCGGCGATGAATCCTTCGAAGGCTACTGGCAGCGGCCGGACGCTGACGCCAAAGCGCTACGCGAAGGCTGGTATTTCACCGGCGACACCGGCTTCATCGATTTCGACGGCGATGTCTTCGTCACCGGCCGCGTCGATGACATGATCATTACCGGCGGCGAGAATGTCTCGCCCGTTGAAATCGAATCCTGCCTGTCGTTGCATGCCGCGGTATCCGAAGTCGCGGTCATCGGCATGCCTGACGAGCGCTGGGGCAAGGTGGTCGCCGCCTTTATCAAGCGCCGCGCCGCCGTCGAGGCCGAAGAGCTTGATGCCTATTGCCGCTCATCCGGGTTGGCCGGCTTCAAGCGGCCGCGGCGCTATGTCTTTGTCGCGGAAATTCCGAAATCGCCGGTCGGCAAGCTCTTGCGCAGGAAGCTCGTCGCCGGCGAATACACCATCGAATCCTCCTCTTCGTCCGGCTCACCATCACGCCAGCAAGGTACGACCGCATGATTGTGTTTTCCGATCCGCGTTTGCAAAAGCTCGACGGTTTCCGCGTTGAGATCGATCCCGAGCGCGAACGCGCCGATATCGTGCTGGACCGGCCGCCGCTCAATGTCATCGAGATGGGGCAACGCGATCAGTTGCGGCTCGTTTTCGAGGCGCTGGACGAGGACGACCGCGTGCGCGTGATCGTGCTGCGCGCAGTCGGCGAGCATTTTTCCTCAGGCGGCAATATCGCGGGCTTTCTCGCGGCGTCGCCGGAACACGTGTCGAAGCTTGCCTGGAATATCGCGGCACCGGCGCGCTGCGCGAAGCCGGTGATTGTCGCCAATCGCGGCTATTGCTTTGGCGTCGGCTTCGAAATTTCGCTTGCCTGCGATTTCCGGCTCGCCGCCGAAACCTGCCTCTACGCCTTGCCGGAGCAGCGGCTGGGCCAGATTCCGGGTTCGGGTGGCTCGGCTCGCCTGCAAAAGATCATCGGCATTACCCGCACCAAGGACATCGTCATGCGCTCAAAGCGCATTGCGGCCAAGCAAGCTTATGACTGGGGCATCGCCACCGAATGCGTACCGGACGACAAGCTCGAAGCAGCGACCGATGCCATGGTCGACGAACTGCGCGCCTTCTCGCCGCTGGCGCAGCGCACGGCAAAGACGTTGCTCAACGAGACCGAAGATACCAATCTCGAAGCCGCGATCGAACTCGAAGGCCATTGCTATAGCAGGCTCCGCCAATCCGACGATTTTCGCGAGGGTGTCGAGGCGTTCCACAATAAGCGCAAGGCGAAATTCCGCGGCACGTAACACTCGAACTATTGCGGTGCCGCATCGGGATAACAACAAGGCTGCAAAAGCAGCCGACCAAGGAGAAGCGACGTGATTTGAAAATGAATGCGTGCCGCAAAAAACAACAGGCATGCAGGGGAGGAGACGAAAATGTGCGCTTTGAGGAGTTGGGCGAAAGCCTTCGCGGCGCTTGTTGCCGCGGGCGTATTCATTCTACCGAATGTCGCCAAAGCCGCCGATCCGATCCGGATCGGCACCAGTCTGGCGCTCACCGGCGGCGTGGCGCCGATCGGCAAGCAGGTGCTGGCGGCGCTGCAGATCTGGCGCGACGACGTCAACGCCAAAGGCGGTCTGCTCGGACGGCCGGTCGAGCTCGTCTATTACGACGACCAGAGCAATCCAAATAATGTGCCGCAACTTTTCACCAAGCTGATCGAGGTCGACAAGGTCGACCTGTTCATCGGCCCTTACGCCACCAATATGGTGGCGCCGGCCATTCCGGTGCTGATGCAGTACAAGAAGACCACCATCGGCATTCTGGCTAATGCGGCCAATTCCAAGATGCACTACGACCAGTATTTCTCCATGCTGCCGACCGGGCCTGAGCCGCAAAAGTCGTTTGCCCTCGGCTTTTTCGAGCTGGCGGCGGCGCAGAAGCCGCGCCCGAAAACAGTCGCCATCGTCGCCGCCGATGCGGAGTTCGCGCAGAATGCCGCCGACGGCGCGCGACAGATGGTCAAGGAACTCGACTTCGATCTCGTCGTCGACCAGAAATATCCGCCCTCGACCACCGACTACTCGCCGGTGATGCGCGCGGTCCAGGCCGCCAATCCGGACATCGTCTTCGTCGCGGCCTATCCGCCGGATTCCGTCGGCATCGTGCGCGCCGCCAACGAGATCGGGCTCACGCCGAAAATGTTCGGCGGCGCCTTCATCGGACTCCTGGTGACGCCCATCAAGGTGCAGCTTGGGCCGCTGATGAACGGCATCGTCAACAACGAGACGTTCCTGCCGGCGCCGTCGCTGACATTCAACGGCACGAAGGAAATGATGGCGAAATATCAGGCTGCGGCGCCGGCCGCGGGTATCGATCCGCTCGGACCGGCTTTTCCGCCGATCGGCTATGCGGCCGGCCAGGTTCTCGCCGAAGCGGTCGAAGGCACCCAGAGCCTCGACCAGAAGGTTCTCGCCGACTACATGCACGTGCACACATTTTCCACCGTGGTCGGGGACATCAAGTTCGGCAAGGACGGCGAATGGGCGAAGTCGCGGGTGTTCTTCACCCAGTTCCAGCATGTCGCACCGAATTCGCTCGATCAGTTCCGCGATTCGAGCCATGAAGTCATCGTCTGGCCGAAAGAGTACAAGACCGGCGACCTGATCTATCCCTATGCGGATGCGAAGAAGTGAGCCGGGCGCAACGAGGAAGCAATGAACGGGACTGCGTTTAAACTCGCCACTCTGGCGAAACACGATGGCAACGCTTTCGTTGCCATCGTTCTCGGCGACGATGCCGTCGATCTGAACGCGGTGCACACGGCCTATCGGGCCGCGGCGCGCAAGGGAGAGCTGAGCGCGACCGAGAGTATGCTCGGCCTCCTCGATGACTGGGATAAGAACTTCGCCGTGCTGCAGGAGATCGTGGCCTTCCTCGACAAGGAAGGCGCGCCGCCCGGCATGGCGAAGCTGACGAGCCTGCGGATGCTGCCGCCGGTCGGTCGGCCCGGCAAGATGTTCTATGCCGCGCAGAACTTTCGCGACCATGTCGACGAAATGATCCGCGCCGGCATGTCGCCATCGAGCGGGCCGGTTTTCACCGGCGAGAAATCGACCACGGTGCCGTATCTGTTCCTCAAGGCGCCGAGTTGCCTCGCCGGCGCCTTCGACGATATCGCGATTCCACGCGGTATGAAGAAGATCGACTGGGAGGCGGAGATCGCACTCGCCATCGGCAAAGGCGGCAAGCGGATCAAGGCCGAGCAGGCGCTCGCCCATGTCGCGGGCTTCATGACCACCAACGACGTGTCCTGCCGCGATCAGCAGATGCGTCCGGACCGGCCGGCACTGCGCTCGGACTGGCTCGGCGGCAAGAGCCACGACAATTTCGCGCCGATGGGGCCGTTTCTTGTGCCACGCGCTTTCGTGCCGGACCATAAGAACCTGTCCATCCGTCTCACCGTCAACGGCGAGGCGAAGCAGGACGGCAATACGTCGCAATTCATCTTCACGCCGGAAGAGCAGATCGAATACGCCTCAAACATGCTGTCGCTGCAGCCGGGAGATATTTTCAGTTGCGGCACCTGCGGCGGAGTGGGACAAGGCACCAATACGTTCCTCAAGCCCGGCGATGTGATGGACACCGAGATTGAATTGCTCGGCCGGATGCGCAATCGTTTTGTCGCCGAAGCATAGCGCATGTCCCGGATAAAGTGGGCGCCGATTTTCCAATAGGGACATGCGCAAAATTTGAGTGCGGACTTGATGCTGCCATCGCAACGCGCGCTGTTCGATATCCCCAGCGACGTCTGCTACCTCAATGCCGCGTCCTATACGCCGCTGCCTTTGGCGACGCTCGAGGCTGGGCGCGCGACCGTGGGCCGCAAGGGCCGGCCGTGGCTGATTAATAACGACTTTGCCGCGCAGCAATACAGCCGCACGCGCCAGGCCGCGGCGCGGCTCATTCACGCCGACGCGGCGGATGTAGCGCTTATTCCGTCGATCAGCTATGGCGTCGCTACCGTGGCAAAAATCATCCCGGTACCGGCCGACTCGCGGGTCATCGTCCTGCATGACGACCATTCCTCGCCAGTGCTGGAATGGCTGACGCGTGCGCGTGACGGCGCCTTCACCGTCGATACGGTGCAAAACCCAAACGACCACGATTGGACGAGCGCCGTACTCGAGACGATCGAGCGGGCGGGCGCGGCTCCAGTCGCGATTGTGTCGATTTCGTCGGTGCACTGGGCGGACGGCGCGGAGTTAAATATCACGGCTATTGCGCGCGCGGTGCGGGCCCGCGGCGCTGTCTTCCTGATCGACGCAACGCAAGGCGCCGGCGTGCTCGATCTCGACGTGCGCGCGCTCGATCCGGATTTCGTCGTGTTTCCGACCTATAAGTGGCTGCTCGGGCCTTACGGCCGCGCTTTCATCTATGTCGCCAAGCGCCACCAGGGCGGTATTCCGCTCGAACAGACGAGCTACGGCCGCAAGGCCGTGCGCGCCGAACAGGACGTCTATTTCACCGACACCGACTATGTCGGCGACGCGCGGCGCTTCGACATGGGCGAACGCGACCATTTCATCTCGATGGAAATGGCTTCGATCGGCATGGAGATGATGGCGGACTGGGGAGCAGAACCAATCGCCACGCGGCTTGGCGCACTGACGGAGCGGCTCGCGCAACAGCTCGGCGACGCGGCGCGCGCCGGCCGGATTTCGTTCCCGGCGAGCGAAGTCAGATCGCCGCACATTTTGAGCCTCGGTTTTCCCGGCGGCGTACCGAAGGGACTCACAGAAACCCTCGCGGCGCAGAAAATCTATGTGGCGCCACGTCTCGGCCGGCTGCGGGTGAGCCCGCACGTCTATAACGACGAAGCCGATATCGACCGGTTCGCGCAGGTGCTGCTCGCGGCGATTCGCTAGACTCACGCCAAACCGGGTGCCTTCGGCCGTGGCACGGCCGGCGGATACGGGCTAAGATTGCAATCAGAACCCGCCGCATAACGCGGGATTGATCAACAAAAACGGGAAACGCGCCAGAGGAAGGCTCCCATGAAACTCATACCGACACAGCTCAAGGAATTCGACGAGCAGGGCTATCTGTTCTTTCCGAACTGTTTCGACGAGGAAGAGATCGCGCTCCTGCGCGACGACGCGGAAGCCATCCTCAAGCTCGACCGCAAGGAAGTCTGGCGCGAGAAATCCGGCGCGCCGCGCACCGCCTTTGCCGCGCACACTTTCAACGAGACGTTCCGGCTGATGGCGCATCATCCCCGGCTGGTCGAGCCGCTGCAGCAATTGTTCGGCGAGCCGGTTTACGTTCATCAATTCAAGCTCAATGCCAAGGCCGCCTTCGAGGGCGATGTCTGGCAATGGCACCAGGACTACGGCACCTGGGCGCGCGACGACGGCATGCCCGAGCCGCGCGCGATGAACATCGCGATCTTTCTCGACGAGGTGATGCCGATCAACGGCGCGCTGATGCTGATTCCGAAAAGCCATAGACAGGGCGTGCTTGCGGCCGGCCATGATGTGCTGACCACATCTTATCCGCTGTGGACGCTCGACAAGGAGACCGTGACGCGGCTTGCCGCCGAGGGCGGCATCGTGGCGCCGACCGGCAAACCCGGATCGGTACTGATGTTCCACGGCAATCTGGTGCACGCCTCGCCGCCCAACATCACGCCTTATCCGCGCAAGATCGTCTATCTGACGCTGTGCGCGGTCTCAAACCACATCACCAAATTCACCCGCGAAGAATGGATCGCGCATCGCGATTTCAGGCCGATCGTGCCGGTCGCCGATGACGCGCTGCTGCAGTATGCGCGGGCGCATAAGGTCGCGGCGGAGTAGCGATGAACCTCCAGACCCTCCTCGCCGCGCGCGTCGACGCCGGAAAGCCTGTACGCGTCGGGCTGATCGGCGCCGGAAAATTCGGCTCGATGTTTCTCGCCCAGGCGCCGTCGATCCACGGCCTCGAAATCGCAGTGATTGCCGACCGCGATGTCGAACGCGCCAAAACGGCCTGCCGCACCGTGGGCTGGGACGCATCCCGCATTGCGCGCACGCGCTTTGTCGATCGCGGCAGCGAGGCGATCGGCGACGAGCAGGTCGAGGTGGTGATCGAGGCGACCGGCGATCCCAGCGCCGGCATCGCGCATGCGCTCGAAGCCATCGAGGCCCACAAGCATATCGTCATGGTCAATGTCGAGGCCGATGCGCTGGCGGGCGCCTTGCTCGCGCGCAAAGCGCGCGCGGCTGGCGTGATCTATTCGATGGCCTATGGCGACCAGCCGGCGCTGATTGCCGAAATGGTCGATTGGGCGCGCTCCGCGGGCTTCCAAATCGCCGCCGCCGGCAAGGGCACGAAATACCTGCCGGCCTATCACACCGTCACGCCGGACGGGGTGTGGCAGCACTATGGGCTCACCGCCGCCGAGGCCAAGGCGGCCGGCATGAATTCGCAGATGTTCAATTCGTTTCTCGACGGCACCAAGTCCGCAATCGAGATGGCAGCGGTGGCGAATGCCTGCACGCTCGACGTGCCGCAGGACGGTTTGTATTTCCCGCCTTGCGGCGCCGACGAGCTCGCGCACGTGTTGCGGCCGAAAGCGCTCGGCGGCGTGCTCGATGGCGACGGCATGGTGGAAGTCGTGTCATCGCTCGCACGCGATGGCTCACCGGTCGCGCGTGATCTGCGCTGGGGCGTCTATGTGGTGCTGAAAGCGCAAAACGACTATGCCGCGGCCTGCTTCAAGCAATACGGCCTGCCGACCGATTCCACCGGCCGTTACGCCGCGATGTACAAGCCGTTTCACCTGATCGGGCTCGAGCTTTCGATCTCGGTGCTCAATGTCGCGCTGCGCGGCGAGCCGACCGGAAACTGCCGGGCCTGGCGCGGCGACGCGGTGGCTGTGGCCAAGCGCGCACTGAAAGCCGGCGAGATGCTCGACGGCGAAGGCGGCTACACCGTTTATGCCAAGCTCATCCCGGCGGCGAGTAGCCTCGAACGTAACGCGCTGCCGATCGGGCTGGCGCACCACGTCAAAGTTCTTCGCGATATCGCCGCGGGCGAAATCGTCTGCGCCGCCGATGTGGCGCTCGATGGCAGCATGCAGGCCGTGCGCATCCGTCGCGACATGGAGCAGGAGGCGCGACAGGCCGGAATAGTGATGGCGGCGGAATAGCCGTCAATCACACTACGGCCTCCACCGAAACGCTGGGCCACACCTGACGCTAGAATGCTGCTCTCATTTGAGAGCGAGGCGTTCGGTGAGCATCACTGTTTTCATCCGCTATCAGCTCGATCCCTTCCAACGCGACGGCTTCGAGGCTTATGCACGGCGCTGGCTCGACATCATTCCGAAATGCGGCGGCGAGGTCGTCGGCTATTGGATGCCGCATGAGGGAACCAACAACATCGCCTATGGCCTGATCTCGTTCGCAAGCCTTGCGGCCTATGAGGAATACCGCGCGCGGCTGTTGCGCGACAGCGAAGGCGCGGCGAATTTTGAATTCGCCCAGAAGGAGCGCTTCATCCTTGCGGAAGAGCGTTCCTTCTTGCGGCAAGTTTTATGAGGCGCGCTTTGCCCCTGTTACTCGGCCGCCACCTGGTGCGGTGGGCGCATCGATTCAAGCCCATCGGCAGCCGTCGCCTGGATGGTCGTACGCACCATGTGGCGCGCTTCATGCGCCGGCCACGGCCGGCCGCGATGCATGGTGGCGCGATTGTCCCACATCACCACATCACCGGCCCGCCAAGCATGGGTGTAGCGGGTGCCGAGCGCGGTCGCTTGCGTCGTCAATTCGTCGATCAGTTTCTCGCCTTCCATCGGATCCATGCCTTCGACGGCATAAGCGTGCGAGGCGAGATAGAGCGCGTTTTTGCCGTTGACCGGATTCTTCCACACCATGCGCCAGCATTGCGGCGGCAGCGCCGCGAGCTCGTCGGTCGTGGCGAGCCCGGCTGCGATCTTGCTGCGCGAATGCCCGTAATGATGCCAGGCGAAGGAATTTTCGAGTTTCTTTTGCCGTTCCGAATCGAGCCGGTCGAAGGCGAGCCGCGTCGAGACATATTCGGTCTCGCCGCCTTTCGCCGGAATGATGCGCGCCGACAGGACCGACGTCAGCGCCGGCGTCGGCTTGAACGAGCTGTCAGTATGCCAGAGCTGATTGGCCTTGTTGCGCATCGCATAGCGATGATCGGGCGGCACCACTTTGCCGTCCTTGTCGATCGTGGTGAGAATGACGAAATGCGTGCCGGTGCCGAGCGAGCCGACTTTGGTGACTTCCGGCGGGCCGAACCGGCGAGAGAAGGCAAGCTGGCTTTCGTCGCTGACGTCCTGATCGCGAAAGACCAGAACCGAATGCTGTTCGAACGCCGCACGTACGGCTTTGTAAGCGTCATCATCGTTGATTATGTCCGCGAGCGTTACGCCGCGCATTTCGGCGGCAAAGCCCGGACCGACCTGGATGGCCTCCATCGGCGGTTCCTCCGAATTTTATTTATTTGCGCCAAGACTCCTCCAAATCAGGGCGTCTGGCAAGACGCCATCACGGCGCCCGAAAGCGCGCAATGACCTCCGAAGGCAAGGGCTTCGCCATGATTTTGCTGGGGTCGTCCGGACGATAAGCGGCCCAGACGCGGGTTTCGCGGCCTTCCACTGCGATAGCGCCGTGCACCGTAAGCTTGTGTTCGACGTCGAAGCTCGAGCGGCGAAACGCGGTGACCTGCGTTGTCAGTTCCACGACGTCGCCAAAGCGCGCCGGCGCGATGAAGCGGGCGCCGGCATCGACCAAGGGAATGCCGAAAACGCCATAGACCGACGGCCAGTCCTGCGGTTTCACGCCGAGTACACGCTCGAACATCGTCCAGGTGCCGCCGTCGAAATACTCGAAAAAACGAGCGTTGAAGACGATGCCGGCGGGATCGCAATGACCCCAGGCGACGGTGAATTGGCGGCGGCTGATGAAATTGGTCGAGGCTTCCATACCGGAATTGATATCGCCGAGAAGCACAGCGACGGTCAACCGGACGCAAATTCGGTCAAATCCAGCCCCGGAATTGCGCCAACCCCAGAATCATGACGGGCGAGCTTGCGCCCGCCCGTCACGTTCCTAGCGCTGCTACCCGCGGCTTGGAACCAGGATCAAATCCGCCACGTGGCGCGGCGCTGGTAGCGGCTACACACCCAGACTGACCTGACCTTGGGGATCGTCACATTCGGCAGAACCAAACGCGACCGATCTGAGGTTGAGGATACCGCTGCGATCTCAAGCTGCAAGAAAAAGTCGTCGCACATTATGGCACGCCGGCTTTGGGGATAACTCAGTGGATCGGCTGCCGGCGATCGATCCAAAGGCGAGCGCATTTGACGAAACCTGCTTTATTTCGCACTGCGATGTGGCGGTGGATAAAATAATTTGTCCAACGGCAAATGAGTTCTTTTGGGGGCGGCATCTTGGACCTTGCGGTTTCGATGAAGGACTTGATGGGCGCGCTGGCTGTGCTCATCGCTATCGCCGCCTATGGCATCTATGTCTGGAAGACCCTGCGCGGTGATGCGCGGCCGCATCCGCTGTCATGGCTGATTTTTGGCGTGCTCACCGGAACCGGCTATCTGGTCCAGCTTGACCAAAAAGCGGGACCGGGAAGCTGGGTCATGGCGATCACGACGCTCGTTTGCCTGATGCTCTGCGTGATGAGCTTCTGGCGCGGCGAGCGGACATTTCCCTGGTACGAATGGGCGTTCCTCGGCGCGGCCATTGTGGTTTTCACGTTTCATCTGTGGTCGCGGAACCCTGAATTGATTGGCGATATCGTCGGCGGAACGCCGCGCGATCTCTTGATCCGCCACGCGCCCGCGATTTCTTCAACGCTCGCGGCCTTCGTCAATGTGCTCGGTTTCGGGCCGACGGTCACCAAGGCGTGGCTGCGCCCGCACAGCGACAGCGTCAGCATTTTCGTGCTCAACAGTTTGAAATTCGTGCCGTCGTTCTTTGCGCTCGACAGCATTTCGGTCGCGACCTGCGTGTTTCCGGCAACGCTGGTGGTCGCCAATGCCGGCGTTGCTTTGATTATTTATCTGCGGCGGCAGCAGGTAAGGTAGCGGGGAAATTCGTCGTCTTCCCAGGCCATTTGCACAGATCCGCGATGATGCATTTCTCGCACAGCGGACGGCGCGCCACGCACACATAGCGGCCGTGCAGAATGAGCCAATGATGTGCATGCAGGCGATATTTTTCCGGCACGACGTCCAGTAATCTCATTTCGACATCCAGCGGCGTCTTGCCGGGCGCCAGCCCCGTACGGTTGCCGATGCGGAAAATGTGCGTGTCGACCGCGATGGTCGGCTCGCCGAAAGCGATATTAAGCACGACGTTGGCGGTCTTGCGGCCGACGCCGGGCAGCGCTTCCAGCGCTTCGCGATCGTGCGGAACCTTGCCGCCATGCTGCGCGACAAGAATTTGCGACAGCGCGATCACGTTCTTTGCCTTGGTGCGGTAAAGCCCGATGGTCTTGATCAGCTCGCGCACCCGCGCTTCGCCGAGCCTGACCATTTTCTCAGGCGTGTCGGCGAGCGCAAACAAAGCCGGCGTCGCCTTGTTGACGCCGGCATCCGTCGCCTGCGCCGAGAGCACGACGGCGACCAGAAGCGTGAACGGATTGATGTGCTGGAGTTCACCGCGCGGCTCGGGATTGGCGGCGGCAAAGCGCCGGAATGCCTCCTCGACTTCGGCCTTGGTCCATTGCGGCATTTCCCCATGCATGGCTTCAGCGTCGGCCTTTTTTTGCGCCTTGACGGACTTTAGCCGCGCAGCTGTGCCCTTGCGGGCGGCCTGCAGGCCTTGTTTGGTCGATTCCCGCTTCGCGGTGGATCTTGGCTTAGTGGATTTCTTTGCCCGGGTGGTTTTTCGCGCCATTGTTTTTGTATAATGACGTCCATGAGTAGCGACAACTTGAGCGGCGACAATCCCGCCGGCAATCCCCATCCCGACGCTTCGGCCGCCGACAGTTCGGTCGATGCCAAAATCTTCTCGGCCGTGCTCACGCCGCACCGTTCGCTCGGCCCGACCGGCTTTCTGATCTTCATGCTCTGTATCGGCGGGATCAGTTTCACCACCGGCGTGTTCTTCGTCATGCTCGGCGCTTGGCCGATTTTCGGCTTTTTCGGCCTCGACGTGTTCCTGGTCTATTGGGCGTTCCGCGCCAATTACCGTACCGCGCGCGCCTACGAGGAGGTGACGGTCACCGCCAACGAGCTGACGGTGCGCCAGGTGAGCCATCGCGGCCGGGTGCGGGAATGGACGCTCAACCCACTCTGGGTCAAGCTTGACCGCATCGTGCATGAGGAATTCGGCATCGAGCGGCTATTCCTGGTGTCGCATGGCCGGCGGCTCCCCATTGCCGTCTTCCTCGGACCGGCGGAAAAGGCGAGCTTTGCCCATGCGCTGTCGAAAGCCTTGGGCGAAGCCAGGCGCGGGCCGACGCGGACCGTGCTGGAATAGCCTCTCAGAAATCGGGTGGTTTGGCTGCCTCACCCACCTTAGATCGGGAGTACGTGATGGAGGCATCCATGCTATCGCCCGACCGTTTGACCGATCTTGAAAGCCACCCGCCGCTTGCCGAAGCCGCCGCCGATTATGAAGTGGTGCGCCGCGCCATTGGTCATATCCGCGGCCATTGGCGCGAGCAGCCCGAAATCGAGGCCATTGCCGAGGCGGCCGGCGTCACGCCGACCGAGTTGCACCATCTGTTCCGGCGCTGGGCCGGGCTGACGCCCAAAGCCTTCCTGCAGGCCCTGACGCTCGACGGCGCGCGGCACCTTCTGCGCGATTCCGCAAGCGTGCTCGACGCCACCTACGAGGTGGGCCTGTCCGGCCCCGGCCGGCTCCACGATCTGTTTGTCACGCACGAGGCCATGTCGCCCGGCGAATGGAAGTCCGGCGGCGAGGGACTGACCATCCGCTATGGCTTCCACCCCTCGACCTTCGGCCATGCGCTGGTCATGGCGACCGACCGGGGGCTAGCCGGGCTGGCCTTCGCCGATCCGGGCGAGGAGCGCGCAGCGCTTGCCGACATGAAGCGACGTTGGGTGAAGGCCAATTACATCGAGGACGCGGTATCCACCGCGCCGATCGCGCGGCGTATCTTCGATCCGTCGCGCTGGCGGTCGAGCGAACCGCTGCGCGTGGTACTGATCGGCACCGATTTCGAGGTGCGGGTGTGGGATGCGCTCCTGCAAATCCCGATGGGCCGTGCCACGACCTATTCCAACCTCGCCGCCAAGATCTGCAAGCCGAAAGCGGCGCGGGCCGTCGGCGCCGCCGTGGGCAAAAACCCGGTGTCCTTCGTCGTGCCGTGCCACCGCGTCATCGGCAAAGGCGGCGACTTGACCGGCTATCACTGGGGGCTGACGCGCAAGCGCGCCATGCTCGGCTGGGAGGCCGGTCAGGTCGGCGCGGCGTGATTGCCCGCAGCGGCGCGGCCTATTCCAGACGGCCGCGCAGTTTCCAGTTGTCGGCGACGGCGAACGGATCGGCGGCGTGCGGGAAGTCGCCGTTGCGATAGGCGGCGAGTGTCGCCGGATCTTGCCGCTCGAGAAAATCGGCGAGCACTGAATAGGTCGTGCAGCGCACTTCCGGCAAGCCGCAGACGGTTTGCGCAAATTCTTCGAGCGCTTCCCGATAGGCGCCATCCTGATAATCGAAAAAGTGATGACCAATATGGAGCGGCGCGCGATCGCCGGTGTAGTTAGCTTTGAAATAATCGAGATAGGTGTCGAGCATCTGCTGCTTGAAGAATTCGTGACGGCTCGGCACCACGACCGCATGCGACTGTGCCACGAAGAAATTATAGTCCATCGACAACAGACGCTTTTTGGTGCGGGTGAGCTTGATATCCGCAAGATTGAAGCGCCACAGGCCGTCGACCTTATCGGGCCAGGCATCGGGCTGGCTATCGCTCGACGTGTCGTAACGGAAGCCTGTGTCTTTGAGCGCGGTATAGAGCCCCGAGCTGAAGTCGAGATAAGGCGCACGGAATCCCGTGACCTGCGACTCCGGAAAGACGAATTTCACGTCGCTGCCGAGCCCGTTATTCGGCCCGACATTGGCGAGAATGTCACGGAACGCATGCAGCTCCCGCGTCCAATCGGCAGCAGACCAGCCACGGCCGCTAAAATGACCGACTGCGTGTGAGCCGATCTCATGGCCGCTCAGATAAGCCGCGTTGATGTATTCGACGCGCTGCCGCACCTCGTCGGCGGTGCCGCCGAAGCCGATGTTCGAGGTGCCACGCGAGTGTCCGGGCGCCTGGTAGAGATTGCGATTGGCGTCGACGATGAAATTGACGCCAGAGACGAAGAAAGTGAAATGCAGCTGGTCGCCGTCCTTGTTCATCGCGGCGGCGAAGTCGGAGAGCTCTTTCCAGCGCTCCAGCTCGGTGCAATTGTCGAATGCGATCTCGACGAATTGCGGCGGCCGCTCGACGGCGCGCGCCGGCGCGCACGCAGCCGACAATATCTGCGCCAATAAAATCAGAAGTGAGAAAAATGCCGCCCGCCCCATCGGCGAGTCTAAAAGCATTTAAGTGCTTCTGATTCAATGTGAATCAGAATTTTACCTTATTTGACTGCATTGCATCGAAAATCTTAAGAGAGATGCAGCGTGTGACGTAACGCCTTGGATTGACTGGTGCGCCGCAATTCGCAATACGGCGTTATCATACATTAAAGAAGGGTAAAGCAGATGCAGCGTCGGCGGCCGATCATGCTCGTTATTCTCGACGGCTGGGGCTGGCGCGAGGAGGCGGCCGACAACGCCATCCGTCAAGCCAAGACGCCGACCTTCGACCGGCTGTGGCAGAACGGGCCGCATGCATTCCTGCGCACCTCCGGCAAGGACGTCGGCTTGCCGGACGGCCAGATGGGCAATTCCGAGGTTGGTCATCTCAATATCGGCGCTGGCCGTGTCGTGATGCAGGATTTGCCGCGCATCACGCACGCTATCGCCGATGGCGATATTAAAAATGCGCCGGCGCTGACCGATCTGATCAAGAAGCTCAAGGCGAGCGGCGGTACCTGCCATTTGCTCGGTCTCGTCTCGCCGGGCGGGGTGCATTCGCATCAGGATCAGGCCGCGGCGCTGGCGAAAATTCTCGATGACGCGGGCGTGCCGACGCTCGTTCATGCGCTGACCGACGGCCGCGATACGCCGCCGCAGGCTGGCGGCGAATATTTGCGGCGCCTGCTCGCCGTGCTGCCGCAGTCGGTAAAAATCGCGACCGTCTGCGGGCGCTACTTCGCCATGGACCGCGACAAGCGCTGGGAGCGTGTTGAGAAGGCTTACAACGCCATTGTCGAAGCCGAAGGTTCGCGCTTTGCCGATGCGCCGAACGTGATCGCCGACGCTTATGCCAACAAGAAATTCGACGAGTTCATCGTGCCGGCGGTGATCGGCGACTACAAAGGCATGAAGGACGGCGACGGTATCTTGTGTTTTAACTTCCGCGCCGATCGCGTGCGCGAAATCTTAGGTGCCATGCTCGAACCGGACTTCAAAGATTTTCCCCGCAAGCGCGTCGTTAAATTCGCCGCCGCCGTCGGCATGACGCAATATAGCGACGAGCTCGATCGGCTGATGGAAACGATCTTTCCGCCGCAGACGCTCGCCAACATCCTCGGCGAAGTGGTTGCGCAAGCCGGACGGACACAGTTACGCATGGCCGAGACGGAAAAGTATCCGCACGTGACTTATTTCTTGAACGGCGGCCGCGAACAGCCTTATTCCGGCGAAGACCGCATCATGGTGCCGTCGCCGAAAGTCGCGACTTACGATCTGCAGCCGGAAATGTCGGCGCCGGAACTCACCGACAAGGCGGTCACAGCGATCAATTCCGGCAAATACGATCTGATCGTGCTCAACTACGCCAATCCTGACATGGTCGGCCATACCGGAAGCCTGCCGGCCGCGATCAAGGCGGTGGAGACAGTCGATACCGGGCTCGGTCGCATTGCCGAAGCCATCGAGAAAGCTGGCGGCGCGCTGCTCGTCACCGCCGATCATGGCAATTCCGAATTGATGCGCGATCCCGAGACCGGTGGACCACACACGGCGCATACCACCAATCCGGTGCCGCTGATGCTGGTCGGCGGCCGCAATCGCGGCCTGGCCGCGGAAGGCCGCCTCGCCGACCTCGCGCCGACGCTGCTCGAACTGATGGAATTGCCGAAGCCGAAAGAAATGACCGGCGCGTCGCTGTTGGCAGGCTAGAGCATGATCCGGAAAAGTGGAACCCGGTTTTCCGAAAAGATCGTGCTCAATGAAAATGCTAAGGCGCCAAGCCGCGGCTGCTCGCGCAATGCGCGATCAGCCGCTCGATGAAGCCGGCGCATTTTGTCAGTTCGGATATTTCGACGAACTCGTCCGGCTTGTGGGCCTGTGCGATCGAGCCCGGGCCGACAACGACGGTCGGGATGCCGGCCATGCTCACAAACAGGCTCGCCTCGGTGCCGAAACTGACTTTGCCGTGGCTGTTGCGGCCGCTCAATTGCTTGGCGAGCGCCACCAGAGGGTGATCGGATTTCATGTCGAGCGCCGGGTATTCGAGAATTTCCTCGAAATCGATCCCGCAGCTTGCATCGGCCTTTTGCATCTGCGGTTCGATCTCAGCCTTAGCCCAAGCGACGATCGCGTCAGTCACTTCTTTTGACTCGTCCATGCCGAGACCGCGCGCCTCAAACTCGACCGTACATTCGTCCGGCACGATGTTGAGGGCTGTTCCGCCTTGCGCGATACTCGTCAGCAAGGTCGTATGCACCACGTCGTACATGTCGTCGCGCGCGCCTTCCCTGGCCAATTTCTCCGCACGGCGGCGTACTTCAGTGATCAGATCGGCGGCGTGTTCGACGGCGTTGACGCCGTCCGGCGCGATCGAGGAGTGGCAGGACTTGCCGCGGAATGTCGCGCGCACGCCATGCTTGCCCTTATGGCCGATGATGATCTGCATCTGCGTCGGCTCGCCGACGAAACAGCCGAGCGGCTTGACCGGCGCCGTGCTGATCTCGCGCAACATCGGGCGCACGCCGATGCAGCCGACTTCCTCGTCGTAGGAAATAGCGAGGTGGATCGGCATTTTCAGATCCGCGGCATGGATCTCCGGCACCATAGCGAGGCACACCGCGACAAAGCCCTTCATGTCGGTGGTGCCGCGGCCGTAATAGCGGCCGCCGCGCTCGATCATTGTGAAGGGATCGCCGGTCCAAGGCTGGCGCTCGACCGGCACCACGTCGGTATGACCCGAAAGCACAATGCCTGGCGTATGTTCCGGGCCGATCGTCACCCATAGCGACGCCTTCTGTCCCGTCTCGTCGACGAGCCGGGAGCCGCTGATGCCAAACGAAGCGAGATATTTTTCGATATAGGCGATCAGCCCGAGATTGGAGCGGTCGCTGACCGTGTTGAAGCCGACCAAATCCGCGAGCAGCTTCCGAATGCGTTCGCTTCTGTCGTCAGCCATGACCAGCATAATTTATCGACACGCGCTAAATATCTGCCAATCCCAGAACATCTGCCATTGAATATAGGCCAGCCTTCTTGTCGCGCGCCCACAGCGCCGCGTGGAGCGCGCCGCGGGCGAAGATCATGCGGTCTTCGGCGCGATGCGTGAGCTCGATGCGCTCGGCGGGACCGGCAAAGATCGCCGAATGTTCGCCGACGACCGTGCCACCGCGCAGCGAGGCAAAGCCGATGTCGCCGGCGGTGCGCGCGCCGGTCACGCCGTCGCGGCCGCGCGCCGAATGTTGGGCAAGATTGATGCTGCGGCCTTCGGCGGCGGCGCGTCCGAGCATCAGTGCGGTGCCGGACGGCGCGTCGATCTTCTTGTTGTGATGCATCTCGACGATTTCGATGTCGTAATCGTCATTGAGCGTCCGCGCCACGCGCTTGGTGAGTGCGACCAGAAGATTGACGCCAAGCGACATATTGCCGGACTTCACGATGGTCGCGCGCTTGGCGGCGTCGGCAATGGCGGCATCCTCTTCGCCGGAATGGCCGGTGGTGCCGATGATATGGACCTTGCCGGCGGCCGCCGTCAGCTCGGCGAGCGCGAGCGTCGCCGCCGGAATGGTGAATTCGATCAATCCGTCGGCGTGCCGCAGCAGCGCCGCGACATCGCTCGTCACCTTGACGCCGTTTGGACCAAGGCCCACAAGCTCGCCGGAATCGCGGCCGATAAGCGCCGAGCCCGGACCTTCCACCGCGCCGGCAAGCCCCAAGCCCTTGGTCGCGGCCACAGTCTGGATCAGCGCTCGCCCCATTCGCCCGCCGGCGCCGGCGATCACCACACGCATATCGGAACTCGACATCAGCTTTCTCTACGCTCGCCCTCTTCGCCGGACGTATAGCACAATTCCGAACCTTCACCTTTCCAGGCAGAATTCAGAACCTGGGGCCGTCATAGCCTTCGGCGATGACGAGATCGGCTTGCGATCTGCCGTCGCGGAGCTTTTTCGCCGCCTGATAGTCGGGCGAACGGTAGCAGGCGAGCGCCGCCTCATAGCTCGGAAATTCAAGCACCACAGTGCAGCCGCGGACTTTGCCTTCCGTCACTTCGCGCGCGCCGCCGCGGACCAGAAAACGGCCGCCGAATTTGCCGAACGGCACCATGTCGGCGACCATGTATTCTTTGTAGCCTTCAGGGTCGCTGATATCGACGTGGCCGATCCAATAGCCTTTTCTTGCAGCAGGCGGCGGGGGTGAACCCGACACCGGCGGCTGGACGCCGTCATAGCCCTCGACGATGAGGAAATCACAGGTCGAGTGCGCCAGCCGCAGCGGCCGCGCCCGCTGATATTCGTCCGAGCGATAGCAAGCGAGCGCCGTGGCATAGTCGGGAAATTCACGGATGACCGCGCGCGAGCGGAATTGGCCCTCAACCAGTTCGCTTTTGCCGCCGCGCACCAGCGCGAAGCCGCGATATTTTTCGTGTGCCGGCGGCGTCGCCGCCATATAGGCCTGATAGCCCTGAGGATCGCTGACGTCGATCTGCGGCAGCCAATAGCCTTTCGGCATGACGCGCTTCCTCTATGTGCAATCAGGGCTGCGGGCCGTCGTAACCCTCGATGACGATAATATCGATGTCGGAGTGCGGCAGCCGGGTCTTGAAATTTTCCTGATATTCCGGCGAGCGGTAACAGGCGAGCGCCGCGGCATAATCGGGAAACTCGATCACCACATTGCGCGACCGGCTGGTGCCTTCCATGCTCTCGAACTTGCCGGCGCGGACCACAAAGCGGCCGCCGTATTTTTTGAAAATTGCGGGATTGGCCGCAGCGTAAGGCTTGTAGCCGTCTTCGTTATGCACATCGACGCGCGCGATCCAGTAGCCCTTGGGCATGGCAAAGCTCCCGGTGAATTTACATCCTAGCTTTTCTTCGCGGCAGCCGCGATCTCCGCAATGATCGCCTCGGCGGCAGCCTTCGGATCGGCCGCAGCGACGATCGGCCGGCCGACGACAAGATAATCGGCGCCGGCGGCAATCGCCGCCGAGGGCGTCGCGATGCGCTTCTGATCGCCCGCCTCCGCGCCGGCGGGTCTGATGCCGGGCGTCACCAGCACGAGCTTGTCGCCTACGATGGCGCGCAAATTCGACACTTCTTCGGGCGAGCAGACAAGTCCGTTGACACCGGCTTCGAGCGCCTGCCGAGCGCGCTGGGCGACAAGATCGCGCACGGATACATCGTAGCCGGCGGTTTTCAGATCGGCATCGTCATAGGAGGTCAGCACGGTGACGGCGAGGATGCGTAAAGCCCCTTCCCGCGCCCCGGCGGCGGCTGTCATGGTCTGCGGATAGGCGTGCACCGTGAGAAACGTGGCGCCGACGTGCGACACGCTTTTGACGCCGGCAGCAACCGTGTTGCCGATGTCGTGCAGCTTCATGTCGACGAACAGCTTCTTGCCGCCGCCGATCAATCCCGCCGCGTAAGACAAGCCGCCGGCGAGCGCGAGCTGATAGCCGATCTTATAGAACGACACCGCGTCGCCGAGCCGTGCCACCATCGCCTGAGCTTCTTCGACCGTCGACACGTCGAGTGCGACGATCAGGCGGTCGCGGGGCTGAAGCTGCATCGGTTCAGTCCTTCAAGAAACGGCTAGGGCATTACGCCGGCCAGTTCGACGAGCCTGCGCATAGCAGTTTTCAGCGCCGTCGCAAGAGCCTCATCCCTGAGATTGTCCATGTCGTCGAAGGCCTGTTCGGCGCGCGGCACCGCGACTTGCTCGGGGATGACGAGCGCACCGCAGCCCAGCTCGAGGATTTGGCGGAGCGCCATCAGCGAGCGCAGGCCGCCGAGCCCGCCGTTCGCGGCTGCGCCGATGGCGAAAACGCGGCCCTTGAAGGCCGCATAAGCCGGCTCGCCGGGATCGCGCACCCGCGAAATCCAGTCGATCGTATTCTTGATCAGCGGCGTCACCGACGCGCTGTATTCGGGGCTGGTGATGAAGACGCCCTGATGGGCGAGCAACATGTGCTTGAGCGCCACCGCGGCGGCCGGCAATCCCTGTGCCGATACGAGGTCGGCGTCGAACAGCGGCAGCGTATAATCCCCGAGCGAGATGCGCGTAACCTCGGCCTCCAAGAGCGCGAGCTCCTTGGCGGCGAGCGCGGCGAGCCGCGCATTATGCGAGCCGGTGCGTAACGAGCCCGGAATGATCAGAATTCTTGGGTTGGGCATTGCGGCCGAGGGAAAATTCAGGTCTTGCGGTAGACCCAAACCCGCGCCGGCGGCAAGTTCATCCAGATGCGCTCGGAGGGTTCCGCGCTAAAACCCTTGAGCCGGCTCGGCACCGGCGACGCCACCGAATAGGTGAATTGCACGAAGGGTGCACCCGGCAGCATCAGCTCGAAGGCGTCGCGGACCAGCCGCAGCCGCATCTTGATCGGCTTGGTCATCAGCGGCAGGCCGGAGACGACGGCGGCGGCGGGCTCAAGCAGCAGCGATTCCAGAAGCCGGCGCATGCTGTAGGCATCGCCCTGCACAAGCGTCGCTTCCGGATAGCGCGTGCGCAACAGCCGGCAGAAGGTCGGATTGAATTCGACCAGCACGAGACGCGACGGATCGACGCCGGCCGCGACCAAAGCCTCGGTGACCGGCCCAGTGCCTGGCCCGAGTTCAACCACCGGCCCCGAACTGTTGGGATCGACATAACGCGCCATGGTGCGCGCCAGGATCTTGCTCGACGGCGCTACTGCCCCTGTCGACAGCGGGCGCTCGATCCAAGAGCGGATGAAGCGCACTTCGTCGTCGAGCCGAATGCCTTTCTTCAGCTCGAACTGCCTGATGCGCTGCTCGATGGTCTGTTCGATCTTTTTGCCGATATCGTCGCGGTGCTGTTCGAACTGCCGGATATGGCGCTCGATCCTGCGCTCGATGAGAGTCTTACCGACCTCGAGAAGCCGCAGCTGTTGCTCGATCTTGCGTTCGAATTTCTGCAGGGCCGGCAGCGACATGGCGTCCAAGCGACAATGACACGCGACAGATTCTTGCCGCTTTTAAAACATTTGGGTGACAAAGGCCATATAGGCCCCGGGCACCGAGCTATGCCGAACTGGCGCGGCCGCTCAATCCGTCAAGGAACTCCTTGACCTTGCCAAGGAAGCCCGACGACTCCGGCTGGGTCTCGGTTGACGACAGGCGATCGAATTCCACCAGCAGCTCCCGCTGCTTCTTGGTCAGCTTTTGCGGCGTCTCGACCACGACCTGCACATACATGTCGCCATGCTGCCGCTGCCGCAGTATCGGCATACCTTTGGATTGCAGCCGGAAACGGCGCCCGGATTGCGTGCCTTCCGGAATTTTCACCTTGCTCTTGGCGCCGTCGATGGTCGGCACTTCGATATCGCCGCCCATCGCCGCCGTCACCATCGACACCGGGACGCGGCAATGCAGATCGGCCCCTTCGCGCTGAAAGAACGGATGCGCGGCCATCGACAGGAAAATATAGAGGTCGCCCGGCGGACCGCCGCGCACGCCGGCCTCGCCTTCGCCGGCAAGACGGATACGAGTGCCGTCTTCGACGCCCGGCGGGATGTTGACCGAGAGCGTGCGCTCGCGCGTGACGCGGCCGGAGCCGGCGCATGAGGCGCAGGGGCTGTCGATCGACTGGCCGCGGCCGTGGCAATTCGGGCAGGTGCGCTCCAGGGTGAAGAAGCCCTGCGCGTGGCGGACACGGCCCTGCCCGCCGCACATCGCGCATGCTTTCGGCTTGGTGCCGGCCTTGGCGCCGGAGCCGGAACAGGCCTCGCAGGTCACCGAGGTCGGAATGCGGATCTGCGCAT
>DATHPQ010000088.1:0-6846 GCA_035483735.1 Xanthobacteraceae bacterium | reverse complement strand
TGCCGTGCCTCCCGCATTTGCTCGAACTGGCGCATAGCACTGTTTAGGCGCTTCAACGCGTTAGAAACAACATTGTCCGCGAAAATGTGCGCCCGAATGTCATCCATCAACTGCTTTGCGGCAAATGCATCGAAGCCGAGGGTTCCAGCGTGTTTCTCGACGAGCGAGCGCATGGCTTCATTTCCCGAGGCCGCAGCGAAGACGACTTGGCGCCATTGCCGCGAGTGAGATTTGCGTTCTTCGCTCGATTGACTTTCAGCTTCGCCACCGCTCTCGCTGAGCCGATCGACCAGGCCCGCCGCGATCGCGGCATTCAGCAGGGATCCTTGCACGCCGCTGAAGGTGAGAATCTTCCATTGCTCGTCGACGATTTGCTTCAGCACTATGACCTCGTTGAAGTCATGCGGAATCAGGTCGCCGAGGGCCGCAGTGACCAACTCATAGTATTCCGCCGCCGATTGGCCAAGTATGATCGGCGGGTGGCGGAAGAGAGCCCGGATGTAAGCGCCGATGACCGGCGACATCGTGTCGGCGATTCTGTTGAGCAATTGAATCTGCTCCCGCACGGGGCGGGCCGTGAAGGCCTGCCGCAGAGAAGCGTCAATGTCGATTGATGCGGGGAGAGAGGTCGCGACAGACTCGGTCTTTGCCGGGGCGGCTGAAGCCTCGACCAGGGCCTCGGCATCGGATGGCGGCCGGACGCTTGACGCGGCGGGTGCCTGGACCACAAGTGCCGCGCCGGGCGCCGCCTCGGCAAATACTTCAGTCGCTACGTCCTGAAACGCAGTTCCGACCGGGAGTAGGGTTCTGGATGACGGCCGCCCGAGTTCCGTGACCGCATCGACGACGGCGTCCGTCGGCGCATCTATCAACTCACTCGCTGTTTGTTTTGGTGCAGCAACTGTCGGCGGAGCTGCGCTCGGCAGATTTTGCGCTGTTGGATGTGGCACTTGAACATCGGCGCGGCGGTCTTGACTGGAATTCATGGCAGCCTCCTGAAGCGAGCCGCGGGATCGCGGCCCTTAAGAGGCGCGTAAACAAGGAGTCAAACACTGTTCTCTATTTGTTCTAGAGGGAGGGGTCTTTTTCTCAGTTGGCAGAACGAACCCAAGTTGAATTCGCCAGTATAATCAGAGATTCCCAGGGCGGTGTGTCGCTCCAAGGCAAGCTAGCACACCCCCGGCCAGCTCCTGCTTGGATTTTCGGTATCGGAAGTAGCTTTGAAATTTCCACAAGCCATGCCGACGCGAACATGAAGCCTCGTCGATCGGCTCAATAGCTGCCCGGGTCGGAAAAAATGTGCCTGGCGAAACGAACCAAGCCTACCTCACGTTGAGAATTATAAAGAAGTGCTGTGACGACGACGAGCGCGAAAGGCACGGGGGGCTAGGGGCCCCATGCGCTGTAGCATCGTACAGGACATTTGGCAGAACGAAGCCAAATCGAATTGCGTTGGAGAAATCAGGAGATACGCGGGCTCGCTATGCGCTGACAGGCAGCGCTACTTGCCCCAGCCGAAGTGATAGTTCAGTCCGGCGCGGACCACGTCCTCGTGCATCGAGACATTGTCGGTCGGCGCGATGCCGCAATTGGCCCCGCAATTCATGCGGCCCAGATCGACATGCAGATATTCGGCTTTCGCCGTCCAATTGCCGGGTAGCGCGAATTCCAGACCGCCGCCGACGGTCCATCCGGCATTGGTGGTGCTGTCGCCGGCAAAGCCGGGGGTCGAGGCACGGATATCGCCGACGGCCAAGCCGCCCGTGACATAGGGCATGACGCCGCCAAAGGCGTAACCGGCGCGGCCGCGCACGGTTGAGAGCCAGGTATTGCTGCTGGTGCAGCCGCTCGGGCACAGCGAGGTGGTGGACGTGCCTTTCAGGCTCGACCAATCGATGTCGCCCTCGACGCCAAGCACCGCATTGCCGTATTGCCAGTTGTAGCCGGCGGTGCCGCCGGCTTGGCCGCCCGAAAGGTTAATGCCGGTGGCGTTGGCGTCCCAGGAGGAGTGGCCCCAGCCACCGCCGCCGTTCACGCCGAGATAGAATCCGGTCCAGTTGTAAGCTGGGCTCACCGGCACCGGCGGCGGCGCCTTATAGATCGGCGCAACCGACAGGTCGGCCGCGGACGCGCATTGCGCTGCAATCAGCGCTCCAAACGCAAAGCATCCGGCGACAATCTTCTTCATCATTACGGGTCCCCAGCCTCCACATGCATCGGCTTTTTAAAGGCCGCCGTTTGCAGGTAGGACAGTGCACAGAATTTCGTTACCCCCAGCTTACCGGTATGGTTAAAGCCGCTGGAGTTGTCGCCTCTGGTTGCTAGTGTATTGACCAGAAAGGCAAAATTGCGCCACTCGCGAGGCCTGACCTGGGCCTCACGAGGGCGGGCGAACCACGGTCAAACGGGAACCTATTTGCCCCCGCTGATAGAGCTAATGCCGCAGCCGCGCCTGAGTTCCGCCGCGACAGGAGGATGAGTGTCCTGGGTCGTCTTTGCCTTTTCCGGTCCGGTGCTGTGGGCAATTTCCGTCCATCTCGACAAGTACCTGGTCGAGCGGTTCTTCAAGGAAAGCAACGTCGCGGTGATGCTTCTGTTCACTGCTTTTGTCGGGGTTCTGCCGTTGCCGTTCATCTGGCTCTACGAGCCGTCGGTGACCGCGCCCGGTCTCGGCAGCATCGCCCTCATTATTCTTGCCGGCATTCTCTACATGGTGGCGATGCTGCTCTATCTGCAGGCGCTGCAAACCGAGGAGGCCTCTGTCGTCGCACCCTATTTCCAGGCCGGTCCGCTGTTCGGCTATGGGCTCGCATATCTCGTGCTTGGCGAAACGCTGACCGGGCGGCAATTGGCCGGCGGCGTCCTGATCGTCCTCGGTGCGCTGAGCGTCTCGGTCCGCTTCGCTTACGGCGCCCGCATGTTCAAGACCCGCCTGGTGGTCCTGATGCTGACCTGCGGCTTCGCCGGCGCGCTCGCCGGGCTGATTTTCAAGATTTTTGCGCTCGATGTCGAATTCTGGACCACGACGTTCTGGATGTATGCCGGCGAGGCGATCTTTGGCTGCGCCTTGCTTCTGGTTCCAACCTACCGCCGGCAACTTTTGGCCACGTTGCGGGTCAATACCGCTGCTCTGTTGTCGATCAACGGTTCCAACGAACTGATCAATCTCGGCGGTGGGCTGGGCAACCGTTATGCGCTGATGTTCGCGCCGCTCAGCATCGTCCAGGCCATTGGTTCGACGACGACGTTGTTTGTGTTTGCCTTCGGCGTTGTCTTGAGCCTGCTATGGCCGGGGCTCGGCCGGGAAGATCTGTCAGGCCGCGAGCTTCTTAAAAAGGGCATCGCGGCCGCTCTGGTGGCCGTTGGCGTGGCGCTGGTGACGCATTGATATGGTTTGCATGAGCGGGAAGACAAGATGACTGAACAGATCGACGACAGTGTCGAAATCGTCGGCACGCACGAAGTCTATGGCGGCTGGAGCAAGTTATTGGTGGCCACCATCCGGATGCCGGATGGCCGCGTCCTCAAGCGCGAGATCGAGGATCACGGCGAAGCCGTCTGTGTGCTGCCCTATCATCCGTTCCGCAAGACGGCGGTACTGGTGCGGCAATGGCGCGTCCCGGTGCTCTACGCCTCAAGGCGACGACAGCACTCGCTGGAAGCGGTTGCCGGCGTCATCGAGGATGTCGATGCCGCGACCTGCGCACATCGCGAAGTGATGGAAGAAGCGCTGTTGAAGCTCGATTCGCTTGAGCACGTCTTCACCGCCTGGACCATGCCCGGCCTGTCGACCGAACATATGCATTTCTTTCTCGCGACCTATTCGGGCGGGCCGCGGCCGGAAATGCGGGGCGGCGTCGACGAGGACGAAGACACCGTCGCCGTCGAGTTCGCGCTTGCCGACCTGGCGCGCATGGCCGACGAGAATCGGCTGCCGGATTCCAAGACGCTCGTGCTGCTGCAGACATTGCGCCTGCGCCGGCCGGACCTATTTCTCTGATCTGCGCAAGCCGTGCGGCACCACGGCTGAGTGCCCGGAATTGGCCGCGATTGGCGGCAATCGTTAATTGGTGCCGGATTCGTCTCGGCCTTCGGGCGTGCTATAGTGGAGGCCGAAAAAATCACCGAATTTCAGTGCAGAAGGCACGTGTAGGAACGGGTCACGCGTAGATGAATTGGATTTCCAATGTGGTGCGGCCGAAGATTCGCAGCTTTTTGAAGCGCGAAACGCCGGAGAATTTGTGGATCAAATGTCCGGAATCCGGCCAGCTCGTCTTCTATAAGGACGTCGAGGCTAACCAGTTCGTCATTCCCGGCTCCAATTATCACATGCGCATGAGCTCGACGGCGCGGCTGAAGGCGATGTTCGACAATGCCACTTGGTTCGACATCGCCGTGCCGGAAGTGCCGGTCGATCCACTGAAATTCCGCGACGAGCGCCGCTATGTCGATCGTTTGAAGGACGCGCGCACCAAGACCGGCCTCAACGATGCGGTGAAGCTCGGCTACGGCAAGCTCGACAGCCTCGCCATCGTCATCGGCGTGCAGGATTTCGATTTCATGGGCGGCTCGCTCGGCATGGCGGCGGGCGAGGCGGTGATCAAGGGCCTCGACACCGCGGCCGAGAAAGGCTGTCCGTTCGTGCTATTCGCTGCATCGGGCGGAGCGCGCATGCAGGAAGGCATTCTGTCGCTGATGCAGATGCCGCGCACCACGATCGCGGTGCAGAACCTGCGTGCGGCGAAGAAGCCCTATATCGTCGTACTCACCAATCCGACCACCGGCGGCGTCACCGCCTCCTACGCGATGCTCGGCGACGTGCAACTCGCCGAGCCCGGCGCCTTGATCGGCTTCGCCGGACCGCGCGTCATCGAGCAGACCATCCGCGAGAAATTGCCGGATGGATTCCAAAAGGCTGAATATTTGCGCGACCACGGTATGGTCGACATGGTGGTACATCGCCATGAGATGCGCGCGATCATCGCCAATCTCTGCCGGTTGCTGACCAAGGCGCCCGCCGCCGAAGCGCCGCGCATGCTGGCGGTGCCCGCAACCGCGATCACGTGAGCGCGCAACCGGCCAGCGCGGCGCCGTTCGACGCCATGCTGGCGCGGCTCTTGGCGCTACATCCCAAGCGGATCGACCTCGGGCTCGACCGCATGGAGCGCATTCTGGCTGCGCTCGATCATCCGGAGCGGCGTCTGCCGCCGGTTATTCATGTCGCCGGCACCAACGGCAAAGGCTCCTCCATCGCCTTCATGCGCGCGATCCTCGAAGCCGCGGGCAAACACGTTCACGTTTACACTTCGCCGAATCTCGTGCGCATCAACGAACGATTTCGTATCGGACAGGAGGGCGGCGGCAAGCTCGTCGACGACGACGAACTTTCCGACGCGCTTGCCGAATGCGAGGCTAAGAACGGCAGCGCGCCGATCACGGTATTCGAGATCGAGACCGCGGCCGGCTTTCTGTTGTTTGCGCGCCATCCGGCCGATGTGGTGTTGCTTGAAGTTGGTCTCGGCGGCCGGCTCGACGCCACGAATGTCGTCGAGCGCCCCATTGCCAGCGTCATCACCAAACTGTCGCTCGACCACCGCGACTTTCTCGGCGACACGCTCGTCGACATCGCGGCGGAGAAAGCCGGCATTCTCAAACGCGATGTTCCGGCCGTTACCGTGAACCAGATGCGCGAGGCGCTCGCCGTCATCGAACGGCAGGCGGCGCGCATGCATGCGCCGCTGTCGATCGCGGGCGAGGACTGGACCGCGACCGAAGAACGCGGCCGGCTGGTCTATCAGGACAATATGGGCCTGCTCGATCTGCCGGCGCCGAAACTTTATGGGCGGCATCAGTACGAGAATGCCGGTGCCGCCATCGCGGCATTGCGGGTGAGCGGTCTGAAACTGCCCGCTGCTGCTTTCGAGGCCGGCATGACGCGGGTCGAGTGGCCGGCGCGCATGCAGCGTCTTGCGCATGGTAAGCTCGCCGACTTGGCGTCGCCGGATAGCGAGCTGTGGCTCGACGGCGGCCACAATGCCGACGGCGGCCAAGCCATTGCGGCGGCGCTTGCCGATCTCGAAGAGCGCGTGTCGCGCCCGCTCGTGCTCATCGTCGGCATGCTGGCGACCAAGGACTCAGCCGGTTTCCTGAAGAATTTTTCCGGGCTTGCCCGCCGGGTCATTACGGTGCCGATCCACCAGGACAAGGCTGTGCCCGCCGCCGAACTTGCCGCCGTCGCCGACACCATCGGCATTCCGGCGCTGGCGCGCGACGATATCGAAAGCGCGATTGCGATTGCCGGCAAGCTCGATCTGCATCCGCCGCCGCGCATTCTCATTACCGGCTCGCTCTACCTTGCCGGCGAAGTGTTGGCGCTCAACGGCACGCCGCCGCAGTGAATCAGTTTGGGCTACGCGAAGCCGTATAGGCAGCGATGGCCAGCATGTCGTCGACGGAGAGCCTGCTCACGACCTGCGCCATTAGCGGCTGCCACGCCCCGGCTCGGCTACCGTCCTGCATGCTAAACAGCTGGCGGACGACGTAGTTCGCCTGTCGCCCCGCGATCGCGGGCACCTCGCCAAGCCCGGTCAGCGCCGCACCGTGACAGATGCCGCAAGGGATCGTCGTGCCATTGCCGCCGGTCGTGACCAGCACCTCGCCCTTTCCGATGCTACCCTTCGGCACAAGAGCGACGAAGCCCAAGCGCGGATCGCGGTTGAGCACGACGTTTTCATCCTCGGGGATTTCGATGATGCGATCACCGATCGGCTCGGTGCCGCCACCGGGCAGCCGCAGCCGTTTGTTCCCCGGTCCCACATACGTCTTGGGCACGGTGTCGGTCTCGAC
>DATHPQ010000087.1:0-21054 GCA_035483735.1 Xanthobacteraceae bacterium | reverse complement strand
CGAGCTCGCCGACTTGATCGACTGGACGCCGTTCTTCGCCACCTGGGAACTGAACGGCAAATTTCCCGCCATTCTCAACGACCCGCAAACCGGAGAAGCGGCGCGCAGCCTGTTTGCCGATGCCCAGGACATGCTGCGCCGGATAGCCGGGCGCCGGGCGGATGCCGCGATATTTTTCGCCGATCAGCTCGCTGCTGGAGAGCGTCTCGTCGGCCGCATAGGCCCAAAACTCTTTGCGCGCGCGCTGATGCATCCGCTCGGCAGCGGCTTCGGCGAGGCGGTCGGCCAACGCCTTGGCCATGATCGCGGAGTAATCGTCGTTGGCGTGCTTGAAGCGCTCGACGATTACCTCTTCGCCGATGCCGGCGGTCACCGCGAAGGCGCCGATATAATCGGCCAGCCCGCTGGCGCGCGGCGCGACGAAATCGGCGAGCGCCACATTGGCGCGGCCTTCGCGGCGCGCCAGCTGTTGTCGGAGCGTATGCAGCGTCGCGATCGGTTTGCTGCGCGCCTCGTCGTCGAAAACGAGAATGTCGTCGCCTTCGCTGTTCGCCGGCCATAATCCGATGACCGCATTGGCGCGGAACCAACGCTCGGCGACGATCTTGCGCAGCATCTCCTGGGCATCGGCAAACAGGCTCCGCGCCGCTTCACCGACCACCTTGTCGTCGAGGATCGCGGGATATTTGCCGTTGAGCTCCCAGGTGGCGAAGAACGGCGACCAATCGATGAGCGCGACGAGCTCGGCAATCGGCAGATCGGCAAGCTTTTGCGTGCCGAGAAGTTTTGGCACCGGCGGCCGGTAATTGCCGGACCAGTTGAGCTTCAGCGCATTGGTGCGCGCGTCGGAGAGCGGCAGCCGCTGCTTATTCTCTTCACCGCGGGCGTGCGCGGCGGCAATGCGGGCATATTCGGCGCGAATGTCGTTGACATATCGCTCGCGTGACTCGCGCGACAACAGCGAGGAGACCACGCCGACGGCGCGGCTCGCGTCATTGACATAGATGGTCTGGCCGCGCCGGTAGTTGGGATGGATTTTTACCGCGGTGTGCACGCGGCTGGTGGTGGCGCCGCCGATCAACAGCGGCACGTCAAAGCCTTTGCGCTCCATTTCTGCCGCAACGTGGCACATTTCATCGAGGGACGGCGTGATCAGGCCGGACAGCCCGATGATGTCGGCCTGCTCGGCAATCGCGGCGTCCAAGATCTTGTCCGCCGGCGTCATCACGCCAAGATCGACCACGTCGTAATTGTTGCATTGGAGCACGACGCCGACGATGTTCTTGCCGATGTCGTGGACGTCGCCCTTGACGGTGGCGAGCACGATCTTGCCGTTCGATGAGGAATGTTCACGGCCGTCGCGATCCTGCTCCATATAGGGCATCAGATGCGACACCGCCTGCTTCATCACCCGCGCCGACTTCACCACCTGCGGCAGGAACATGCGGCCGGAGCCGAACAGATCGCCGACCACGTTCATACCATCCATCAGCGGGCCCTCGATCACCGCGAGCGGGCGCGGGGCTTTCAGCCGCGCTTCCTCGACGTCCTCAGCGATGAAATCGGTAATGCCGTGGACGAGGGCGTGCGACAGCCGCTTTTCGACCGGCATTTCACGCCAGGACAGATCGGCTTCCTTCTTTTCCTTGCCGTGGCCGCGATGCCTCTCGGCGAGCGCCAAGAGCCGCTCGGCCGCGTCGGTGCGGAGGTTGAGCACGACGTCCTCGCAGGCCTCGCGCAGTTCCTGATCGAGGTCGTCATAGACGGCAAGTTGGCCGGCATTGACTATGCCCATATCCATGCCGGCTTTTATGGCGTGATAGAGGAACACCGCGTGCATCGCCTCGCGCACCGCTTCATTGCCGCGGAACGAGAACGACAGATTGGACACGCCGCCGGAGACATGCACATGCGGCAGGTTCTGGCGGATCCAGCGCGTGCCTTCGATGAAGTCGACGCCGTAATTGTTGTGCTCCTCCATGCCGGTGGCGATGGCAAAGATGTTCGGATCGAAGACGATGTCCTGCGGCGGAAAGCCGACGCGGTTGACCAGGATGTCATAGGCGCGTGCCGCGATCTTTTGTTTCTTCTCGAGCGTGTCGGCCTGGCCGGTTTCGTCGAACGCCATGACCACGACGGCGGCGCCATAGCGGAGCACGGTTTCAGCGTGGCGGACGAAAGCCTCTTCGCCCTCCTTGAGCGAGATCGAATTTACCACCGCCTTGCCTTGCACGCACTTGAGACCAGCTTCGATGACCGAAAACTTCGACGAATCGATCATCACCGGCACGCGTGCGATGTCGGGCTCGGCCGCGACCAGATTGAGGAAGGTGGTCATCGCCTTCTCGGAATCGAGAAGCCCTTCGTCCATGTTGACGTCGATGATCTGGGCGCCGCTTTCGACCTGATCGCGCGCGACGGCGAGCGCGGCGGGATAGTCGCCGGCGGTGACAAGCTTACGGAACCGCGCCGAGCCGGTGACATTGGTACGCTCGCCGACATTCACGAAGGGAATTTCCGGCGTCAGCGTGAACGGTTCGAGGCCGGACAGCCGCAGCCGCGGCGCGATCTCAGGGATTTTCCGCGGCGTCTTGCCGGCGACGGCGCGGGCGATGGCGCGGATGTGATCGGGCGTCGTGCCGCAGCAGCCGCCGATAATGTTTACCAGGCCGGAGGCGGCGAATTCGCCAAGCTGTGTCGCCATGGCGTCGGGGCCTTCGTCGTAATGGCCGAATTCGTTGGGCAGGCCGGCATTGGGATAAGCGCAGATCAGCGTGTCGGCGACGCGGCCGAGCTCGGCGATATGCGCACGCATCTCCTTGGCGCCGAGCGCGCAGTTCAGCCCCACTGAAATAGGCGACGCATGCGCGATCGAATTCCAGAACGCTTCCGGCGTCTGGCCGGAGAGGAAGCGTCCCGAACGGTCGGTGATGGTGCCGGAAATCATGACCGGCAGATCGATGCCGCGTGCGGCAAGTTCATCGGCAATGGCGAAGATCGCCGCCTTGGCGTTGAGCGTATCGAAAATCGTCTCGATCAGCAGCGCGTCGACGCCGCCGTCGATCAGCCCGCGCACCTGCTCGCCGTAGGCCTCGCGCAACTGGTCGAAGGTAATGGCGCGAAAGCCGGGATTGGAGACGTCCGGCGAAATCGAGGCGGTGCGGTTGGTCGGGCCGATGGCGCCGGCGACGATGCGCTCGCGGCCGTCCTCCTCGTGCGCGGCGCGGGCCGCCTCGCGCACGAGGCGCGCGCCTTCGAGGTTGAGCTCATAGGCGATGTCGGACATGCCGTAATCGGCCTGCGCGATCCGTGTCGACGAAAACGTGTTGGTCGAGACGATGTCGGCGCCGGCGCGGAAGTAAGCGAGGTGGATGGAGCGAATGGCGTCGGGCTGCGTCAGGTTGAGCAGATCGTTATTGCCGCGCACTTCGCGGTTCCAGGCGTCGAAACGCGCGCCGCGAAACGCTTCCTCGTCGAGCCGCAGCGCCTGGATCATTGTGCCCATGGCGCCGTCGAGGACGAGAATGCGCTCGGCGGCAAGCCGGCGCAGCGTCGATTCGGCTTTCGATGTTGGAGCGAGCTTGTTCATCGGCTTACGCGCGCTCCTTCACGACTGCGGAGGCCGGCGCGCCGGCCGCGTTATGGTCCGGCCGCATGCCGAGCAGGTGGCAGACCGCATAAACAAGATCGGCGCGGTTCATGGTGTAAAAATGGAAGTCAGTGACGCCGTGATCGACGAGGTCGATCACTTGTTCGGCGGCGACGGCCGCGGCGATCAACTTCCGCGTCGCCGGATCGTCGTCGAGACCGTCGAAGCGGTCGGCAAGCCAGGCCGGAACCGAGGCGCCGGTGCGCTCGGCGAAATTCTTGGTCTGCTTGAAATTCTGCACCGGTAGAATGCCCGGCACGATCGGGATCGTGATGCCGGCTGAGCGCACGCGGTCGAGATAGCGGAAGTAGAGCGCATTCTCGAAGAAGAACTGCGTCATTGCCCGTGTCGCGCCGGCATCGACCTTGGCCTTGAGCATGTCGATATCGGCCGCCACGGTCGGACTGTCAGGATGTTTTTCCGGATAGGCGGAGACCGAGACTTCGATATCGGCAATGCGCTTGATGCCGGCGACGAGATCGGCGGCGTTCTGATAGCCGCCCGGATGTGGTGTATAGCGTTCGCCGACGCCGCTCACCGGATCGCCGCGCAGCGCCACGATGTGGCGCACGCCGGCCTCGGCATAGCCGCGGATCACCGCATTGACGTCGTCGCGGCTCGCCGCGACGCAGGTCAGATGCGCGGCCGGCGTCAGCATGGTCTCGCCGAGGATGCGCTTGACCGTCGCATGGGTGCGCTCGCGGGTCGAGCCGCCGGCGCCATAGGTCACCGACACGAAGTTCGGCTTCAGTGGTGCGAGCCGCCGGATCGATTCCCAGAGCGACTGCTCCATATCCGTGGTCTTAGGCGGGAAGAACTCGAACGAGACATCAAGGCCGGGGCGGCCGGCGTCGACGAAACGGCTGGGCCGAGGTGTGGTGGGCATCACGCAACCTGCGTCGAAGGCTGCGCCAAGAGAATGCGGGGATCGCGCGCCAGCCACAGCGATATCGCGATCCTGCCTTCCGGTCCCGGCGCAAAGGTTTCCTGCCGCAGCACATCGAGACCCGCGGCTTCGAGCCATTGCGCCACTGTCTCCGGCGCGAAGCCGAGGCGGAGATGGGCATGCTCTTCGCGCAGGAATTCGAGGTCATGCGGCGCGAAGTCGATGACCAGAAGCCGGCCGCCCGGACGCAGTACCCGCGCCGCCTCGCGGATCGCGCGCGCGCTGTCGTCGAGGAAGTGCAGCACCTGATGGATGATGACGACGTCGAAGGAATCGCGCGGCGTTGCGAGGTCGTAAATATCGCCGTGGCGCACGCTGCAATGTTTGAGGCCGGCGCGATCGAGCCGCGCCCGTGCCAGCGCCAGCATGTCGAGCGACAGATCGAGCCCAAGTCCGCGCTCGATGTCGCCGGAAAACAGTTCGAGCATGCGGCCGGTGCCGGTGCCGAGGTCGAGTAGCGCGCGGATCGGTTTGTCGGCAAGCGCCTTCTTGATGGCCTCCTCGACTGCCGCATCGGCGGCGTGAAGCTTGCGGATGCGGTCCCATTCTGCGGCGTGGCGCCGGAAATAATTTTGCGCGGCGGCGGCGCGGGTAGCGCGCACCGCGGCGAGCCGCTCACGATCACGGGCGATGATCGGATCTTCGGGGTCGAGCCGCGCGATCAGCGTGCGGGCGATATCGATCCCGTCCTGCTCGCCGAGCCGATAGAAGGCCCAGGCACCCTCGCGGAAGCGCTCGACCAGCCGCGCTTCGGCGAGGAGCCGCAGGTGCCGGGACAGCCGGGGCTGCGACTGGCGCAGGATTTCGGTGAGGTCCGACACCGTGAGTTCAGCCTCCGCGAGCAGCGCCAGGATACGCAGCCGCGTGGTTTCGCCGGCCGCCTTCAGGGTCGCTGTCAACCCGGAAAAGGTGAGATGTTCTTGATCCATCAGCATTTCCGTATGCCCACTGTAATAGGGCCTGATATAAAGATATCTTTATATCATTAAGTACGCCGACGCAAGCTCGATGGGACACGTCCCACCACAACGGGCATCTGCCCGGCCCCCGCGGGATGCAGGATGCGCCTGGGATGTATGTCTCAGACGCTGCCGGCTGCTCGACCGCGGCACTGGCGGCTGCAAAAACTGCGTGCCACCTTGCCGTTCATGTCCGAGACGACAAAAGCTTCCGAGACCGCCGATCCTTACGGGCTGCGCGCCGGCGAAATTGCCGTCGAACTGCCGGGGCGGCCGGATGCCTCGCTCTATTACATCGGCCGCATCCGCACGCCCTGGAAGCGGCGTGAGGATTGTCCGAAGAACGCGCGTGGCTCGGACGAGGTCTGCACCGTCGAGCTCGACCCGCGCTGGGCCGCGGGCCTTCAGGGTCTCGATGCCGTCACGCACGTGCTCTTGCTTTATTGGATGGACCAGGCGCGGCGCGATCTTGTCGTGCAATGGCCGCGGCACTATGCCGAGCATCGCGGCACTTTTGCCTTGCGCTCGCCGGCGCGGCCCAATCCAATCGCGCTTTCGGTGGCGCGGCTCGTGCGCACCGACGGCAACACGCTGTCAGTTGTCGGTATCGACTGCCTCGACGGCACGCCGCTTCTCGACATCAAGCCCTATTTCGCCTCGACGGATTCCGTGCCGGAGGCAGTTGTCGGCTGGCACACCGAGCGGCGCTAGATTTTCCGTTTGAGCATCATGCTCTAAAACAACGGTGGCACGACGCCGAGCGGTATTACGCCGAGATAGATCACGCTGTCCTCGACCCGCACCGGCAAGACGGTCGCCGGCTTTTTGTCGATCTCGGTGGGCTGACCCATCTTTTTGATGCTCTCGATGACGCTCGCCGATGCGTTCTGGCGCACCACGCCGCCCAATCCCGGCACCAGACGGTCGAGCGCATTGAGCCCTTGATCGGCGGAGCCGCTGCCGCCGGTCAGCCGGTCGATGCCTTGCCCAATCAACTGATCGATGCCGAGAAGGGGGATGATCGTGTCGATGCCGACGACCGCGACCTGAACAAGACCGTTGAGCTTGCCTTGCGCGTTCACAGTCAACGTGCCGTCGCCGACGATGATGGCATCGGGCCGTTCGACGCGGAGCGACTTGATTTGGATGCCGCCGCCGGACGCCGCCATCTCGCGGAACAGAACGGGCCATGGCTTTGGCGAGAAGTCAGAAAAGCCGCGCATGACGAAATCAACGTCGCCTTGCAGCGGTTCGCCAAGCAGCGGGTGGAAGGACGGCGCGGTCGCGCCGACGAAATGTCCGGTTGCTTCGATCACCGGATTGCTGCGCGCGGAGCCGGAAATGATACGGCCGGCGACATCGACCGCGTCGGCCTGAAAGATCATGCCACTGCCGGGACCCGCGACGCGGTCAAGCCGCGGCTGACGCAACCTGACGGTGATAGCCTCAGGATCTGGCGGCAGCCCGAGCAGGCTCAAACGCGCATCGGAAAAATTGGCGACGAAGATCGGTTGTTGCCCCGGATCGGCGAGCGTGACCGGTCCGGCGATCTCGCCGTTCAGCAGCGTTGGGCGAAACACTTCCGCCGAGAAAGTGACGCCGGTCGCGCGTACGTCAAATGGCGGGTTATTATTCTTGAATTGGGCGGCGGCCTGATCACAGCTGCTGACAATGCCGAATGGGAAGCCGCTGATGCCCTGGCTGCCGCAGGCATAGACGCGGCCGAGCGCCGCCTCGCGCGCAATCCAGCCGGCTTCCGCTTCGCCGGCAATGTCGGCGGCATAGGACCACAACCAAGTCCAGCCGAGGCCGATGACCACGAGGACGGCCGGCAGGATGAACAGCCACAGCCGCCGCCGGCGCGGCGGGGCCGTGCGCTTGCGTTGCGGCCGCGGCGCGGTTCGCATCATGCTCATCGGCGATTGGCCGGGCATGGTCGGTCATCCTTCTTTCGATTCACACGGCGCCGCAAGACCGCTGGCGCACGTCCATTTGATTCTCAACTTCGCATCGGACTATATCGCAAAACGTAGACGCACTTTCGAGGTTCAATGACGAGCGGCGCCGCCCACGAAAATGGGGAACTCTGGGTTTTCGGCTACGGCTCGCTGATGTGGCGTCCGGGCTTTGCTTATCTTGAACGCATGCCGGCGCGCCTGATCGGCCTGCACCGCTCGCTCTGCGTGTTTTCCTTCGTGCATCGCGGCACGCCGGAGCGGCCCGGCCTGGTCCTCGGGCTCGATCGCGGCGGCATGTGCCGCGGCGTCGCCTATCGGGTGGCGGCGGCGGCACGCGAAGAGACCATCGATTATCTGCGCGGGCGCGAGCAGGTCACGAGCGTCTATGTCGAAACCGTGCGCCAGATCGAACTCGAGGACAAAGCCCGGCGGCGGGTGCCGGCGCTGTGCTACATCGTCGACCGCAGCCATGTGCAATATGCCGGCCGGCTGACCCTTGCGCAGAGCCTCCATCACGTGCGGCAGGGCCACGGTAAGTCGGGTCCCAATCGCGACTATGTCATCGAGACCGTGCGCGCATTGGAGGCGCTCGGCTATCGCGAAGGCGAGTTACATTTGCTCGCCGAACGTCTCGGCGGTCATCCTTCGGCAGGCAAGACTCAAGAGGCCGGCCCGGACGCCTGATCGTTTCGAACGGCTTCCTGGACAAGCCGGTTGGTCGCGCCTTCGATGGCGTCTTCAAGCTGGTTGGAAAACGTCATCTTATCGAGACCCGGCACGATCGGATCGAGGATTTCGACGACGATCGTTCCCGGCAACCGTAGCAGCGAACGCCGCGGCCAGTAGAGCCCGGAATTCAGCGCCATCGGCACGCAGGGCACATCGGCCTTGCCGTAGAGATAGAGGATGCCCGGCTTGTAGGTCGGCTCGGCGCCGGGCAGACGCCGTGTGCCTTCGGGGAAGATGACGATCTGACGACCGGCGGCGAGAGCCGCGCGCGCGCGCGCCGTCATGCGCGCCAGCGCGGCCATGCCGGCGGAGCGATCGACCGGGATCAGACCTTCTTTGCGCATGTACCAGCCGAACAGCGGCAGCCACATCAATTCGCGCTTGAGAATATAGGTCGGGTCGTCGATCGCCGCATAAAGCGCAAAGGTCTCCCAGGCCGATTGGTGCTTGCAAGCGAGAATGCAGGCCGTCTTCGGGATCTTCTCGACGCCGCGCCACTCGACCTTGGTGCCGCATATGACGCGGAGCAGCCACAGACTCGTCAGAGCGTAAGAGCGCACGAAGACATGCAGAATACGCCGCGGCAGCAGCAGCGTCGGCAGCGCGGCGATCATATGCGCGGTCAGGTTCACATAGAACAGCGCGATGAAAGCAAGAGAGCGAATGTAAGTGGCGAAAGAGGGCGGCACAGATGACCTGTTGGAAGCTTCGGCGTGCAAATCCGAGCCGGGACTATGCGGTTCTTGCCACCTTATTCGAAGGTGTCAGAAGTTCGCTCGTCTCCGCGAAGGCGTCAAAGTGCATACGCACTTTGGCCGCAAGGTATTTCAGATATTCCGACAGCACCAGCTTGGTGGTGTCGCTATTCGACCACCACGGCTCGATGCGCAGGCGGTCGGAGACGACCGGGTAGGGGATTAGCGCCACGTCGGGAAGCTGGTGCGCGATCTCGGCCAGCGCGCGCGGCATGTGATAGGCCGAAGTGACGATAATCAGCGAACTGAAGTTGTGCGCCTGCGCCCAGCGCCGCGTCTGCACCGCGTTGCCCAGCGTGTTCAGCGCGGCATAGTCGAGATCGACGCAGCAGCCGAGCACGCGGTTATAGTCGACGGTTTGATGGGCGATGTCGTTGGTCGTCGTGCCCGGATTGACGCCGGTAATCAGAAGCCGCTTACCGCGGCCCGAGGAGAGCAGTTCGAGCGCGTCGCTGACGCGCGACGTGCCGCCGGTCAGCACGACGATGCCGTCGGCATTGCGGTCGAGCGCGACTTCCTGCTCCGGCAATAGCCAGATGAAAAGGCCGAAGCCGGCCACCAAGAGGAACGCGCAGAGGAAGGCGAGCCTCAGGCCGATCGATCTGAGGCGCCGTCTTTTGACCGCCGATCTCAGGCTGTCCATTGCCGCGCGTCCCCTCGCGCTAAAATCTCAAATCAGAATATACGTCCAGAATACCGAAGCTATATCCAGGATTCCGGCGACAAGTTGAAGCTCCGCCCCAATCGAGGCGCCTAGTCGATACTGCCCAGGGTCTGATTGACGGTCCGGCGGGAGGTCAGCGCGGTGACCACCGCCATCAGCGCAATCAAAGCCAGGATGACAACGTAGCCCGAAGGGCTGACGGAAAAGGTGCCGAACAGGGCCGCGGTCTCGTCGCCGCCGGGCGTACCGGAAAACCATGCATTGACGGCGGCGATGACCGCAAACAGCGCGATTGCGGCGCCGCCGCCGGTGGCGCCGCCCTTGAGGCCAAGGAGCAGAAAGTGGCGCTGGAATTGGTGGGCGATGAAGCTGTCGGTAGCACCGACATAATGCAGCACTTCGACGACGGCGCGGTTGGTCGCCATGGCGCCGCGCGTCGCGAAAGTCACCGAAAGCACGGTCACGGCGATGACCAACGCCAGGATCGCGATGCCGACCGCGACCGCGGTGTCCGCCATGGTGCGCATACGGTCGATCCAGCCGCGGTGGTCGTCGAGGATCGCGCTCGGCACCTGCGCGGCGAGCGTCTTGCGCAGAGCGGCAAGATCCGGCGTCGCACCGGACACGAGCTTGACGACGATCATGCGTGGAATCGGCAGGTCGTTGAGCACAAGGCCGGTGCCAAGCCAAGGTTCGACAAGCTTTGCCGACTCCGCCCGGGTATAGGCCCGCACGTCGCCGATCCCGGCGGTGGATTGCGCAAGAGTGACTGCGGTGCGCACGTCGGCCTCGATGTCGCGCCCTGAAGCTGGCCGCACCTGGATGGTGACTTCACGCCCAACGTCGGACTGCCACTCGCTTGCGGTGCCAACCATCATGGTCACAGCGCCCGCCGTCAGCGCAGCGAGGAAGGTCATGATGGCGATTACGGCAGCAAGCGAACGGCCGGAGATCGAACCGGAGGGCACGATCGTGGTCAGAGCCTGTGGCGCAAGCGCATGCACAGCGGAGGCGACCAGGTCGTCCCACGGCTCCGTCATCGTGTCGTCGTCGAGAGGTTCAGTCGTAGACATGAAGCCGTCCGTCATGCAGCACCAGCCGGCGCGCGTCATATTCGTCCATGAGCGCGATGTCGTGGGTGGCGATCACCACCGACGTGCCCGATTTGTTGAGCTCGATAAACAGGCGCAGCAGCCGCTGGCCGAGATTGGGATCGACGTTACCCGTGGGCTCGTCGGCGAGAAGAAGCAGCGGCCGCGCGATCACCGCACGCGCGATTGCGGCGCGCTGCTTTTCGCCGCCGGACAGCACCGGCGGCAGCGCGGTCATGCGCTCGCCGAGACCGACCCAGTGCAGGAGTTCGACCACCTCGGCGCGATAGGACGCCTCCTCCTTGCCGAGCACCCGCAGCGGCAGCGACACGTTCTCATAGGTGGTCAAATGGTCGAGCAGGCGGAAGTCCTGAAACACGATGCCGATCCGCCGCCGCAAGGCGGCACGGCTGTCCTTGCTCAGCCTCGCCGTGTCGCGGTCGAATATGGTGATCAGGCCGCGGGTCGGCTTGAGCAGGAGAAACATCATGCGCAGCAGCGACGTTTTGCCGGCGCCCGACGGGCCGGTGAGAAACTGGAAGGAATGGCTGTCGATGCGGAATGAGAGGTCGCGCAAAATCTCCGGGCCGAGCCCATAGCGCAGGCCGACATTCTCGAATTGAATCACGCGGTTCTCCGGGGTGGCACGCGCTTTTAACAGCTGCCGGTATTGCCCGTCATTGGCCTATGTTGACCAAGCGATTCGTCCTAACCGCCAACTTAACACCTCCGGGTTGCGAGTCCGGCCCCCAAGTCTGGCTTTAGGTCTGGCTTTAGGTCCGGCTCTGGGTCTGGATCTAGGTCCGACCCCAAGCCCCGACCGTCGGCCCGCGGGTGTCGGCGGCAGGGCGCCGGCCGGATCGGTTTGGTTTCCAATCCGTTAACGGTTGGCCTGTTAGGGTTTCCCTAAAGATGGTGGGCTCTTGATTCACCTATGCTGATTGTCTGCCCGAACTGCGCAACATCCTACGATCTGGACGTGGCGAGCCTGCGGCCGAACGGCCGGAAAGTGCGCTGCGTGCGCTGCAAGACGGTCTGGCAGGCCGAACTGTCCCATGCCGATAGGCTGATGGCCGCTGCCGAGGCGCTGGCGCCGGTGCGCCGCACCGTCGAGGCGATGGCCGAAGCCGCGGCCGGGGAATGGGGCGACGATACCGAGGCCGAAGGGGCCGTGCCCGCGCACCTGCAGACCCAGGCCGAGGCCTGGTTCGACGGCCCGGAAGAGGATCCGGGTGTCGGTGCCGATGCCTTTGCGGTGGAGTCCCCCTCCATCGCGCCAACCGATCTCGATGACGATGATCCCGAAAACGACCCGGTGGATGATGATGCTGCCGCCGAACAGTCGGTCGACGACATCGAGACACTCGCGGCGCGCCTCTATCCGGATGGCGGCAGGTTTTGGTGGCTGCGCTGGCCGCTGTCCGGCATGCAGTCGTTGATCCTTGCGCTGATCCTGCTTGACGCCATTGTCATCGGCTGGCGCAACGATTTCGTCCGGCTGATGCCGCAGACGGCATCGTTTTACGCCCGGCTCGGGATGCCGGTGAACCTGCGCGGCCTCGCCTTCGACAATCTCAGCACGTCGACCGAACAGCACGAGGGCGTGCCGATCCTGGTGGTCGAGGGCGAGATCGTCAACGAGACGCACAAGATCGTCGACGTGCCGCGGCTGCGCTTTGCGGTGCGCAATGCCGGGCGGCAAGAAATCTATTCCTGGACTGCCGTATTGCCGCGCACCTTGTTGTCGCCGGGCGATGCGGCGCCGTTCCGCACCCGGCTTGCCTCGCCGCCGCCGGATGCCCACGACGTGCTGGTGCGCTTCCTCAACCGCAATGACATTTACGCCGGATCGCGCTGATGGCCAAAATTCTGATCGCCGAAGACGAAGAGGCATTGCGCGCGATGTGCGCGCGCGGGCTGACCATGGTTGGTCACGACGTCAAGACTGCCTGTGACGGTAGCGAAGCGCTCGACGTGTTGCAGCGTGAGGGCGGAGGCTTCGATCTTCTCCTCACCGACATCCGCATGCCGATCATGGATGGCATCGCGCTCGCGCTTGCGGCAGCGCGCGACGATCCCGAGCTCGTTATTCTCCTGATGACCGGCTATGCCGATCAGCGCGAGCGCGCCCACGGTCTTGATGCGCTCATTCACGATGTGATCTCAAAGCCCTTCACGCTTGCCGCGCTGCGCAAGATGGTGGAAGAGGCGCTAACGGTGCGGGCGGGCTGACGGCAGATCGGCGGGCAGCACCTAGTCCGACCAGCCGTAGGGCGGCACGATTGCTATTTCGTCCTTCGCCTTTTTCGGCGCCAACGAAATGTGCTCTTTTTCTATGACTTTGCGGCGCGTGAGCCGGCTCTTCGACAGCTCGTCGACCAGTTTCTCGGCATCGTCCCGTTCGATCGCGGCCGCTAAGGCGGTGATGTCGGCCTGGAACTCTTTGAGCGCGCCGAGGACTGCCGCCTTGTTGTTCAGGAAGATGTCCCGCCACATCGTCGGATTGGACGAGGCGATGCGAGTGAAGTCGCGAAAGCCGCCGGCCGAGAATTTCATCACCTCGGAATGGGTCTTCTCCTCGTGGCGGAGCGCGGTGTGAAAGATCGTAAACGCGATGAGGTGCGGTAAATGACTGGTAATCGCGAGAACATAGTCATGATCCTCCACACTCATGACTTCGACCGTCGAGCCCATGGCCTGCCAGAGTGAACGGACTTTTTCGACCGCGGCCTGATCGGCATCCGGTGCCGGCGTCAATATGCACCAGCGGTTCTCGAACAGGTCCGCCATGCCACTGTCGGGACCGGAATGCTCGGTGCCCGCCACCGGATGGGCGGGGATGAAGTGGATTTGCGGCGGCAGGTGCGGCGTCACATCGCGGACGACGGCTCCCTTGACCGAACCGACGTCGGAAAAGAGCGCGCCGGGCCGGATGTGACCGCCGATTTCCTCCGCGACGGAGCCGATTCTGCTGACCGGGACGCAAGCGATAATGAGATCGGCGCCCTGCACCGCCTCCATACTGGTGTCGGTGACCTTGGCTTGGCCAAGGCCAAGCTCGCGAAGGCGCTGACGAACCTTGGGGGAGGCGTCAGTGATAACGACCTCAGCATCGGGCTGACGCGCCTGGATGGCCCGGGTCAGTGAGGACCCGATCAATCCTTGTCCGATAATGGCAACGCGCTTGAACAGACTCATGGCGTGCGCCTTATTTCATGAACTCCGCCAGCGCCGCGACGACCAGACGGTTCGCCTCCTCGGTGCCGACGCTTAAGCGTAGCGCGTTCGGCAATTTGTAGGCGGTGGTCTGCCGTAGGATCAGCCCGCTCGCAGTGAGAAAGGCGTCGGCGTCCTTGGCGGTGCGGCCTTTGGTGTCCGGAAAATGGATTAGCACGAAATTGGCAACGCTCGGCGTCATGGCGAGGCCGAGCTTGCCGATCTCCGCGGTGAGCCAATTGAGCCAGCGTGTATTGTGCTCGCGCGAGCGCTCTTGGTGCGCGATATCTTCGATCGCAGCGATGCCGGCGGCAATCGCCGGCCCGCTGGAATTGAACGGGCCGCGGATGCGATTGATGGCATCGACGATCGCAGCGGGCGCGAACATCCAGCCGAGCCGCAGCGCTGCCAGTCCGTGGATCTTCGAGAACGTGCGGCACATCACGACATTTTCCGATGTCGCGACCAGTTCGATGCCGGCCTCGTAATCGTTGCGCGTGACATATTCGGCGTAAGCGGCATCGAGCACCAGCATCACATGGCCGGGCAGGCCGTAGTGCAAGCGCTTGACCTCGTCGAACGACAGCGCGGTGCCGGTCGGATTGTTCGGATTGGCGATGAAGACCATTTTGGTCTTCTCCGTCACCGCGGCGAGGATGGCGTCGACGTCGGCGGTGTAATTCTTCTCCGGCGACGCGACAGGCGTCGCGCCGGTGGCGAGAACGGCGATCGGATAGATCAGAAAGCCGTGCGTCGTGTAGATCGCCTCGTCGCCGTCCTTGAGATAGGCGGCGGCGAGAAGATGCAGCAAATCATCGGAGCCGGCGCCGCAGACGATGCGTTCCGGATCGAGCCCGAAGGCGCGCCCGATGGCCTCGCGCAAATCGCTCGCCGCGCCGTCCGGGTAGTCCTCGAGACGATCGGCCCAGGCCTTATAGGCCGCGATCGCGCGCGGGCTCGGGCCGAGCGGGGATTCGTTCGAGGACAATTTGTAAACCTTGGCCACGTTCGGCGCCGAGCTCTTGCCGGGCACATAGGCCTTGATGTCGAGCACGCCGGGCCGTGGTTGCGGACGCATCGCAGACATTATCTTTGAACTCCAAACACCCTCGGTATCCCGAAAAAAGCTTCCGCTTGTCGCGGAGATACTATTTGTCGGCCACGGTATAGCGGGTCGCGTGACTGCCGACGAGGGCTTTGGAGCGGATCGAGGCCCCGGCCTTAACCAAGGCTGCCGCGACCGGATCGATGCCGCCTTTCTCCGTGGACACCAATAGAGCCGCCCCGTCGAAGGCCCGGTCGGGCAGGGCGATCACGTCGGCGAGGGGGGCTACGGCATTCACCGCTGTGCCGCTCCAGCCGGAGACCCGCAGGCTCCAGACTTCGGTCTCGGTCACCATGGCGTCGGCGGCGACGCGCGAGATCACAAAGACCGGCATCGCGGCCGGGTGATTGGCGCGCTCGACGAACGGCAACCGGGCGATGATTTTCGGCGCGCTGTCGAATTCGAGCGCCGCCCACCAGGGGCCTGCGCCCGCGGTGGCAAAAGCCGGAATGAGGCCGAGGTCGCCGCGGGATTCCGAGACCGCTTCGACCACGCTCGATGCCCCGATATGCGGCACGAAGGGCACCGTGAAACCGAAATGAAACCGGGCGGAATCGCGCATGAGTGCGTCGCCGGCGGAGAGATCCGCATGCACGGCGAATGGCGCCTGCACATAGGTGAAAGTCGAGATGATGACCCGCCAGATGCTCTCCACCGTGTCGAATGGCAGGTTGCCATGGTGACGCTTGACCAGCCGCCGCATCATGTCGGCCTCGCGGGCCGGGCGGAACGCGGATCCAGTTTCCTCGGTCTTTTTCACCGCGATCAGCCGGTCGATGATCTCGCCGCGCTTGATCAGCAGGCCGTGCATTTCCCCATCGATGCGATCGATCTCAACCCGCAGCTCGGGAAGCGTCGGGTCGATCTGGGATGATGATTTTGACGGCGGTTTCGGCATTTACAGTCCCGGCAGTTGGGCGGATTGATAGGTGTCGTTAAGCCCGAAAGCAAAGAAAACATTGACTTAAGTGGCAACGGGCCTATTTACGCCCCTCTGATTGCCGGGTCTGCCTTTAGAGCATGATCCCGAAAAGTGGAAACCGGTTTTCGGGTAAGATCATGCTCAACTCAAAGATCCAGCGGCTGAAGCTGGACCGCGCCGCCGCAAATGGCATGCTAAGGTTGGCATTCTAAGGACAGCGCCCAAGGATGTGGTAATGGCCGACGTCAGCGCCATCCTCGATCTTGCCGACCGCACCCGCGAAGCGGATATGCCGCATTCGCCGGTGGTGCGTTTTTCCGCGAGCAAGCCGTTGCGGCTCGACGCCGGCGTCGATTTCGCGCCGTGGCAGATCGCCTATCAGACCTACGGCACGCTCAATGCCGACCGCAGCAATGCGGTCCTGGTCTGCCATGCGCTGACGGGAGACCAGCACGTCATCAACGAGCATCCGGTCACCGGCAAGGCCGGCTGGTGGGAGACCATGGTCGGCCCCGGTCTGCCGATCGATACCGAGCGTTTTTTCGTGATCTGCCCGAACGTGGTCGGCGGCTGCATGGGCTCGTCAGGCCCGGCCTCGACCAATCCGGCGACCGGCATGCCCTGGGGTCTCGAATTTCCGGTCATTACCGTGCGCGATATGATCCGCGCGCAAGCGATGCTGCTCGATCATCTCGGCATCGATTCATTGTTCGCGGCGGTGGGCGGCTCGATGGGCGGCATGCAGGTGCTGCAATGGGCGGCGAGCTACCCGCAGCGCATCTTCGCTGCGGTGCCGATCGCGGCGGCGACGCGGCATTCGGCGCAGAACATTGCCTTCCACGAAGTCGGCCGCCAGGCGGTGATGGCCGATCCGGAATGGCGCGGCGGGCGTTATTTCGCCGACAATACCAGTCCGCGGCGCGGACTGGCGGTGGCGCGCATGGGTGCGCACATTACTTATCTGTCCGACGCCGCCCTGCACCGCAAATTCGGCCGCCGCTTTCAGGATCGCGATAATCCGACCTTTTCCTTCGACGCCGACTTTCAGGTGGAATCCTATCTGCGTCACCAGGGCATCACCTTCGTCGAGCGGTTCGACGCCAATTCCTATCTCTATCTGACCCGCGCGATGGATTATTTCGATCTCGCCGCCGACTGCGACGGCGTGGCCGCCAATGCGTTTCGCGGCACGCCAACCCGGTTCTGCGTGATCTCGTTCACCAGTGACTGGCTGTTCCCGACATCGGAATCGCGCGCCATCGTGCATGCGCTCAATGCCGCTGGCGCCCGCGTGTCGTTCGCCGAGATCACGACCGACAAGGGCCACGACGCGTTCCTGCTCAACGAGCCGGAACTGTTCGGCATCGTGCGCGGCTTCCTTGAAGGCGCCGCCAAAGCGCGCGGCCTGCCGGCGAGGTAACAATGCTCAATCGTCTCAAATACGATCTCACCATGGCGGGGGCGGCGCGAGCGCCCGGCGGCTCGCGCGTTGACTTGCTTGTCGTCGCCGACATGGTGGAGCCCGGCGCGCGCGTGCTCGACGTCGGTTGCGGCGACGGCGAATTGCTGCGGTTGCTCGAAACGCGCGGCGTCGACGGCCGCGGCATCGAATTGTCGCGCGAGGGCGTGAATGAGTGCGCCGCCAGGGGCCTCGCCGTGGTGCAGGGCGACGCCGACACCGATCTCGAAGACTATCCGGACGACGCGTTCGATTTCGTCATCCTGTCGCAGACCTTGCAGGCCACGCGCAAGCCGCGTGAAGTGCTCGAACATATGCTGCGCATCGGCCGGCACGCCGTCATTTCATTTCCCAATTTCGGCCACTGGCGCATCCGGCTGCAGATATTCTTCGGCGGACATATGCCGCACACCGACAATCTGCCTTATGCGTGGTGGGAAACACCCAACATTCATTTCTGCAGCATCAAGGATTTTCGCGAATTATGCCAAGCCACCGGCGCCAAGATCGAACAGGCCGTCTCGCTCAATGCCTGGGGCAGTCGGATGCGGTTGAAAATGCCGTGGTGGTTCTGGAATCTGTTCGGCGAACAGGCGGTGTTCTTGCTAAGCCGGCCGGATTAGGCGAGTTTCCGCTTTCTCGTTCTATAATGTCGTCCCGCGTCGCATCCGCTCGTGCCGACGTGACTGCGCGGGCCCGTAGCTCAATGGTCAGAGCTAGCGGCTCATAACCGCTTGGTTGGAGGTTCGAGTCCTCCCGGGCCCACCACGCATTCCGAGGTTCGCAGAGATTTCCCGGTTCGCGATGCCCAGCGCCCAATTGGCGGGGTTGTTCGCCCATGTCTATTCTCTGCAATGGCGTCCCGGGATGTTCGGGGCGGTTTCGGGGCGTTTGTCTCTGCCCGCAAAATTCCGTTTCCCGGAAACAGAGACCTTGGTTCGGAGAGACGCAGTTCGAATGCAGGTCTCTGGGTGGTAATGCCAAGCACCTGGGCTGGTGTTCTGATGAAAATTGACTGGACGGAGACGATCGGCGGCGTACCGCTAATCAAGGTGCGCGATCTCCTGCGCTACATGGGGGCGGGAACGACGGGCGGCGAACGTACTTTGACACGCGAGGACATTTCCCATCGCGTAGGATGCGACATTGCGGATGAGCTAGTCGGTGAAGGCCTGTTGCATGTTTGCGAAAAAGATCGCCACGGCGGGCCATGGTACGAGATCACCGATGCGGCACCCCGACTGGCCAACGTCAAAATGCTCAAGCGCATCAATCGTTCGAAAGCTAACTTCTACGTTACCGAATTGCTGCGGCGGGCCGATGACATCAATGCCAATCTTGAGTTGCTCTATCGAGTAAAGCGCATCACTGCATTTGGCAGTTACATCACTGATGCCGCTGATCTCGGCGACATTGATATCGCTGTCGAATTAGAGTTCAAGCTTTCAAGGGAACAAAGAGTTGAGGCCAACAAAGCGCGAGCCAGGGCGTCCGGTCGACTAAATTTGAGTCTGCTTGACGAGCTGTCATTTGGCGAAAGGGAAGTCAAACAGCTCTTGCGAGGACGCAATCGTTACATCTCTGTGACAAACTATGACAGCCTTGAGAAACTGCGCACGCCCACCAAGGATATTTATCCCCGACTGGAAGACGAACGCGACTGTTGAGCAGCGAGGTACAGTCGGCATGGTGTGGCGAGGACACAAGCGGACCCCTGGAAGGTGGGAAGCCGCTTGCGCGGATCAATTAAACAAAATGACCACTTTTCTATCGATAAAGAAAATGACGGCCCAGTCATGGCATAACCTGCCGGTGGTCCCTAAAACTTCGCGACAATAGGCCTCCGTTGTTGGTGGCTTCTTCAGATGATTCTTCAGATTTCGTTGTTGTTTGGGCAACTGAGCCGCGGCGGTGCCTTAAACGTGATGTACGAGTGGACGCTGACTTCCGAGTGTCAGGCTTTATATTATATTCCGAGAAGAAATCGGTTGATGGATCGGTTTCACTGTCAGGCACGGATTGAGATATGCTCACTCTCATAATCAACGGACAATCACGCCAAGTCGATGCACCGGAGGACATGCCGCTTCTGTGGGTGCTGCGCGACCATCTCAATTTGGTCGGCACCAAATATGGCTGCGGCATCGCGCAATGCGGCGTTTGCACCGTGCATGTGGGGGGCAAGCCGGTGCGGTCGTGCCAACTTGCAGTTGGCGACGTAGGCACCCGCGCCGTCGTCACCATTGAAGGAATTGGCAATACGCCCAACGGCGCCAAGGTCCAACAGGCCTGGATAGAAGGTGCAGTGCCGCAATGCGGCTATTGCCAAGCCGGTCAGATCATGTCGGCCACGGCGCTGCTGGACAGCAACCCCCATCCCGACGATTCGGACATTGACGCGGCCATGGCAGGCAATCTCTGCCGTTGTGGAACCTACATTCGCATTCGCCGTGCGATCAAGGACGCAGCCGTGAGATCGGCGTGAACATGAGAAAAGTTATCGGCGTTATTGGCGCGGGCATATTCGTCGTCGCGCTTGGTTTTGCAGGTTGGACATTACTTGGCCGTGATCCGATGTCTTTCGCCGGCGGCTCGACCGTGGCGCTGCAAGATTACCAGGGCGGCGCTATCACCGGCGTTCCGACCGAGCTTGCCAGTGCCGATCTGGTGAAGCGCGGCGAATATCTGACGCACGCGGCGGACTGCCAAGCCTGTCATACAGCACCGAACAATGCGCCCTTCGCTGGCGGCTTTGCCTTCAACATGCCATTCGGCACGATCTATTCCACCAACATCACACCGGATAAACAAACAGGCATTGGCCACTACACCGACGCCCAATTTCTGGCCGTCGTGCACAGAGGCATTCGCGCCGATGGCGAGAAGCTCTATCCCGCTATGCCTTACACGTCCTATTCCTCCATGACGGACGAGGACGCGCTGGCCATCAAGGCTTATCTCTTTACGCTGGCGCCGGTGCACGCGCCCGCTAAGCAAAATCAGCTATCCTGGCCTTACAATCAGCGCGGCCTGCTGGCGCTCTGGGACGTGGTGTTCAATCCAGATGAACGTTTCCGTCCCAACACCGGCCAGAGCAAGCAGTGGAATCGAGGCGCCTACCTCGCTGAGTCGATGGGCCATTGCGGCGAGTGCCATACGCCGCGCAACCTCGCCTATGCGCTGGACAATCACCGGAAATTTTCGGGCGCCCTCACTGCGGGTTGGCGCGCCTACAACATCACTGCCGATAAGAATTCCGGCATCGGCGATTGGAGCGATGAGGACGTCTATCTCTATCTTTCCACCGGCCATGCCAATGGACATGGCGGCGCGGCGGGCCCGATGGGCGAAGCCGCTGACGACAGCCTCAGTTATTTGTTGCCCGACGACGTGCACGCCCTAGTGACTTATCTGCGCAGCATACCCGCCCAGGCGAGCGACCTGCCGCGCACCGTCACCGTGCCTGCGCCGGCGTCGTACAAGGAAGGGCCGGTGGCGACGTTCGATTCGCGCGGTGAAAAGATTTTCGCTGGCGCTTGCGCCAGTTGCCATGACTGGACCGGCGTTAGTCAGGTCAACGGCTATGCCACCCTTACAGGCG
>DATHPQ010000086.1:0-8973 GCA_035483735.1 Xanthobacteraceae bacterium | reverse complement strand
TGGACAATCACGCGTCCGGCCGACGCACAAACACCGATCCAAATCGTCGCATTGGGCGATTCTTTGACGGCGGGATACGGGCTTCCCGACCAGGACGGCTTTGTGCCGCGCCTGCAGGCCGCGCTCGCCGGCAAGCTCGCTCCATCGGGCATTGCCGCGACGATCGCCAATGCCGGCGTCTCCGGCGATACCGCTTCGGACGGTCTGGCGCGGCTCGATTGGTCGGTGCCTGACGGCACCCAAGCGGTCATCGTCGAACTTGGCGCCAACGACATGTTGCGCGGTGTCAAGCCGGACCTGACACGCGACGCGCTCGACAAGATTTTGCAGCGCCTCACTGCACGTCACATCATCGTCATGGTGTGCGGCATGCGCGCGGCGCCGAATCTCGGGGCCGATTACGGTCAGGCCTTCGAGCGAATCTATCCGGAGCTTGCGGCCAAATATGGCGCGCTGCTTTATCCGTTTTTCCTCGACGGCGTTGCCGGCGACCTGAAACTCACCCAGCAGGACGGCATGCACCCCAATGCCGCAGGCGTCGGTGTCATTGTCGCGCGCATTTTGCCGGACGTTTTGCGGCTTGTTGACCAAATCCATACCCAACATCCGTCATAATGGGTTGCGCAAGATCGCCGTTCATCCCATTGTAAGGATGCGGCGAATCGCTAACACGAGCTGGAGTTTGTCATGCCCCGCTTGTTCACCGGTCTCGAAATTCCGCCGCTTGTTGCTCAAACGCTCTCCATGATGCGCGGCGGCCTGCCAGGCGCCCGCTGGATCGATCCTGAAAATTACCATCTGACGCTGCGATTCATCGGCGATATCGATGACGCGCTGGCGAACGAAATCGCGGGCCTCCTCGGCCGCGTCCATCGCCGCCCGTTCGAGCTGCGGCTCGACGGGCTGTTGTCCTTCGGCGGACGCAAGCCGCGCGCGGTGGTGGCCTCGGCCGCGCAGGTCGCGCCGCTGATGGAATTGCAGGCGGAGCATGATCGCATGCTGCAACGGCTCGGGCTTGAACCCGAGGGGCGCAAATACACGCCGCATGTCACGCTGGCGCGGTTGCGCGATTCGTCGAGCCATCAGGTCGCGGATTATCTCGCCGCGCGCGGCCATTTCCGCTCGATGTCGTTTGAAGTCTCGCGCTTTGTGCTGTTCTCGTCGCGCGCCTCGACCGGCGGCGGCCCTTATATCGTTGAGGAGGCCTATCCGCTCGCCACCGACGAGATGCGCTGGGCGCGGCGCGCGAGCTGAAAAGCCCTCCCCCTCTCGGGGGAGGATGAGGACGTTACACTCGCAATATTCTCGATTGCAGATCGAGCATCGCGGTGGCGAAGCCGTGGCTATCCGACATCAATTCGCGCATCAGCGACATCGGCGTCGGCCGCGACGATTCGACTTCGCCGACGACGCTCTCGAAGTCGAAAGTCAGTTCGGCGTCGAATTTGCGCGCGAGCTGCTGCATGCGGCGGTTCTCGGCCATGCAGGCCATGTGCAGATGCCGGTAGCCGCGATTGCGCGCGGTGAGCAGCACGCGGGCCAACAGGGCGGAGCCGACGCCGTGCGATTGCCAGCGCTTCTCGACGCTGATCGCCGCTTCCGCCTCGCGCGCGAAGCGCAGCCCGAGCGGCCGCAATTCGGCGGCGCCCCGCATTACGTCGCCGATAAAGAATCCATAGACAACCGCGCCGAGCGAATTGGCGAGCTTGACATATTTGCAGACGAAATCGTCGGATACGCCGCCGGCGAATCTGTTGCGCCGGCTTTCGGGATCGAGGCGAAGGATGTGGTCGCGGTACTTCGCCGCTTCGCCGGCCCACAATTTGCGGATCACGCCGTCTTCGGGAAGGACTTCTTGCATTCCAAGAGCTCCTGCTGACTTTACGTCGCCAAAAGCCCTCGCTTAAGCCTTCCTCCCAGAAAGCAGAAACGGGCCAGGCGAATGAACTCGCAGGCCCGCCGAATCGAAAGCATCATGTTGTGTGGCGGGGAAATTTGGCAAGGCGAAGGATTGAGCAACATGCCTACATTCCCTATACGCATGGCTCGCTAAGACTTTGCGACCATTTGACGACAATGAAAGGCATCGCGCATAGACATGAAGGCAATTTGGCGCGCAGCCTGCACCTTTCTTCGCCACGTTTCACTCACAACAATTAATGCCTGTTAACGCTTCATGCCGAGCTCGGTCACAGCACAATACGCGGAAGCCGTCGCCGCCGGCCGGATAGAAGAAGATCAGGCGCAGCTTTCGGTCGTCAGCCTGATGGCGCAGCTTGAAGCTCGCCTCGTCGAACATCGCCTGGCGCGCAAATCCTCGGCGCTCGGCTGGTTGTTCGCGAGCCGCGCGCGCGAGCAGCCGGCCATCAAGGGGCTCTACATTTACGGCGCGGTCGGCCGCGGTAAGACCATGCTGATGGACTTCTTCTTCGAAGCGAGCCCGGTGCTGCGCAAGCGCCGCGCCCATTTTCATGAATTCATGATCGACGTGCACGAGCGCGTTCACGCCATCCGGCAGAAGATGAGGTTCGGCGAATGCCAAGGCGAGGATCCGATCAAGATGGTCGCCGATGCGCTTGCCGAGGAAGCCTGGCTGCTCTGCTTCGACGAGTTTCACGTCACCGACATTGCCGACGCCATGATTCTCGGCCGGCTGTTCACGCATCTGTTCGCGCAAGGCGTCGTCATGGTTGCGACCTCGAACGTGGCGCCGGAGGATCTCTATAAAGACGGTCTCAACCGCGCTCTGTTCGTGCCGTTCATCGAGCTGCTGCAGCAGCGCATGGATGTGGTGCGGCTCGATGCGCGCACTGATTTCCGGCTGGAAAAGCTCGGCGGCAAGCCGGTGTGGTACGTGCCGGCGGACGCCTCAGCCGACAAGGCGCTCGACGCGGCCTGGGCGCGGCTCGCCGGCGGCCATCAGGGCGCGCCGCAAGATTTGCCGCTGCACGCCAGGAGCGTCCATGTACCGCGCGCCTTCATGGGCGTGGCGCGATTTAATTTCCACGATCTCTGCGAAGAGCCGCTCGCCGCCGCCGACTATCTTCGCATTGCGCACGAATATCACACCCTCATTCTCGATCACGTGCCGACAATGACCTATGACAACCGCAACGCCGCCAAGCGCTTCATTATCCTGATCGACACGCTCTACGACATGAACGTGAAGCTGATCGCGTCGGCGGCCGCGGAGCCCGACGCGCTCTATAAGGCCGATCAAGGTTACGAGGCGCTGGAATTCAACCGCACCGCCTCGCGGCTTATTGAAATGCGCTCGGACGGCTATCTGGCGCGGCCGCACGGCGCGGCGCATGGACGGACCTCAGGCTCGTCGGAAGGCATTGTCGAGACGTAGGAGCATGATCCCGAAAGGTGGGAACCAGTTTTCGGAAGAAGATCATGCGCAAAAAATGCTATCCCGTGACGCTCGTCGTCAGCATTGCGGCGACGACAACGGCCATCAGCGCCGTCGCGCTCCAGCCGAAAATCATCAGCAGACGTGAAGCCGCAAATTTGCCCATGACCTTGCGGCTGCCGACCACAAGCATCATCGCGATCATCAGCGGCACGGCGACGATGCCGTTGACGACTGCGCTCCAGAACAGCATGCGGATCGGATCGAGCGGGGTGAGCGCTGCGCCCAATCCGGCAAGCGTTGCCGCGGCGACGACGAGATAGAAGCCCGGTGCGCCGCGCGCCGGCATTTCCAGGCTGCCTTCCCAGCCGAATGTTTCCGCCACCGCATAGCCGGCAGAGCCCGCGAGCACGGGGACCGCAAGGAGGCCAGTGCCGATGATTCCGGTCGAAAACAGAAAGAACGCGAACGGGCCGGCAAGCGGCCGCAACGCTTCGGCGGCCTGGCTCGCAGTGCCGATTTGCGTGATGCCATGGGCATGCAGCGTCGCCGCCGTGGTGATGATGATGAAGTAGCCGATCAGATTCGACAGCAGCATGCCGGTGATGGTGTCTAGTTTTATGCGAACGGAATCTCGCTGCGCCAGCTGATTGCGCAGCGCTGCAGCCGCCGCGGCGTCCTTCGCATGACTGCGCAGTTTGCGCCCCTCCGCTTCGAGCGAAGCCTGCCAGAAGAACATGTAGGGGCTTATCGTGGTGCCGAAGATCGCCACCAGCATCAAAGTGAAATCGCGATCAAAGGACAGACACGGCACGAAGGTCGCGCTCAAAACCTCGCCCCATGGAATCTTCACGCTGAACGCCGTGGCGACATAGGCGAACAGCACGAGCGTCAAGGTTTTCAGGTATCCCGAATAGGAATGGTAGGGGATCAGGATTTCGGCGGCGAGGCAGCCGATGCCGAATAGCGCGATATAGAGCAGAATCGGGCCGCCGGCGACGAGGTGCAATGCAGCGCCCATCGCCGCGATGTCGGCCGCGATATTGAGCGTGTTGGCGATGAGCAAAAGGCCGACGATCGCGTGGAGCAGAAAACGCGGCAGCGCCTTGCCGAGATTAGCCGCGAGCCCTTCTCCCGTGACGGCGCCGATACGGGCGCTGACCAACTGGATCGCGATCATAAACGGCGCGGTGAGAAACATGGTCCAGCCCAGCGCGTAGCCGAACTGGGCGCCGCCCTGGGAATAGGTGGCGATGCCGCTGGGGTCGTCGTCGGCCGCGCCGGTGACGAGGCCCGGACCGAGCATGCGAAGAAAGCCCTTGGCCGGCCGGGTCTTGGTCTTCGCAGGCGTCATTTCGTGCGCTCTTCTTGCCGCTTTGCCGCGCCGGGCGGTCGGTCAAGCATAGCAGGACTGCTTTCGTTCCCGTCCGGCGAAATCGCCATGCGATCCAGCTTGAACGCGCGCGCCGAAAGAGTTAATGACCGCCCCTGCTGGGCCTTATCCCCGTCAATCAAGGAATTTTCTTCATGGCGCGAAACAAGATTGCGTTGATAGGCTCGGGTCAAATCGGCGGTACGCTCGCCCTTCTGATCGGTCTGAAGGAGCTGGGCGATGTCGTCATGTTCGACGTCGCCGAAGGCGTTCCCCAGGGCAAATCACTCGATCTTGTGCAGGCCTCGCCGGTTGAAGGTTTCGACGCCAAGCTTGCCGGCGCCAATTCCTACGAAGCGATCGAAGGCGCCTCGGTCTGCATCGTCACCGCCGGCGTGCCGCGCAAGCCGGGCATGAGCCGCGATGATCTGCTCAGCATTAATTTGAAAGTTATGGAGCAGGTCGGCGCCGGCTTGAAGAAATACGCGCCCAACGCCTTCGTCATCTGCATCACCAATCCGCTCGATGCCATGGTCTGGGCGCTGCAGAAATGCTGCGGGTTGCCGAAGAACATGGTGGTCGGCATGGCCGGCGTGCTCGACTCGGCGCGCTTCCGCTATTTCCTCGCCGACGAATTCAACGTGTCGGTCGAGGACGTCACGGGGTTTGTGCTCGGCGGCCACGGCGACACCATGGTGCCTTTGGTGCGCTATTCGACGGTGGCCGGCATTCCGCTGCCCGATCTCGTGAAAATGGGCTGGACCACGCAGGCCCGCATCGAGCAGATCGTCGATCGCACCCGCAATGGCGGCGGCGAGATCGTGAGCCTGCTGAAAACCGGCTCGGCCTTCTATGCGCCGGCGTCGTCCGCCATCGCCATGGCGGAAAGCTATCTGCGCGACAAGAAGCGCGTGCTGCCGTGCGCCGCATGGCTCAACGGCGAATACAATGTCAAAGACCTTTATGTCGGCGTGCCCGTTGTGATCGGCGCCAAGGGTGTCGAGCGCGTTGTCGAGGTCGAGTTCAATAGCGCCGAGCGCGGCATGTTCGAGAAATCGGTCCAGGCCGTCGAAGGCCTGGTCGATGCATGCAAGAAGATCGCGCCGGATCTGGGGAAGTAACGCCATCCGTGCCCTTCGACGGCCGCAAGAGCGGCCATCGAAGGGTTTTCGCGCCGCGGCCGTTATCCTTCGCGGCGCGCTTGTCTTCGGTCCGGCGCAGCCGGAGCCGTTGGCTCGCATCTCATAAGGATGACGAATTTTTCGCGGCTAGATCAGGCATCCTCATGAACATTCACGAATATCAGGCCAAAGCGGTGCTGCGCGATTTCGGCGTGCCGGTGCCGCGCGGCATTGCGGTCTTTTCCGTCGCCGAAGCGGAAGCGGCGGCCAACACGCTTGGCGGACCGGTCTGGGTGGTGAAGGCGCAGATTCATGCCGGCGGTCGCGGCAAAGCGGGCGGCGTCAAGGTGGTCAAGGAAGTCGCCGAGGTGAAGCGCGAGGCCACGCGGCTGCTCGGCTCGACCTTGGTGACGCATCAGACCGGGCCGCAAGGCAAGGAAGTGCGCCGCCTCTATATCGAGGAAGGCTCGGCCATCGACCGTGAATATTATCTCTCGGCGCTGGTCGACCGCGCCACCTCGCGCGTCGCTTTCGTGGTCTCGACTGAAGGCGGCATGGACATCGAAGAGGTCGCGCACAAGACACCGGACAAGATCATGAGTTTCTCGATCGATCCGGCGACAGGCTTCATGCCGCATCACGCGCGCTATGTGTCGCAGGTGCTCGGCTTCAACCGCGACGTCGCCAAGCAGGCCGAGAACGTGCTGCCGAAGCTCTATCAGGCCTTCGTCGCCAAGGACATGAGTCTCCTTGAGATCAATCCGCTGGTGGTGACCAAATCCGGCGACCTGATCTGCCTCGATGCCAAGATCGGCTTCGACGACAACGCGCTCTATCGCCATCCCGACATCGTGGCTTTGCGCGATGTCACCGAAGAGGACACCAAGGAGATCGAGGCGTCGCGCTACGATCTCAACTATGTCGCGCTCGACGGCACCATCGGCTGCATGGTCAACGGCGCCGGCCTTGCCATGGCGACCATGGACATCATCAAGCTCTACGGCGAGACGCCGGCGAACTTCCTCGATGTCGGCGGCAGCGCCACGAAAGAGAAAGTCGCGGCCGCGTTCAAGATCATCACCTCGGACCACAACGTGAAGGGCATCCTGGTCAATATCTTCGGCGGCATCATGAAGTGCGATGTCATCGCCGAAGGCGTCGTTGCCGCGGTGAAAGAAGTCGGCCTGCGCGTGCCGCTGGTGGTGCGGCTCGAAGGAACGAACGTCGCGCTCGGCAAGGAAATCATCGCCAAGTCCAATCTCAACGTCACCTCCGGCGACGATCTCGACGATGCCGCGCAGAAGATTGTCAAAGCGGTGAGGGAAAGTAAGTAATCGTCATGCGCCGCATTGCGACAATGATCGTGATCGCACTGATGACGACAGCGTGTCATGCGCAACCGCTTGCTGAACAGGTGGTCGCCTTATTCAAGAAAACGTGCGCGGACCCGGCAACGCCGGAAGCAATGATTGCGGCCGGCGAAAAGTCTGCAGTAGCCGGAAAATGGAGGTTAATTCGGTCTGGTCCGGCACCGTTGCCCATGCTCCACAGTCTCGGCCCAAAAGTATCCTACGCGGTTCAATGGGAACTCGCCTTCTTAGACATGCCGGGCTCAACCCTTTCTATGTCAATAGTACGCCCGCCTTCGGAAGACATTCGGAAGTTTGATGTTTGCGTGATGCAGCCTGCGGCCGAAATGGGTGCAGATGTTTTGGCAGAGCAAATAGAGCAGCAGTTCGGCTTGAGCGTGACTAAAGATGTTTCGGGCAGATATCGTGACCAGGCAGAGTGGTTTTTCACGAGCGAAAAAGCTGCCGGAAATTGTGGCCGGACGATCACCGAGTTCTTCAACCAAATGAGCGACAAAGGTACGCCGACGACACTAATGTTCAGCGATATCGAAATCGCAAGGAAATCGCCCGCGTCTGATGAACTGTTAAAGTGCCCGTCCTAGATCGACTAAATGGAAACAATTTAATGTCCATCCTCATCGACAAGAACACCAAGGTCATCTGCCAGGGCTTTACCGGCAAGAACGGCACCTTCCACTCCGAACAGGCGATCGCCTATGGCACCAAGATGGTCGGCGGCACCTCGCCGGGCAAAGGCGGCACCGTCCATCTCGGCCTGCCGGTGTTCGAGACGGTCGCGCAAGCGCGCGACAAGACCGGCTGCGACGCCAGCGTCATCTATGTGCCGCCGCCCGGCGCGGCCGACGCGATCTGCGAAGCGATCCAGGCCGAAATTCCGCTGATCATCTGCATCACCGAAGGCATTCCGGTCGCCGACATGGTGAAGGTGAAGCGGTCGCTCTGCGGATCGAAGTCGCGCCTGATCGGGCCGAATTGCCCTGGCGTAATGACGGCCGGCGAATGCAAGATCGGCATCATGCCGGCGAGCATCTTTAAGCCCGGCAAGGTCGGCATCGTGTCGCGCTCCGGCACGCTCACCTACGAGGCGGTGTTTCAGACCACGAATGAAGGCCTCGGCCAGACCACGGCGGTCGGCATCGGCGGCGATCCGGTCAAAGGCACCGACTTCATCGAAATGCTGGAAATGTTCATGGCCGATAAGGCGACCGAGTCGATCATCATGATCGGCGAGATCGGCGGCTCGTCGGAAGAGGACGCCGCGCAGTTTCTCAAGGACGAGGCCAAGCGCGGCCGCAAGAAGCCGATGGTCGGGTTCATTGCCGGGCGCACGGCGCCGCCGGGTCGGCGCATGGGTCATGCCGGCGCCATCATCGCCGGCGGCAAGGGCGACGCGGAATCCAAGATCGCGGCCATGGAATCGGCTGGAATCAAGGTTTCACCTTCGCCGGCGCGTCTCGGGAAAACGTTGGCTGAAGTTCTGAAGTCGTGATTCACTTCTTTCGTCTTTTCCGTGCCGCATCCGATGACTAAATAGGGTAAAACAGAGTTCCCGAGCGCCGGGCCGGGCCGATTCGCTGCCTCTCGCAGCCATGGGTCTATTGCGCTTTGCTTCCAAACCACCCGTTCGGGGATTCGCCAAGGATCGAACCATGTCTCGCCAAGACGCGAACGCTGCCTTCGCCCTCACATCCTTTCTCTACGGCGGCAACGCCGACTACATCGACGACCTCTACGCCCGCTACGAGACCGATC
>DATHPQ010000085.1:0-6940 GCA_035483735.1 Xanthobacteraceae bacterium | reverse complement strand
GCCTTGTCGGCCGGGCTGGAGGCAAGACCGAGCGGCTTTAGTCCGCGCGTGCCGTAGATGTGCAGGAGCGCCAGATCATGATCCTTGTCCTCGGCGATGCGGTCGGCATTGCCGAACGGCGGAATCGTGATGGCGATGCAGCCATCGGTGATCTGGCGATCGGTCACGATCGCACCGTCCTCGGTCACCACCACGCCGGTGCCGTAGTCGACGGTCTTGCGCGGCGGCGGGCCGGCATTGACCGGGAAGGGATTGAACGCGCTCGACATCGCGATCACCACCGGCTCGACCGTGTTCTCGGTCGCCTGATCGTAGAGGATGGTGAGGATGCGGACCTCGTCACCCTTGAAGGTGCCGCGCACATAGAATTTTTTCAGGCCCTGCAAACCGGACAGCACAAAGAAATCCGGCTTGACCACTGTGTAGTCAATGGTGCGCCCAGTGGGCTCCTTTTTCTCGTGTTCGGCGAGCTTGGCCGTGGTCGGGTTCGCCTCCTTGCGCCGCGTGAGCAGAACCTGGATGGTGCCGGTCGGCGAACTCCATTTGGTGCCGTTGGCGTCGGAGGTCTGCTGCGGCACCAGTTTGGTCGGGACGCCGAGCTGCGCGCCGGTCGGCGCATCGGTCACGATTTTCCATCCGGCGTTTTCCCGCCGCCGCCGCCCGGTCTCGGCCAGCACACTGCGCTCCTTTGGATTGAGCACGCCGGTCGGCTTGCCGCCGCCGGTCTTCTGGAATTCCTTGATCGCCTCCACCATCCGTTCGCTGACGTCGCCTGAGATGGCGCCGTTATATTGCCCGACCCAGGCAAGGTCGGACTGGATCGCCAGCCGTTCGCCTTGGCCCATCGCGTTGGCGGTATCGGCCGGCGATTGCAGCGCGGGACGGGCCGGCGTGGTGGCGGCTTGCTTTTGTTTGGCGCCGGTGCTGGGTGGGGTCGTCGTCTGGGCTTGCGCAGAGATGATCGTGGCCACGAATATCAATGTTGCAGTCAGCATCGATCTCATGACAACAACTCTCAAATCCATTGACGAAGGCTCAATAAAGCACATCTGTTGGGTCGAAACCAACGGCCGGGCGGTTCAGTCAAGAATGGCCCGAGCAAGGGACAAATTTGCGACATGCTGAGTTCTTCAGAACTCGAACGCTATGCCCGTCATATCGTGCTGCGTGAAGTCGGCGGCCCCGGCCAGGCGGCCTTGAAGGAGGCGTCCGTGCTGGTGATCGGCGCGGGCGGCCTCGGCGCTCCGGCGCTGATGTATCTGGCGGCGGCCGGCGTCGGCACGTTAGGGGTGGTGGATGACGACGTTGTGTCGCTCTCCAATCTCCAGCGCCAGATCATTCACGACACGTTCGATGTCGACAGGTTGAAAGTTGATAGCGCGGCCGAACGCATCAGCCGCCTCAACCCCCACGTCCAATTCGCCGCGCACGCGACGCGGTTGAATGCCGGCAATGCGATGGAGCTGATCGGAGGCTACGATCTTGTGCTCGATGGCTCCGATAATTTCGAAACGCGTTATCTGGTCGCCGACGCCTGTTTCCTGGCCGCCAAACCTCTGATCACGGCCGCGCTCGGCATGTTCGACGGCTCGCTGACCACGATCCGGGCGCATGAAAAGAACGCCGACGGCCAGTTCAATCCGACCTATCGCTGTCTGTTTCCGGAGCCGCCGCCGCCGGGCACGGTGCCGGCTTGCGCGGAAGCCGGCATTCTTGGCGCGCTGGCCGGCGTCATCGGTTCGATGATGGCGCTCGAAGTGATCCGCGAGATCGTCGGCTTCGGCGAGAATCTGGTCGGGCGTCTGGTCATGGTTGACGCGCGCGCCATGCGCTTTGAAACCTTGCGCTATGGCTGGGATCCGGAGAATCCGCTGTCGGGCGAGCGACCGACGATCCGCGATCTTTCGATCCACAAGCCGTAACCGCCGAGTGCGGTTACTTGCTGCGGATTATTTGCTCCGGATTACTTGCTCCGGATTACTTGCTCCATGTGGCCATGATGGTCGAGCCTTTGAGCACCGACCATTTGTTGTCGCCGGCGCTGGTGACAGTAAAGCAATTGGCGCCCGCGTTCTTCCAGGTGGTGCAAAAACCATCTTTCGACAATTTCCAGGTGCCTTCGCCCCTGCCGCCGCCGCCGCCGGCGGGCGCGCGCGTCATCTTGCCGTCGGGCGTGAACGTCATCTTGAATTTGACGTTGGAATTGGTCGCCGCGATAAACGGCTGGCCGGTGAAGAATGTCGACTGAATGTCGTTGGGTGCAAGCTTGGTCGCGGCCGGCGCCGCAAAGGTCGGCGTGATAACGGCCGGCGCGATGAGGGCCAGCGAAACGGCACTCCCTAAAACAGCGGCTATCCGACCATGCATTGCGCTTCCCCCAAAACTCATGATTCGCTTTTAAGCGTCTATGATATGTCAGCGCGCCTGCCGATGATACGTACTGTTGGGCCGCATGTCGGTCGCCGACGCCACGCGGTTCGACATATTGAAGAAGCTGGTCACGGCCGCGATGTCCCAGATGTCGCGCTCCTTGAAACCGGCACGGCGCAAGCGTTCGCGATCTTCCTCTTCGACCAGCCACGGTTCGGCGGTAAGTTTGACGGCGAAATCGAGCATCGCCCGTTCGCGCTTGGACAGGCGGGCGGCGCGATAATTCATCACCATCAGTTCGCCGAGCGGCGGATCGCCCGACAGTTCGCGCACCGCGGAACCGTGGGCGACCAGGCAATAATAGCAGCGGTTGTGTGCCGACACCGCGACGGCGATCATCTCGCGTTCGAGCTTGCTCAGGCCGGACGGCGCCAGCATCAAATCGTTGTACATGGCGACAAAGGCGCCAAGCTTCGCCATGTCGAAAGTATAAGCCTTGAGCACATTCGGCACGAAGCCGAGCTTTTCCTCACATTTGGCGAAATAGGCCGCCATATGCGGTGTGAGCGGCTCAGCCGGCAGATCGAGCGCCGTAATCGCGGTATCGTCGCCCGCTGCGGCACTCTGCCGCTCAGGTTTTGCCTGCTTTTGAACCGTCTTTTTGCTGCGCTGCGCCATCGATGACTCTTGATATGTTGATCTCGGCAATGCCGCCGGCATCTTCACCATCCCGACGGACGCCAAAAGCGACTATATCAAATGTCCGGATGGTAGCGCCCACCTGTCTTCAGCGGCTAGAATCGCAGCGAATCGAGGGGTCACCATGAACATTCAAGATGTACCCCGAGGCGATACTCCTCCCGGCGGCGACGACTACGCGAGCGTGGCGCTGATTGCAGCGGCGGCCGCTGTCTTGGCACGGCGCAAGCGCGACATTCCCGACGATTTCCTGGCCAAGCTGTTCGGGCTTGCGGTGCCGCAGGATCTCGAGCGCTATACGGCTGACGAGCTTGCCGACCTCGCCGCGCGCGCATGGTCGCTGCTGCAGGAACGCAAGGCCGGCACCGCCAAGATCAGGTTCGAGCCGTTTGCCGGCAAGCGCGGCACCGCGGTGCTCGAAATCGTCAACGACGACATGCCATTTCTTGTGGATTCCGTGATCGCCGAGCTCCACCAGCGCGGCCTCGATATCAGCCTGTTCGTCCATCCGGTCTTTATCGTCGAGCGCGATCTCGCCGGCCGGCTGGTCAACTTCAAGGGCGCGCGCAATGTCGGCGGCCATCGCGAGAGTCTTATTCACATCCATGTCGATGGCGCGGACGACGCAGAGCAGCGCGCGGCGCTGGTTCAAGAGCTTGATGGTGTTCTGGCCGATGTGCGCGTCAGCGTGCAGGACTGGAAGCCGATGCTGTCGCGCATCTCTGGGATCATCGCCGATCTGCGCAGCAATCCGCCGCCGCTACCGGTCGAGGAGATCGCCGAAGCGATCCAGTTCCTGGAATGGATCGAGGACGACAATTTCACTCTGCTCGGCGCGCGCGATTATGCATTCACGGAAAATCTCGACGCACTCGATCCGTCGTTCGAGACCGGGCTCGGCCTGTTGCGCTCGCGCGACGTGCGGCTGTTGCAGCGCTGGAACCAGCCGCTGACGATCACGCCCGAGATCCGCGCTTTTCTCGAAATGCCGAAACTGCTGATCGTCACCAAGGCGACCATTCGCTCGCGCGTGCACCGGCGGGTTTATCTCGATTACATCGGCATCAAGCGCTTCGACCGCAGCGGCAAGCTCGTCGGCGAGCGCCGGTTCTGCGGCCTGTTCACCTCGACCGCTTACACGCGTCCGGCCCGCGCCATTCCCTATCTCCGGCGCAAGATCGACAGCGTCATCCGTCGCGCCGGTTTCGACCCGTCAAGTCATTCCGGCAAGGCGCTGGTCAATGTGCTCGAGACCTATCCGCGCGACGAGCTGTTTCAGATCGACGACGACATGCTCTATCAGTTCGCGCTCGCGATCCTGCAGCTCGACGAGCGGCCGCGCGCGCGTGTGTTGCCGCGCCGCGATCGTTTCGACCGTTTCGTGTCGGTCCTCGTCTATGTGCCGCGCGACCGCTACGACAGCAAAGTGCGGGCGGCGATCGGCAATTATCTGGCTAAGGCGTTCAATGGCCGCGTCAGCGCCTACCATCCCTTCTTCCCGGAAGGGCCGCTGGTGCGGGTTCTTTTCATCATCGGCCGCAATCTCGGCGAGGCGCCAGATCCGGATCGCGCGGTGCTCGACCGCGACGTCCAGGCGATCGTGCGCAGCTGGATCGACGATCTCTGCGAGGCGCTGAGTGCGGGCTTTGACCCGTCGCGCGGCGGCAACTTGTTCGCGCGCTATCGCGACGCCTTCCCGATCGACTATCGCGAGGTCTATCCGCCGCCGACCGCGCTCGCCGATATCGGCCTCATCGAAACGCTGACGCCGGAACGGCCGCTCGGCGTTGCGTTTTATCGGCAAGAGAACGGTGGTCCGCAAAGCGCCGGCTTGAAAGTATTCAGCCACAACCGGCCGATCCCGCTGTCGGAACGGGTGCCGGCTCTGGAAAATATGGGCTTCCGCGTCGTCGACGAGCGCACCTATCACATCGTGCCGAAAGGCCGCGATCCGGTCTGGTTCCACGACATGACGCTCGAAAGCGCGCTAGGACGGGATTTCGACCTGGCTGCGCTCAAGGACCGGCTGCAGGCCTGTTTCCTCGTCGTGATGGCCAGGAAGGCGGAGAACGACGGCTACAACGCGCTGGTTTTGGCGAACGGGCTCGGTTGGCGCGACGTCGCGCTGATCCGCGCCATTTCGCGCTTTCTGCGCCAGGTCCGCGTGCCGTTTTCGCAAGATTATATGTGGACGACGTTGCGCCGCTATTCGGGCCTGGCAGCGCAGATCGTCGAGCTGTTCCGGACACGCTTCGATCCGCGGCTGATAATTTCGCCAGATGCGCGCGGCGCGCGCGAGACCGCCATCGGCGCCGAAATCGAAAGCGCCTTGCAGGCGGTGGAGAGCCTCGATGAGGATCGTATCCTACGCCGCTTCGTCAATGCGGTCAGTGCGGCGATCCGCACCAACTTTTATCAGGTCGGCCGCGACGGTCTGGCCAAGGAACTGATCGCCATCAAATTTTCGAGCCGCAAGGTCGACGGCATGCCGCTGCCGCGGCCGCTCTACGAAATTTTCGTCTATTCGCCACGGCTCGAAGCGGTGCATCTGCGATTCGGCAAGGTCGCGCGCGGTGGCATTCGCTGGTCCGACCGGCCGCAGGATTTCCGCACCGAGATTTTAGGTCTCGTCAAAGCCCAGAACGTCAAGAACGCTGTGATCATACCGGTCGGCGCCAAGGGCGGCTTCGTGCCGAAATATCTCCCGGTCGGCGGCTCGCGCGACGCCATCCAGGCGGAGGGCGTCGCCACTTACAAGCTCTTCATCTCGACGCTGCTCGACATCACCGACAATATCGGCAACAGCAACGCCGTGATCCCGCCGCCTGATGTCGTGCGCCACGACGGCGACGATCCCTATCTCGTGGTCGCCGCCGACAAAGGCACGGCGACCTTCTCCGATATCGCCAATGAGCTCGCGATCGCGCACGATTTCTGGCTCGGCGACGCTTTCGCCTCGGGCGGCTCCGCCGGCTACGATCACAAGAAAATGGGCATCACTGCGCGCGGCGCCTGGGAATCGGTGAAGCGCCATTTCCGCGAGATGGACGTCGATATCGGCAGGACGCCGTTCACCGTGGTCGGCGTCGGCGACATGTCGGGCGACGTGTTCGGCAACGGCCTGTTGCGCGAGACGACGACGAAGCTGATTGCTGCCTTCGACCATCGCGATATTTTCATCGATCCCAATCCCGATGCGGAAAGAACCTTCGCCGAGCGGCAGCGGCTGTTCGATCTGCCGCGGTCGAGCTGGCAGGATTTCGACAAATCGCTGATCTCCAAGGGCGGCGGCGTCTATCCGCGCAGCGCCAAGGAGATTCATCTTTCGCCCGAGGTGCAAAGTCTGTTCGGCGTCAGCGCGCATATCACGCCGCAGGATCTGATCCGCGCCATTTTGCGCGCGCAAGTCGACCTCATCTTCTTCGGCGGCATCGGCACCTATATCCGCGCGTCCGACGAAACCGACGATGCCGTCGGCGACCGCGCCAACGATCCGGTCCGGGTGACCGGCAAGGATCTGCGCTGCAAGGTGATTGGCGAGGGCGCCAATCTCGGCATGACCCAGCGCGGCCGCATCGAAGCGGCGTTCCGCAGCATCAGGCTCAATACGGATGCGATCGACAATTCCGCCGGCGTCAACACCTCCGATATGGAGGTCAATATCAAGATCGCGCTCAGCATCCCGCTGCGTGACGGCCGTTTGACGCTCGATGCGCGCAACAAATTTCTCGTCGGGATGACCGACGAGGTCGCAAGTCTCGTGTTGCGCAACAATTATCTGCAGCCCCTGGCGCTGTCGCTGTCCGAGCGGCGCGGCATGGAAGATTTCGGCTTTCTGCAGCGCCTCATACAGACGCTGGAAACGCGCGGC
>DATHPQ010000084.1:0-8589 GCA_035483735.1 Xanthobacteraceae bacterium | reverse complement strand
CCGCTGCAAGGCCTGCTCGGCGAGCCTTTTGTGATCGAGAACCGTTCGGGCGCCGCGGGGCGCATCGGCACGGCTTACGTCGCCAAGGCCGATCCTGACGGCGAGACTTTGCTGGTGACGACGGAATCCTCGATCGTCATCGCCCCGCATAGCGGCGTGTCGATGAATTATGATCCGCTGAAGGATCTCGTTCCGGTGTCGCTGCTCACGCGCAACACTGTGCTTCTGGTCGTGCATCCCTCTGTGAAGGCGAACACGCTCCAAGAGTTCATGGCGCTGGCGCGCGCGAAGCCCGGGCAACTTACCTATGGCTCCTCGGGGGTTGGCGGGCCGAACCATCTCGCCGGCGAGATTTTCAAGAAGATGAGCGGTCTCGACATCGTTCATGTGCCGTTCCAGGGCACGGGCGCCGCGCTGCAAGCGATCATCGCCGGCGAGGTGAATGCGATGTGGGGATTCATGGCGGGACTGTTGCCGCAAGTTCACGCCGGCACGGTGCGTCCGCTCGCCAATGGCGGACGCCAACGCTCACCGGCGCTGCCGGACGTGCCGACATTCGACGAGGCCGGCGTGCCCGGCTATGAAGCGGTGTCCTGGGTCGGCATGTTCGCGCCGCAGGGCACCAGTCCGGCGGTCGTCGAAAAGCTTGCCGGCGCGGTGAAGACGGCGATGGCGGACCCGAGCGTCAAAGACGTTCTCGCGAAGGACGGCTCTGAGATCGTGGCGATGCCGCCCGCGGATTTCCGCCAGGTCGTGGCGAGCGACTATGCCAAATACGCCAAGCTCTCCGATGTGCTCAAAGGTGCGCAGTGAAGAGCATCGCCCAGCGCTCTATTTCAGCCGTCCGACCACCGCATCGGTAAACGCCTTGGTGCCGAGCGTGCCGCCGAGATCGCGCGTGCGTTCGGCCGGGAAGGCGATGGTGTCGTCGAGCGCCTTTTCGATTGCCGCTGCGGCGCGCCCGTAATCGGCCTTGCCATGTTTCTGGCCGAGCCAGGCCAGCAGCATGGCGACCGAGCCGATCAAGGACGACGGATTGGCGAGATCCTTGCTGGCGATCTCCGGCGCCGAGCCGTGCTGCGCCTGCGCTACGCCATAGGTGTCGCCGGCATTCAGCGACGCGGCGAGGCCGAGGCTGCCGGACAATTCCGAGGCCTGATCGGAGAGAATGTCTCCGAACATATTGGTGGTGACGATGACGTCGAAAAGGCTCGCGTCGCGGATGAGCAAAGCCGCCATGGCGTCGACGATTTTTTCCTCGTAGGCGATGTCGGGATATTTGGCGGCGACCGCCCGCGCGCATTCGAGAAACAGCCCGTCGGAGACGCGCAGTACATTGGCCTTGTGGACGGCGGTAACTTTCTTGCGGCCCTCGCGGCGGGCGAGTGCGAAGGCGGATTCGACGATGCGGGTCGAGCCGAGGCGGGTGATCTTGCGGAACGACAGCGCGAGGTCCGGCGTCGGCATCATTTCGCCCGGGCCAACAAACATCGAACGGTCGGAATAAAAGCCCTCGGTGTTCTCGCGCACGATGACGAGATCGAGCGGCTTGCCGCAGGGCGGCGTGAATCCCGGACGGGTGCGGGCGGGGCGGATATTGGCGTAGAGGTCAAGCCCGATGCGCAGCGCGCCCGACGGATTGATGCCGCCTTGCGCCACCGGTGGATAATCATTGTGCGAGACCGGACCCAGCACGGTGCCGTCGGCGCGTTTCGCGGCTTCAAGCGTTTCCTTGGGGAACGTGGTTTTCGACTTGTCCATCGCGGCAAAGCCGATCGGCATGGAGGAGAATTTCATGCCGAGGCCGAACACGTCATTGGCGCGCGTCATCACGCGCACCGTTGCTGCCGAAATCTCCGGGCCGATGCCGTCGCCTTCGAGGATCAGGATGTTCATGAAAGCCGGGTTCCTGGGTGTTTCTGAGGGGCGCTTCTTGCCGGTGCGCGGAACGTGGTATGCCGTATCGGTAAGCCGAAGTCGACGTGGTGCCGGCCGAGGTGCGCCGCACGAGAGCGTGAGCATGAATGTAGCCGGACTCGCGAAAGGCGCGGCGGGCGCCCAATCGCCGACCAAATCTCCGACGTTAGCACTGGCCGATTTTGCGACGTCCCTGCGCGGCGAAGATCTGCCGGCGCGTGTGGTGGACGCGCTGGGCGACCTGTTTCTCGATTATCTCCGCGTCGCCTCGATCGGCGCGGATATGGCGTGGAGCGGCTGGGCGCGGGACTACCTCGCGGCGCTCGGCCGGCACGGCGCAGCGCCGGTGCTGTTCGATAAGACGGGCTGCGATCCTGTCGGGGCGGCGTTCCTTAATGCGACTTACGCCGGCAGTATTGACGCCGACGACACCCATGTCGGCTCCATGCTGCATCCCGGCTCGATCGTGTTCTCGGCGGCGCTCGCGGTGTGCGGCCGCGCGAGTGGCGCGAATTTTCTCGCCGCGGTCGCCGCGGGCTATGAGGCGATGATCCGCATCGGCCTGTCGATCCAGCCGACCCATTTCCGGCGCGGCTTCCAAAGTACGGCGACCTGCGGCGGCTTCGGCGCGGCGGTCGCGGCGTCGCGGCTCTTGTTCGGCGGCCAAGCTCAAGCAAACGCGGAAGCCGGACGGCGCATCGCCGAAAGCATCGGCATGGTCGCGTCCTTCTCCGGCGGCCTGACGCAGTTCTATCAATCCGGCTCGACGGTGAAGCGCATCCACGCCGCGCGCGCCGCCGAGAACGGTGTCGCCGCAGCGCTGCTGGTCGCCAAAGGCTTTTCCGGGCCGACCGATATTCTCGAAGGCGCGAACGGCTTTGCCCGCGCCTATGCCGATGCGTTCGACCCCGGCATCATCACCGGCGCATTGGGCAGTGATTATCTTCTCGACGGCGTGACGGTGAAGGGTCATGCGTGCAGCGCCCGCGTGCAGGCTGCCGTCGAGGGTGTCGTCGCGCTGTGTCGGGCGCACGGGGTCGCGTCCGAAGCGATCGAGGAGCTTTATGTCGGCATTCCCTCCGTCATTCTCGGCCGGCTGACGATCCCGCGCCCGGTCGATGTGCAAGCGGCGCAAATGAGCCTGCCGCACAGTGTCGCGCTCGCCGCGTTTCTGGCGTCCAAAGCGGACGACGGTTTTGCGCTCAGCGTGCGCGATTACGAGGACAGTATCGCCAACGCTACGGTCAAAGCGATCGAGCAGCGCGTGACATGCGAGGTCGATCCCGAGGTCGAGAAAGCGACCACGGCGGAATCGGTGCCGGCCCGCATTGTCGTGAAGCTGAAATCGGGTGCGACGCACACGGTCTTCGTCTCGGCATCGAAGGGCAGCCCGTCGAATCCGTTTACGCGGGCCGACCACGCCGCGCGCTTCCGCCGCGAATTGGAGCGCCGGTGGCCGGCCGCGCGCTGCGACGAGATCGTCGATCTGTCGCGCCGACTCGTGGCGTTGCCGGACATGATGCAAGTGGCCGCATTGCTCGCGTGAGGCGCGAGGGATGGAGCGCGGCGGCAAAATAGAGCAACATGCCGCGCAAGAAGACGCCAACGGCCGCAGAGAGCCGGGGAGGAAGCGATGACGTACCTGTTTCGCGCGGCGCATTGCGCGCTCGCGCTGATCGTTCTGACGCTCGGCGCGATATACGCAAGGCCCGCTGCCGCGCAGGACTTTTCCGACAAGCCGATCCGCATCATTGTCGGGCTTGCGCCGGGTGGGGCCACCGATGTGACGGCGCGGCTGATTGCGCAGCGGCTGACGCAAAACCTCAACACCAATGTCTATGTCGAGAACAAGCCAGGCGGGGCCTTCGAGCCGGCCTATCACGAACTGACCAGCGCCGCGCCCGACGGCCACACGCTGTTCATGATCTCAGCGGCCGTCACGGTGACGCAGCCGGCGCAAAAAGATTATCCCTACGACATCCGCAAAATGACGCCGGTCACCGAAGTGTCGGAAGGCCCGTTCATTCTGGTCGGCCGCAAGGCGCTGAATTTCCGCAACGTCACGGACCTCGTCAATTACGGCAAAATGAATCCGGGCAAGCTCACTTTCGGCTCCGGCGGCGGCACCGGTTCGTCGCTGTCGCTCGCGGCCGAGCTCTTGCGTATCTCCGCCGGCATCAGCATTGTCAACGTGCCCTATAAGGGCGCAGCCGAGGCGCTCAACGATCTTCTCGGCGGGCGGGTCGATGCCATGTTCGACGCCATGCCGGTGCAGGTCGGTCAGGTGAAGGCCGGCAATGTTTCGGGGCTTGCGGTGACCAGCGCTCAGCGCGCTCCGGCGTTGCCCGATGTGCCGACCATGGTCGAATCCGGCTTCAAGGATTACGTCGTCTCGAACTATTTCGGTTTGCTGGCGCCGCCCGATACGCCGCCCGCCGTCGTCAAGAAGCTGCGTGACGACGTGGCCAAGATCGTTGCCGCGCAAGATGTCGCCGAACTGTTCGACAAGCAGGGCATGAAGCCCGTCGCCGACGAGCCCGCGCAATTCGACCAGGTGCTTACGGACGATCTCGCGCGCTGGACTGACGTGATCAAACAGGCGGGAATTCAGGTGCAGTGACGCTACGCTTCGCCGGGAAAACGGGGCGGGATTGTGTCGGTGCGCGTACTACCACGGCCTCCGCCGTTCCTGGCCGCCTTATTCCACGCCGAATTCGCCTGCGACTGTGCCGACCTTCCAGGGCGAGGGTCCGTCCGGCTACTATGGGCCTGCGGTGAACTCAGCCATCGGCCATAAAGCGGACTAATGAAGCGGAACTTATGGGCAAGAAAATCGATCCGCTGAAACTATCGTCACCGCACATTTTCCTGATCCGGATGCTTGTTTTCATCATCCTGGTTGGATTAGTCGGCGCCTTCCTGCGTCAACAGATCGTCGTGGCCTTCTTGGCCAATCCGGGCCTGAACGGATTGATTATCCTTGTTGAAGTGATCGGGATCTCGCTGTCGCTGCGCCAGGTGCTACGGCTTTATCCGGAAATAAAGTGGGTCAACAATTTCCGGCTCCGCCAGCCCCGCGCCGGGGACGATCACGCTCCGGTCCTGCTCGCGCCGATGGCGGCTATCCTTGGCGCGCGCGCCGGCCCCATGACATTGTCGGCGCAATTGCTGCGCGGGATTCTCGACTCGATCGCAACGCGCCTGGATGAAGCCCGCGACATTTCGCGTTACATCACCGGCCTGCTTGTGTTCCTTGGCCTGCTCGGCACCTTTTGGGGACTGATCGAGACGGTGAGCGCGGTCGGTAGCGTTATTCAGGACCTCAAGCCGACCGAGGATGCCGCGAGCATGTTCGACTCGCTGCGCTCCGGTCTTGCCGCGCCGCTGTCCGGCATGGGCATCTCATTTTCATCCTCGCTGTTCGGCCTTGCCGGCTCATTGGTGCTCGGCTTCCTCGACCTGCAATCGAGCCAGGCGCAAAACAGGTTTTATACCGAGCTTGAGGACTGGCTCTCGACCACCGTAAATGACGACAGTGCCGATCCTGCGGCCAACGGTGCCCTCGCCGGCGAGGTCAATACGGCGCTCGATCGCCTGCGCCGGACCGTCGATCAGGTCGGCTCCGGCAGAGCGGCCGCCAGTGCGATGGCCGATCTCGCAGAATCGATCCAGCACCTGGTGCATCACATGCGTGAGGAGCAGCAAACGATCAGGCAATGGGTCGACGTCCAGGCCGAGCAGCAGAGCGAGGTCAAGAAACTCCTCCAAGCCATGCTGGACGACAAAGCAAAACAGGAGAGAGCGTGATGGCTCTCGCCCGCATGCACCGCCACAGCGGCGGCCTGAACTATTGGCCGGGCTTTGTCGACGCGCTTTCGACGCTGATCCTCAGCATCATCTTTCTCCTGACGGTGTTTGTGGTGATGCAGTTTTATCTGCAGCGGGACGTCACCAATAAGAACAGCGCGCTGTCGCATCTCAGCGCGCAGATTGCCTATCTCGGCAAGTTGTTGTCGATGGAGAAGACGGACAATTCCAGTCTCAAGGATCAAGTTGCTCAGCTCAGTACCAATCTGACCGCTGTGCAAAGCGAGCGCGACCGCGCGCAGTCTGCCGCTGACACGGCCCAAGCCGCCGCGAAAGCGGCCCAGAATCAACTCACCGATATCACGGGGCAGCTCGCGGGCGAGAAAAAGACCTCCGCCGACGCCCAGGGCAAGGTCACGGAGCTGGGCAAGCAGGTCGAAGGCGAGAAGAAGATATCGGCCGATGCGCTGGCGCAGGTCGATGCCCTGAGCCAGCAGATCGTCGCCCTGCGCAATCAGCTGACCTCGCTGGCGCAGACACTCGACGCTTCCGAAAAGAAGAATGCCGATGCGCAAACTCGCATCACCGACCTTGGCCAGCAGCTCAATCTGGCGCTGGCTGAGAAGGTCAACGAGCTCAACCGCTACCGCTCGAATTTCTTCGGTAAGCTTCGCGAGATCCTCGGCGACCGCCCGGATATCCGCGTGGTAGGCGACCGGTTCGTCTTTCAGTCCGAGGTCTTCTTCGACAGTGGTCGCTCCGACTTGAAACCGGAAGGCCGCGTCGAGCTCGACAAGCTCGCTGCCGTGCTGCTCGACCTCGAAAAGACCATTCCGGCCGATCTTGGCTGGGTTATGCGTGTTGACGGCCACACCGACATCCGGCCGGTCACCGGCCTTTTCAAATCGAATTGGGATCTCTCGGCGGCGCGCGCGATCGCGGTCGTGCAATATCTCGTCAGCAAAGGCGTGCCGCCGCAGCGGCTGGTTGCCGCCGGATTCGGCGAGTTCCAGCCGATCGATCCGGGAAATACCGAGGACGCTTATCGCCGCAATCGGCGTATCGAATTCAAGCTGACCGAGCGTTGAGCGGCAATAGGCTCCGAAGGGAGCGCTACAACCCCGCCAGATATTTCGCGATGGCTTCGCGGTCGCTCTGCGACAGCGCCTTCATGAATCCCGGCATATCGAGATTGTTGGTGCGCTGACCGTTGGCGAATGCGTTCATGGCGCTCGTCAGATATTCGGCGCTCAACCCCGCAAGTCGCGGCGCCGGCGCGCCGCCTTCGAAATTGGCCTGATGGCAGGCTTTGCACGTCTGGATTTTCGCGGCGATGGCGTCGGACGGCGGAGCAGGCGAAGGGGCGGCGGTGCTTGCCGTCTGCTTGCCCGGCCAGGGCTTCGCCGCGAAATAATTGGCGAGCGCGCGCAACTCGTCGAGCGAAGTGCCTTGAACGAGGGGCGCCATGATCGGGTTCTTGCGGTCACCGCTGTGGAAGTCGTGCAGCTCCTTGTAGAGATAATTTCCCTGCTGGCCCGAGATGATCGGAAAATTCGCGGAAATCGGCGTGCCGTTCTGGCCGTGGCAGGTCGCGCAGGCTTGCGCCTTCGCTGCAACAGCGTCGTCATCGGCGCGCGCCGGGACGGCAATGGCGGCGAGAGCCCCAACGGTAGACGCAACAACGCAAGCGATCGCAAATCGGCGATTGAACATCATCCCAGCTCCCTATGCATGTTCGCAGTCCCGCGCGAGACTGCGGCGGCGCGTTTGGCACGCTCTTTAAACCCGCTCTTGCAACCGCAAAGCTGCCAAGGCCGGAGAGTTTGCGCAAGGCCAAAGGTGGGCAAAGGCAGCCAAAGCTGGCAATGCCTGCGCTGATGCATAGATAATTCGTTCGAGCCAACCGGAATTGGGGGGACAGCGCATGAAATTCGGCATCGGCCAGCCCGTGCGGCGCACTGAGGACCTTCGGCTGATCACCGGCCGGGGGCTCTATACCGACGACATCGTGCTGCCGCAGACGGCGCAGGCCTTTGTGCTGCGGTCGCCGGTGGCCCATGCCAATATCAAGCGCATCGATACCGCGGCGGCGCGCGGCACGCCCGGCGTGTTCCTGGTCGCGACCGGCGAGGATTTGGCCGAGCTCGGCGATCTGCCGTGCATGGTGCCGCTGAAAAATCGTGACGGCACATCGCGGCACGACACGCCGCGGCCGGTGCTGGCGCGCGGCAAGGTGCGCCATGTCGGCCAGCCCGTGGCGCTGGTGGTGGCCGAGACGCTGGCGGCGGCGCGCGATGCCGCTGAAGCGATCGTCGTCGATTACGAGCAATTGCCGGCGGTCACCGATGCCAAGGACGCGATTGCGCCCGGTGCGGCAAAGCTGTTCGGCCACATTCCAAGCAATGTTGTCTTCGACTGGGACAACGATATGGGCGACGCGGCCGCGACCGACGCCGCCTTCGCCAAAGCCGTGCGCACCGTCACGCTCGACCTCGTCAATAACCGCGTCGTCGCCAATTCCATGGAGCCGCGCAATGCGCTGGCCGAATATGACGCGGCAAGCGGCCGCTCCACGCTCTATACCGGGACACAGGGCCCGCATTTCGTGCGCGATCCGCTGGCCGACATGGTGCTCAAGATCGGCAAGGACAAGCTGCGCCTGATCACGCGCAATGTCGGCGGCGGCTTCGGCATGAAGGCCTTCGTTTATCCCGAACATGCGCTGGTGGTCTGGGCGAGCCGCAAGCTCGAACGCCCGGTGAAGTGGCAGGAAGACCGCTCCGAAGGATTCGTCTCCGATAATCAGGGCCGCGATCATCACACGCGTGCCGAGCTTGCGCTCGACGCCAGGGGCCGCTTCCTCGG
>DATHPQ010000083.1:0-31161 GCA_035483735.1 Xanthobacteraceae bacterium | reverse complement strand
GCGCGCTTGGCTTGGCATCGGCGAGCGCAATGGCGCCGGCGTCGCCGTGCTCCGTCTCGCCGGCATTTACGGTCCGGGTCAGAGCGCGCTCGAACAGGTCGCGCGCGGCAAGGCGCGGCGCATCATCAAGCCCGGACAGGTTTTCAACCGCATCCACGTTGCCGACATCGCGCAGGCGATCGATGCCGCGTTCACCCGCCGCGCCTCCGGCATTTTCAACATCGCCGACGATGAGCCAACGCCGCAGAGCGATCCGATCGTTTTTGCGGCGAAGCTTTTGGGCGTCGAACCGCCGCCGGAAATTCCGTTTGCGCAAGCGGCACAAACCATGTCGCCCATGGGGTTGAGCTTCTGGCAGGAATGCCGGCGGGTGAAGAACGCCAAGCTCAAGCGAGAGCTTGGCGTGACCTTGCGCTATCCGACTCATCGCGAAGGATTGCGGGCGCTGTTCGAACAAACCTAGTGCAGGCTCGGCCCCTTCAGGAACTTGTTGCGCTCGCTCGATTTGACTCGCATCTCCATGGTCTCGCCGTCGCGATAGATCGTGATCGGCACTTCGACGCCGGCCTGGCCTTGCGCCCAGATGTGGCGGAAGAAACTGGCGAGATCGTTGACGTCCGCGCCGCCGACCGAGAGCACGATGTCGCCGGTACGGAGGTCAGCCTTCTTGGCCGGGCCGCGGGCGGCAAGCCCGACAATGACCAGACGGTTTTCCACTTCGGTCGCATAGAGGCCGAGCCAGGGCCGCGGCGGCATGTTGCGCCGTCCGAATTTGAGCAGATCGTCCACGATAGGCTTCAACAGATCGATCGGAACGATCATGTTGATGTTCTGCGGCTTGCCCTTCTCGCCTGCTTGCTGAAGCTGCAACGAGCCGATGCCGATAAGATCGCCCGCCGGTCCGATCAGCGCGGTGCCGCCCCAGTTCGGGTGAGCGGGCGAAGTGAAGATCGCTTCGTCGAGCACATATTCCCAGTAGCCGGCGAATTCCTGCTTGGCGACGATACTGGCGGCGACAGAGCGCTGCCGTCCGCCGGCGCCCCCAACCACGACGGGTTCGCCGATCGCGGCGGATGCGGACTCCCCGATTTCAAGCGCCGGCACTTCGAGCTTGGCCAGCGCCTGAACCAGCCCGAAGCCGGTCTCCTGGTCGTAGCCGAGCACATGGCCCGGCACCGAGCGGCCGTCATTGAGCGTGATCCAGATCGTGTCCGCTTCGGTAACCAGGTAGCCGACGGTGAGAACAAGTCCATTGCCGCGGATGAACACGCCGTTGCCGGCGCGCTCGGTGCCGAGCGTCTCGGCAGTGAAGGCATCCTGCGGCACGATGGCGCGCAACGCCACCACAGACGACAGCGCATGATCGAGATCGTAACCGTAGTCCTCTGGCTTCGGCTGTGAAGAGGTCGGCACCTTCCAGTCGCTCACCGATGGCATCGGATATTCCTTCGCATTAGCCTTCTATCTGTGACTTAGCAGGCACCCGATCAAGCCCATTTGCAAGGCTACCGACGGTAGCGACCGGTCAGCCGCCCGAAATGACCGCGTGCAAAAACTCTTTCGACCATTTCGCATAATCGGCCTGCCGGATGACTTGCTTCATCAGATCCGCCGACGCAACAGCTTTGATATCGGCTGGCGCTGTACCGGCGCGCAGCGCCTTCAAGGTTTCGTGCACCGCATTCACCGCCGCCATGAACGGCATGTGACCCTGCAAACAGACGCGGACATTGCGGGCGCTCAGATAATCGAGATCGTAGAGTTCGGCGCCGGCGCTGCCCAGGAACAGTGGAAGTTTGACGGCTGAAGCGACGGCGTCAAGCTGGGCGCGCGTCTTCACGCCGGTCATGAACAACATATCGACGCCGGCGTCCTCGTAAGCCTTCAATCGCGCGATCGTGTCTTCGACACCGGTCATCGCCATGGCGCTGGTGCGGCCGATGATGAGAAGGCGCTTGTCCTGCCGTCCGGCGAGCGCCGCTTTCATCTTGCCGACGCCTTCGGCGATCGGAATGAGCGTGACACCGATCGTGCCGTAACTTGTCGGCAATGACGTGTCCTCGATCGTCAGTCCGGCGACGCCCGCGGTCTCGAGCTCTTCCACGGTGCGTTTGACGTTGAGCGCGTTGCCGTAGCCGTGATCGGCGTCGACAAAGAGCGGCAGCTTGCCGGCGCGGTTGATGCGATAGGCCTGCTGGGCGAACTCGGTCAGTGTCAGCATCACGATGTCAGGCGCGCCAAGCACAGTGAACGACGCGACGGAGCCGGCGAACATGCCCGCCTCGAAACCCAGATCCTCGGCAATGCGCGCGGAGATCGCGTCGAAGACCGAACCCGGATAAATGCAGCGCGGTCCGGCGATGATTGCGCGCAGCCGTTCGCGTCGGTCGGTCCAGTCCATGGTCTTGGCCCTCTGCCCTGATCTTCACTGATGTGATTTTAGCGATGGAGCTGCGGCCGGCAAAGCGGCCTGACCGAGACATGCCGCACCAGAGGGCTTTACTTGTTTTGCGCCGCCGCTTGCTTCTGCAAGTCGTCGAGCCGCTTTTGCAGCTCGGGCAGGCTTGCCACCAGCGCGCAATTATCTTTGTCGTCGGCCGCCTGCTTTTGCACCTGTTCCCATTTGGCGATGGCGTCTTCTTCGTTCCATGGCCGCTTGGTCTCGGGATTGAAGACGCTCTGCCGGGCGAGGCTCTCCAGCGAGTGGTGATACTCCTCGAGATTGAGAACGCGGTCGCGTTGGCGGAAATAAAAATTGCTGCCGTCGAGCTCTTTGCAATGCGGTAATCCGCCGGCAAAAGTTTGCTGCGCCATTTTCGCATCAAAGATCTTGCCCTTGAGGGCGTTGATCTCGGCGGTCTGTGCGCGAGCTGTGCCGGCAAACGCCAAGCCAAACACCACGCCGAGCGCGAGCAAGAAATCCGGATGCACGGCCATAAGCCGTAAGCCGATCCGCGTCATGGACTGGTCCCCATAAACAACGGCCGCGGCCGATGTCCCCACATCGGCTGCCGACGCCGATTTTCCCCGGACGCCGCGCAATAACACATTCAGAGCACGGGGAGTTAGTTCCATTTGGGACAATAGGTTACGAATTGTTCACCAATCACGGTGATGTGGCCGGATCGACACCGAAAGTGCCGCTTGGCGCCTTCTTCCCGCCCCATGTGACCGGCAAAATTTCAGGCGAAATAAGGGTGCTGGGGGATCGTCTTGGCCATCAATCTGCGCGTCATCGTCGCTGCGTGTGCTGTCGTGGCCGCTTGTGCTGGTTCGATCGGCACGGCCGCGGCGCAATATTATCCGCCGCAGCCCGGCGCCTATCCGCCCCCTTATGCCGATCGGCCGCTCTATCGCGATGCCAATGGTGCCCCTTTGCAGGAGGACGCTTACGGGCGTCTCTATGCGCCGCAGCCGCTGCCGTCCGAGGACGGTCAGGCCTATGCGCGCCCGCCGGCCGATGTTGCGGGCGGCAATGCGGCCGACGTGACCGGTTCGATCCGCGGCGCGTCCGCTCCGCCGCCGCAGATGCAGCCGAACCGTGGCGCCGTGGTCGCTTCGCTGCCGCCGGAAGATCAGCCCGACCAAGGTCCTTCGAACCTGCCGCCGCAGTTCCGGCGCCAGATCGTCGACTACAATACGATCGAGCCCCCCGGCACCGTCATCATCGACACACCGCACACCTACCTTTATCTCGTGCAGGGCGGTGGCAAGGCGCTGCGTTACGGCATCGGCGTCGGCCGCGAAGGCTTTACCTGGACCGGCACCGAGCGCATCAGCCGCATGAAGGAATGGCCGGATTGGTTCCCGCCGAAGGAAATGATCGAGCGCCAGCCCTATCTGCCGCGCTTCATGGCCGGCGGCGAAACCAATCCGCTCGGCGCCCGCGCCATGTATCTCGGCAATACGCTCTATCGAATTCACGGCACCAATCAGCCGTCCACCATCGGCACGTTCGTGTCGTCGGGCTGCATCCGGCTGACCAACGACGACGTCTCCGACCTCTATAGCCGGGTCAATGTCGGTACCCGCGTCGTGGTGCTGCCGGGCGCGCAGGCGAGCGCCGTCCCGCCGCAAACTCAGGTCGCGCGCTAGACAGGTCGCGCGCAGACAGGTGTCAGCACGGCGCAGATCGGTCACTGATGCGCGATTGCCACAAAGTCGCACATTTTTTGTCGCAGCATCGCCGCGCGAATCATTTTTCCGATTGATTTTTCAGCGACTCAGCTAAGTTCCCAATGTCGAAATACATGACACTGGGAAAGCGTGCTGTTGTCGGCTTGAACGGCGAATGCCGGCGCGGCGCCGCATGATCCGAAAAGTGATCGTATAATTCGATCTAGAAGATTGTCCTCGCGAAGGTCTCTCGCCCCTGTGACGCGTGTTTCTCTCGGGATCGCGCGCTGGGCTTTTTGCGAGGTGGAATGTTTCCCAACGTCCGCTTGATAATCGTGGCGATATCGGCCTCGATGCTGGCAATCGTCTGCGCCATGTCGCTTTTCCTGGGAATGTTCGCCGCCTTCAGCGTCGCTCATGAGCCGTTCGCGACGCTGCAGTCCACGAAGCCGCCGCTGCAAATTGCCTTCGGCGGCGAGTCCTTGGCGCCAGTCGTCGACGGCCGGACGTCGCCGTTCGGCATTCGCTTTCAGTTGAAGGCGCCGCAGGCGCCGAACGGGCCGGTGATCGTCGCGGTGCCGGCGGCCCTCGACCACGCGGCGCCGGCTGATACCAGAGCCGAAGCTCCGTCTAATCCGGCGGCCAACGCACAGGTCAATGCACAATCCAGTTCGCAACCGAGGTCGCAATCGATGGCCGCGACGCCGGAAGATGATGCGACGGTTCAGACATCGCTGCGCGATGCACCGGCCGCGGCTCCTGCCGCAGCCGCACCGTCCGCTGCGGTGAAGCCAAATCCGGCGAAGCCGGATGAAGCGAGCAAAGACGACAGCACGGGCACTATCACGGCGCCGGTATCCGAGCCACCGGCCGTTGCCGGCGCGCCGCATCATATTGCGCCGGAGATCAAGATCGTGGCGCGGGAGGCGGATAATCCCGCTAGCGTTACCACTTCGCCGGCGCCGACGCTGGCCCGCAAAGCCATCAAGCGCCGCAGGCTTGCCGTCCATCTGCATCAATCGCATCACTTCCGCAGGCCGCGCATTTATTCGATCGCGACCAATCCGGCGTCGGGATACGTGCAGCCGAACGCTTATATTCAGCCCGGCGGTGCGGCGCAGATCGGTATGACCGGCTATTCGCAGCCAAGCGCCAATGCGCCGCCCGGCGGTTTTATCCAGCAAGGCTTCCAGTTCACGCCGACGGCGATCAAGCCGAAGACCGTGAGGTTGCGCCATGCAGCCGGAAATCCTGCAAAAAATTCCGCCAGCCCGTAATCTGGCGCGGCGACGGCCGAAGGCCCATCTAATAGCCTTGCAAGTGTTTTGCGCCGTCTAAATAATCTCACTTCAGAGTCCTGCGTGATCCCGCTCTCCATCCTCGATCTGTCGCCGGTGACCACCGCCACTCCGGGCTCGGTCGCTTTGCGCAATACGCTCGATCTGGCGCAGCTCGCCGACCGGCTCGGCTACAAGCGCTACTGGGTCGCCGAGCATCACAACCTTGCCAATGTCGGCAGTTCAGCGCCGGAAATCATGATCGGGCAGATCGCGGCGGTGACATCGCATATGCGTGTCGGTTCGGGCGGCGTGATGCTGCCGAACCATGCGCCGCTGATGGTGGCGGAACGATTCAAGGTGCTCGAGGCGCTGTTTCCAGGCCGTATCGATCTCGGGCTCGGCCGCGCGCCGGGCACCGATCAGATCACGTCCTATGCGCTGCGCGTCCGGCAGGATCCGCGGCCAGGCGACGATTTTCTCGAACGCTTTCAGGAATTGTTGCTGCTTGAGAAAAACGGCTATCCCGAGGGTCACCCATTCCGCAAAGTGCGCGCGGTGCCGTCCGACGTGCCGCTGCCGCCGATCTGGCTTCTTGGCTCGAGCGGCTATAGCGCCGAGCTTGCCGCTTCGCTCGGCCTCGGCTTTGCCTTCGCGCATCACTTCGCCGATTACGATGCGGCAAGCGCGATGTTGACTTACCGCGATCACTTCAAGCCCGCGGCGTTGCCTGCGCCTTACGCGATATTGGGGACCGCGGTGATCGCGGCGGATACCGACGCGCAAGCCGAACGGATCGCCGCGAGCGCCGATCTGCATTACGCCCGCCGCGCCCAAGGCGAATATCTGCCGCTCGCGTCACCCGAAGAGGCCGCCGCTTATCCTTACACGCCGATCGATCGCGAACGCATCGGCCGCCAGCGCACGCGGCTCGTGGTCGGCGGCATCGCGCGGGTCAAGGAGCGGCTGCTCGCGCTCGTCGAGGCGACGCGCGCCGACGAGATCATGATCACGTCGATGATCTACGATCACGGGGCGCGCCGGCACTCTTATGAGCTTTTGGCAGAGGCCTTTGCGATGAAGCCGCCGGCCTGAGCCGGGCGGTAGATCAAAAGACACGGAACCGGCCCATTGCCGCATTTGGCCGAATGCTGCATTGCCAAAGGCTATCTGTCACAAAACGTGCAAATAACTGGCCTGTGTTCCTGGAACTGGTCCGGAACCGTGGCGTGCAAGCCTCATTAACGTAAAAACTCCTTCAACCATTCTGCGGTATGTAGAAAGGGCCGATCGCGTCGGGTAAAATCGGCGGTTGCGGCCTATATCCCAATCTCCCGGTGGTTTTCCGGCATTCATGTGGGGCTGAGTTGAGTACCAAGTACACGCGGCATCATTGCGTAGCTTCATCCCTTGGTAACACGAGCCTTGGTGACACGAGCCTTGGTGGCATGAGCCTTGGGGGCACCAAGGCAACGCTGCTCGGCACGGTTTCGATTTTCGGTATCGTTATGACGCTGGCTTTGGCGCTCGGGGTCGCGCCGGCGGAAGCCCGGACCAAGAACAAGGCCCTGCACAAGGAGGCCGACCGCACCGGCAGCGAGCCGTTCGGCCAGACCTCGAAGGGTCCGGTGCAGATCTTCGTGTCCATCGATCAGCAGAAACTGCACGTCTATAGCGACGGCGCCCATGTCGCCGACACTTCGGTCGCCACCGGCGTGCCGCGCCTGCCGACGCCGACCGGCGTGTTCAGCGTGATCCAGAAGCAGGTATTCCACCGCTCGAATCTCTATAGCGACGCGCCGATGCCGTTCATGCAGCGCATCACCTGGTCGGGCGTCGCGCTGCACGAAGGCGAGAATATCGGTCACCCCGCCTCGCATGGCTGCATCCGCATGCCGGGCGAATTCGCCGCGCGGCTCTACAAATTCACCAGGGTCGGCGCGCGCGTGATTGTCGCGCGCGGCGAGCTTAAGCCCGTCGATTTTGCCGACCCGCATCTGTTCGTGCACAGGGACCTGCAGGCCGCGGCGGCTTCCCCCGCGGTGAAAACGGCCCAGACCGTCGACAGCAATAAAGCCAGCGATGCCAGCGCCGATGCCGCAGCTCCGGCGAAGGCCACCGAAACTTCGGTGAAGGCAACCGACTTGGGCCTGCGCGGCACCGGCGGCAATGTTGTTCTCGCTTCGGATGATGCCAAGGTCGGCGTCGCCATTGACGCGACAAAGCCGGCTGTTGCCGCCGACACGGCGAAACCCGATGCACCGGGCGCGGACGCATCCAAAGCTGACGCGACGAAGGCCGATGCCGCGGCCGATGCCAAGACTACATCAGTTCCGCCGGCATCCGATCCGAAGGCGCAAACGCCGGCCGTCACCGGCAGCACCCCGGCGGCGCCCGTGATCGCGGCTCCCGAAACGCCGGCGCCGTCCGCGCCGGCGGCCGACACCGCCAAAGCCGCACCGATCAAAAAGTCGCCGATCGCGATCTTCGTCAGCCGGAAAGAGAAGAAGATTTTCGTGCGGCAGGATTTCGAGCCGGTCTTCGAAGAGGCAATCACCATCGCGCAGCCCGAGCAGCCGATGGGCACGCATGTTTTCACGGCGATGGAATATCTCGCCGATAACTCAACGTTCCGCTGGAACGTGGTGTCGATGCCGGCCGAGAGCGCCAAGGCGGCGGTCAAGGCGCCGCGCGTCATGGCGGACGAAGAAGTCGTCTACGACCGCTATGGCCGCCGCTATGAGCGGCTCGTCAGGCGCAAGCACCACGACGACGACCAGAAGGCGGCCGACGTGCCGCCGCCGCAGACGCCGGAACAGGTGCTGGCGCGCCTCGACCTGCCGCAGGATGCCGTCGATTTCATTTCGCAGCGCATGGTTCCGGGCTCGTCTTTGATCGTCTCCGATCATGGGCTTGGCGACGAAACCGGCGAGGGCACCGACTTTATCGTCGTCACGCACTGAGCAAGCGCCAGCCCACGGTTTCAGTCCGCTTGGTGCGGACTGCGGCGCTTAAAACCACCCATTCAATCGACATGCGTACCGTTGTATGGTGCGCGCCGTTGCATGTTGGCGGCAGCGGCCGCGTGCGGGCGTGGATCAAGAGCAATTGATAGCAGTCACAGGAGGATCGCTTGGGTAAGCATTTTGCGTTGACGTCATCCGACAGCTTCAAATTCGGCGCCTATCGCGCCGATCCGGCCGCCAAGGCCAAGGGCGGCATTGTCCTCCTTCAGGAGATTTTCGGCGTCAATCATCACATCCGCGCGGTCTGCGACCGGCTGGCCGGCGAAGGCTATGCGGCGCTGGCGCCGGCTTTGTTCGACCGCCAGCAGCCGAATTTCGAAAGCGGCTACACACCCGACGAGATCGCCAATGCCCGCAAATTCGTCGCCAATCCGGATTGGGGCGCGATGCTGCGCGACGTGCAGACCTCGATCGACGAGATGAAGAAACAGGGGCCGGTGGCCATCATGGGCTTCTGCATGGGCGGCACCATTTCGTTTCTCGCCGCCTGCAAGCTCAACGGCCTCTCGGCCGCGGTCTGCTATTACGGCGGCCAGATCGTCAAGAACGCCGACGAGAAGCCCAAAGTGCCCGTGCAGATGCATTTCGGCGAGAAGGACGCTTCGATCCCGATGACCGATGTCGATCTGATCAAGGCCAAGCTGGGCGGCGATTGCGAAATCTATGTCTATCCCGACGCGCAGCACGGCTTTCACTGCGACGAGCGCGGCAGCTACAACGCAGCCGCCGCCAAGCTCGCCTGGGAGCGCTCGATGGCGTTCCTGGGCAAGAACGTGAAGTAAACGGGAAAGCCGCTGTCGGTCATCAGATTGTTGTTCTGATGACCGGCCTCCGATTCAGAACCAGCGTTCCTGAACCTGCACGGTGTCGCCGGGGCAGATCGGATAGGTGATCGGCACTTCGAAGCGATAGGTGCCGCCGGCGAAATTGCGGCTGATGGTCATCGTTCTGTGGTAGCCGCGCGGCGTGAAGCCTCCGGCAATCGCCACCGCGGTCTCCACCGTCATGTTGGCGACATAGGGATATTGGCCGGGCTGCGTCACCTCGCCGAGGATGAAGAACGGCCGGTAGGCTTCGACTTCGACCGCGACATGCGGTTCGCGGATGAAGCCTTGGCGCAACTGGTCGGAGATCCGCGCCGACAATTGACTGGTCGTCAGTCCGCGCGCGGCCACCGTGCCGATCAGCGGCATGTCGATATGGCCGGAGGCGTCGACCACATAGGAATTGGTCAGGCCGTCCTGGCCGAACACAACGACGCGCAGCCGATCGCCGGAATCGAGCGTGTAGCCGCCTTGCTGGAACGGCGCGCCGAAACCGGGCGGCGCCATCGCGGGATTGACGACAGCGGGAGTAACGAACGGACCGGGGCCGGTCATGGCTGCCGGTATCGGTGCCGGCATTGGCGCGACTATGGGCGCAGGCATCGGCGGCGGCGCCATCATGGCGACCCGGGTCGGCGGGATCGGCGTCGGCGCGGTGGCATAGGGTGCCCCCGAGCCGAAGAATCCGCGATAGCCGGGAGCCATAGGAGCAGGAGCCATGGGAGCGGGAGCTGCCGCCGCGACGGGGGCTGCGGTCGCGCCATAAATGACATTATCGACGCCTTGTGGGGCTGGCGCGGCGGCAAATGGGACGCGCGGCTGGTACGCGCATCCGGCCGCGGCGCAGGCCACGGCGCAAATCAGCAGAATGGTGCGGGTGACCCGCATACGCGCAATCCGACTCCGTGACCGAACCCAGGAGCCGATTAACGCCAGTTATGGTTAATAATCCCTCACCGGTCGGAACCCGCTGTGGCGGCTAAGTCGTGGTGCGGGCGTTATTTGTGGCCGATGTTGTGGGGGCTGCCTTTGCGGTTGTCGCTCAGCCAGTCGGCGGCGGCGAGAATCAGCATGACGAGAGCGAAGACCAGCGGGAAACCCATCACCCAGATGAGCTTCGACGTGTCGGGCTCTTTTTCAAGATCGAAATACCACGCCAGCGCGTCAACCGCGGCGATGCCGACGACCGAGCCGAGCAGCTTCTGCTTCAGCGCGCCGAAATCGACCTGAGTTAGTCCTTCCGGCCAGTCCGGATGGTCGGACGCATCGATTCTGCGGATGAAGTTCTCATAGCTCGAGAAAATGACAATGAGGATGAGATTGGCGGTGAGCGCCAGATCGACCAGATTCAACACACTGGTGACGACATCGTGCCAGTTCGTCATCGGCGTCTGAACGATCAGCAGGAACAAATCGCCGAAGAAACGGTACATCAGCACGAAGAGGCACAGCAGAAGACCGAGCAGAAACGGCGCCAGCAGCCAGCGGCTGAAGAAAATCGACGCCTGGATGTAGCGTCCGTCGGGCCAGCGCATGAAACCCCCCAAGAAAATGCGGACAAGGAAATGCGGACAATGCCGCCGAATCGACGCCGCCAAAGTAGCGCGGCTTCGTGCCATCCGCACCCTCGGCGCGTAACGCAGTCGTTGACGGCGCCAAAAGCGGCCTTGGCGACGGCTTTTCCCGGCCACTTTTGCCGCTTATGGTGGCCAGCTGCCGCTCGATTCGGCAAGCAACCGGCTTGGAGGGTGCCCCTCATGTCTCGCCTGATGTCTCCCGCGATGTCTCGCATGTTTCTGTTGGTTTGTGCGCTGGGAGGCGCCGTCGCTATGTCGGCCGGCCCGGCGCTGGCGCAGCAACCCGCGGCGCCGCCGGCGGCCGCTGCGGTCTCGACGGCAACGCTGCCCTATGGTCCGCCGGTGACGCTCGATCAGGCCAAGCGCGCCATGGCCGCCGCCGAGCTCGAAGCAATGAAGAATTCCTGGCAGGTCGCCATCGCTATTCTCGATAGCGGCGGCAACCTGGTGATGTTCCACAAGATCGACAATACCCAGCTCTCGGCCAGCGAAGGCGCCGAAGGCAAGGCGCGCACTTCGCTGCAGTTCAAGCGGCCGAGCAAAGCGCTCGACGACGCCATCGCCGCGGGTGGCGGCGGCATGCGGTTGTTGGCGCTCAAAGACATCACGCCGCTCGAAGGCGGCATTCCGCTGGTCGCCAACGGCGCCATCGTCGGCGCCATCGGCGTTTCCGGCGCGTTGTCGGCGCAGGATGCACAAGTCGCCAAGGCGGGCGCCGATACGCTGGCCAAGCCGGGGATGTAGCGTCTTCCGGATTGCCGCCCGCTCCTCAGGATGACGGACTGATCGCCGCTTTCATTGCCGTCGCCGCGGCCGCATAGCCGCCGCGGGCGCCGTCGACGAAATGCACGTGATCGCTGCGTACCGGCGACGGCGTGAAGCAAGTCATCATCGCGGCGTCCTGGCGGAACGATCCATAGCGCGCGATGCCTGTCGCGGCGGCGAGCCGCTGTTCGAGCGCGTCGGCGAGCTCGGGCGTGCAATCCAAAATCATGCGCAGCCCGTCGTCGTATTTGCGGTAGTCGGAATTCTCCACGACTTGCCGCCTATAGCGCGCCGGGACAAAAGGCCCGATCGGGCGGCCGGCGCGCATGATGAGAAAATAAAGCAATGTCCGCGCCAGCACGGCGGCGCGCCGCTGCAGCCAGCCGCCCGGCGCGGTGTGTGTTTCAAGCGCGACGCCTTGCGGTGGCCAGCCGAGCTTCGGACCAAGCGCCGGCACCGGCCGCCCGGCATCGGGACTGGCTTCGGCCAGCGCCACGATTTCCTCGGTCAGCGTGCGGAAGGCCGCCGGATCGGCGCCGGGCATGGGCAGCACGATCAGCGACAGGATCAGGCCCTGCGCGGCGCGGAATTCCTCGAAGCGGCACGACAGGCCGGTGAGATCGGGCCAGGTGCCCGGAGGGGCGGGGGCGACGGCGAATTTGCCGCGCTTCACCGCGCCGTCGGCCCAGGCGAGCCCGCCGCCGGAAAACATCGCATAGGACAAATTCTCCGACGGCGCATAGCGCGCCACGCGCACGTCGACGCCTTGCGCGCGAACGGCGGCGAGGGGAATCAGCGCAACGCGCAAAGTCAATCCAAGCTCCGAATTCGCCCACGCCGCCGTCGCCGCCAAAGCCTCTCTCGCAATCTCGGTATCGCGCGGTGAAACCGCGAAGCTCGCGCCGTCGCCGCCGAATACGAAGGGAAATTCGCGGCCGCCGAGCGCATTGGTCAGCGCCGCGATCACGGCCGCGCCCGCCATATTGACCGCCTTGTAGCGCTTCTCGGCAATCGCCTTGGTCGACTGTACGACGTCGGCAATGCCGACCGTCCAGTCATCCGGCAACGGCGTGTACTGCGCCGCGTCCATCAAGCTGCGGAACCCGCGCCGGATGGGGACGGTCGAGTAGAAGACGTCGGTGGAATCGGCCATGCGCGTCGCTCGCTTGGGCACGATGAAGATACGGACGAGCATCTATCAGGTTTCGAGCCGGGTGGGATAATCAGCTCCACGGCGCCGTCAGCCACACCACGAGGCCGGCGTCCCACAGCACCAAGCCGGCGATGGCGCCGATGAGTGCGCCCCACAGGCGATGCCGCCGCCAGGCGATGGCGCCCAGTATGGCGCCGAGGATGAGGCCGGGGATGCCGACGAAGAGCGCGATTTCCGCCCAGTCGAGCGGTCCCCAGTCGAGGCGGATGTCGGACATTGGAGTTTCTTGGGAGCTTCTTGGTTGTCGGGTCGTCCGGTCGACAGGGTACTAAAACTTCAAGGTTCCCGCAGTTTTCTTTCACGCCGGGCGGGCCGAACCTAGCCGGCCGCCGAATGAACCGGTCAATTCCCGCTGACGTCTAATGGTTTTGAGAGCGCCTGCGGCCGCTCAAATCGGCGCGCGCGTTGATTGCCATTTGAATTGCCTTCAGGATTTACGTCGGGAATGCCGCAACAGCGGAGCGAGCGATGTCGAGCTCAAAGATTCTTTATCGTGCGCTGATGTTCGGCGCCGCGGTCGTTCTTTATGCCGCCGCCGGCATGGCGCTCGCGGCCTATGGTGCCGAAATCCCCAAGCCCGTCGCCGGCAAGGTTGTTCATTTCCCGGACGGCACATGGAGCGGCCTGCCGCAAACCGGACCCAATGGCAAAGTGCGGCAATGCGTGATGATTGCCGTGCGGCCTCGCGCCGCCGGCACCGACGGCAGGATCGATACCGATTTCAGCGTCGACATCAGCGCCGGCGCCGGTCTCGCTTTCGGGGTAAGTGACGACAAGCTGCCTGCCGAACCGATCCTGGACGACGAGGCCGAGGTCATTCTCGACGGCAAGGCGTTTCCGGCCGTCGCCTTTACGATCGCCGGCACCAACAACAAGCTCGCCTTTCATCCGGGCGATGCCGCGGCCGTGTTTGGGGCGCTCAAGAACACCGCGATGGTGCAGTTGCGCGCCGACAGCGGCCGCCTCGACACCGGGCCCATCGTGCTGGCGATGCACGACGACAGCTATTCATGGCTCAAGCAATGCGGCACCCAGTTCAAGATCGCGCTCGATAAGCCGACTGATCCCGACGCGCCGGTTTTGCCGGTGGCGTATCCGCGTTCGCCCGAGATCGGCCCGTCACAGCCGACGCCGGCCGGTCCGCCCGGCATCGAGGACAAGCGCAAGATCAGCGGCTGGGATGCGTCAGAGCTGCGCGGCGATGACGGCCGGGTGCAGGCCTGCATGATCCGGCAGCATTACGGCGAAGGCGGACCGCAGCCGCACCGAATAGCGACCTTCCTCATCGTCAGCCGCACGAAAGGGCTCACGATGCTGCTGAAGGACTCGGCGCTGCACCTGCCCGGCGGCGCAACTATCGACGCGACACTCAAGCTCGACGACAAGCCGTTCACTGGCTTCCTGGCGCAGGTCGAAGGCGCCGACGAGATCGCGATCTTCCCCGATCACGGCGCCGCATTGGCTACCGCGCTCGGCGACGGCGTCAGCGCGCATTTCGATGCGACCAAGATCGAGACCGTGGACTTCCCTGTCGTTGCCGGCGTCGTGCCGTGGCTGCGCGCCTGCTCGAACCGCTGGGGCCTTAGCTTCGAGTCGAACGTCAAAGGATAATGAACCGCGCGCCGGCTTAGCTCTTTTTGCCCTAGTTTTTCTTGCCCCAGGTGCCGGGCTTGGCCTGGCTGTGCATGTCGGCGAACGGCGAAACCGGCGCGGCGCCGCCTTTCTTCTTGTTCTTGTCCTGCTTCGGTTTCTTCTTCTCTTTGTTGCTTCGCGCCTGACCTTTGGCCATGGTGCCCTCCGAGTTTGCGGTGTGTGATTCTGTGCGAACGGCGCAATTCTAACCCATCGGCCGTGCAAAGTACGAGTGGAATGCGCGGACGCTCAGCGCTGGCGCGGCTTGAAACCGCCGTGCATGCCGGGACGGCCGAGTGTCGAGCGCGGGCCGGAGCCCTTCCCAGGAATCGACTCCACGCCCGGCCCCATCTCGTCGAGACTCGGCTTGCGCGGCGCATTGCGTTTGTCGCCGGGCCGATGCGGCGCGACTTCGTGATAGAGCGCGATGCCCATTTCATCGAGTGCCGGTTTGTGGACTTTGCTCCCGCTGTCGCGCTGCGCGCCGCGGCGCGACGGGCCACCTTTGGCGCGAGAGGGCGGCGCGACGATCTTCGCCGTCGGATCGTCGGTCACTGCGAGCTCGGTGGCACGCAGGCGCTTGATCTCGTCGCGCAGCCGCGCCGCTTCCTCGAAGTCGAGATCAGCTGCGGCGGCGCGCATGCGGGTTTCGAGGTCGGCAAGCACCGCCTCGAAATTGTGGCCGATGGTGGCGGCGTCCTCGAATTCGCCGGCTTCGCCGGCGCCGGCCGCGATCAGCACGTGGTCGCGCTCATAGACGCTGTTGAGGATGTCGCCGATGCCCTTGCGGACGCTCTCCGGCGTGATGCCGTTCTCGATATTGTAGGCTTCCTGCTTTTCGCGGCGGCGCGAGGTCTCGGCCATGGCGCGTTCCATCGAGCCGGTGACGTGGTCGGCGTAAAGAACGACGCGGCCGTCGATATTGCGCGCGGCGCGGCCGATGGTCTGCACCAGGCTGGTCTCGCTGCGCAGAAATCCTTCCTTGTCGGCGTCGAGAATGGCGACCAGCGCACATTCCGGAATGTCGAGGCCCTCGCGCAACAAATTGATGCCGACCAGCGCATCGAAGGCGCCCAAGCGGAGGTCTCGAATAATTTCGATGCGTTCAATGGTGTCGATATCCGAATGCATGTAGCGCACGCGGATGCCCTGCTCGTGCAGGTATTCGGTCAAATCCTCGGCCATGCGCTTGGTCAGCACGGTAACCAGCGAACGGTAGCCCTGTTGCGCCACCTGCCGCACTTCGCCGACGAGGTCATCGACCTGGGTGCGCGCCGGCCGCACATCGACCGGCGGATCGATCAGGCCGGTCGGGCGGATCACCTGCTCGGTGAACACGCCGCCGGATTCGTTAAGTTCCCACGAACTCGGCGTCGCCGAGACGGCCATCGTCTGCGGCCGCATCGCGTCCCATTCCTCGAAGCGCAACGGCCGATTGTCCATGCAGGAGGGCAGGCGGAAACCGTATTCGGCCAACGTGGCCTTGCGCCTGAAGTCGCCGCGATACATGCCGCCGAGCTGCGGCACGGTGACATGGCTCTCGTCGACGAAGACCAGTGCATTGTCCGGAACATATTCGAACAAAGTCGGCGGCGGCTCACCGGGCTTTCGCCCGGTGAGATAGCGCGAATAGTTTTCGATGCCGGCGCAGGCGCCGGTCGCCTCCATCATTTCGAGATCGTATATGGTGCGCTGTTCGAGGCGCTGCGCTTCAAGGAGGCGGCCCGTGGCATTGAGCTGTTCGAGCCGCTGCCGCAGTTCGAGCTTGATGCCGGAAATGGCCTGCAGCAGCGTCGGCCGCGGCGTCACATAGTGCGAATTGGCGTAGATTTTGACGAATTCGAGTTCGTCGGTCTTCTGCCCGGTCAGCGGATCGAATTCGTGGATCGATTCCACCTCGTCGCCGAACAGCGACACCCGCCAGGCGCGGTCTTCCAAATGCGCCGGAAAAATTTCGATGGCGTCGCCGCGCACCCGGAACGAGCCGCGGAAGAAATCGCCGCCGGAGCGCTTGTATTGCAGCGCCACCAGGTCGGACAGCAATTGGCGCTGGTTGAGCTTCTCACCGCGCTTGATGGTGAAAGTCATGGCCGAATAGGTCTCGACCGAGCCGATACCGTAAATGCAGGACACCGAGGCGACGATCACGACGTCGTCGCGTTCGAGCAGCGCCCGCGTCGCCGAATGGCGCATGCGGTCGATCTGCTCGTTGATCGAGGAATCCTTCTCGATATAGGTGTCGGTGCGCGGGATATAGGCTTCCGGCTGGTAATAATCGTAATAGGAAACGAAATATTCGACCGCGTTGTCGGGAAAGAAATTCCTGAACTCGCCGTAGAGCTGCGCCGCCAACGTCTTGTTGGGCGCGAGGATCAAAGCAGGCCGCTGCGTCTGCTCGATCACCTTGGCCATGGTGAAGGTCTTGCCGGAGCCGGTGACGCCAAGCAGAACTTGCGTGCGATCGTTGCGCCGCACGCCTTCGACCAATTCCTTGATCGCCTGCGGCTGATCGCCCTTCGGATCGAAATCGGACTTGATGACGAGCTGGCGGCCGCCTTCGGATTTTTCCGGCCGCGGCGGCCGGTGCGGCATCCAGATCTTGCCTTCATCCTCGCGGAATTCGGCGCGGCCCTCGCGCAGCAGCGTCTCGAGCGCCTGCATCGAGGCGGTGACGCCAAGCGTCAACGGCTGCGGCGACGGACGGTGGCGCTTCTCGCGCTGGCGCTCGAAAATTTCGGCCAGTTCGTCGCGATCGTTGGTCGACGCTTGGGTCGGCTCTTCCGGCGTAGTTTCCAGAGATTGCCCGATCAACGGCTTGCTCGGATCGCCGCCGCCATAGCCGAGCGCTTCGGCCAATTCCGGATCGATATCGGTCGGGCCCTTGGCCGCATAACCTGATTGCGGCCGCTCGTTGAACCCGTGCTGGGTCGACTTTCGCGCCTTGTGCGCATTGGAGAAGTCGCGGCGCCGGTCGAAGGAATTGTCCGGCGGCTGTTGCAGGCTGCTCCGTTCCCCGCGCTTCTCCTCGTCGATCCCCGTCTGCGAGCCAACGCCGGCGCGGCCCTGGCCGATGGCCGGGTTCAAAAGTTCCGCCAATGACGGATCGAGCACGGGCGTTTCCGGCCGCGCCGCCTTGGCGCGGGTCTGCTTCGCCGGGTCTTTCTTGGAGTGCTTGGCCGGGTGTCGGGGCTCGGGGCGCTTCGCCATGCGCCCAATATGGGTCGAGTCCCGACGCGAGAAAAGCGGGGCGTCTCGTCCTGCTGCCACGGCGTTGTTCGCAGCGTCATTCCGGATTGCCGCGCGGCGGCAGATCCGGAATCCATAACCCCCTGCGCTGGGACTATGGATTCCGGGTTTCTCGCTTCGCTCGGCCCCGGAATGACGACCTATTCGAGCTTGATCCCGGCGCGCTGGATCACGTCGCCCCACTTCTTGTATTCCGACGCAATCAGCGCGGCGAATTCGTCCGGCGTGCCGCCGGCGACGTCGTCGCCGATCTGCGCGATCTTGCTTTTGAAGGCGTCGGATTGCAGCGCCGTGTTCGCCGCGGCGTTGAGTCTGTCGATGATCGGCTTCGGCGTGCCGGCCGGCGCGATGACGCCGGTCCAGGTCGGCGCGGCGTAGCCGGGGACACCGGCTTCGGCGACGGTCGGCAGATCGGGGAAGGCGGGCGAGCGGCGCTCGCCGGTGACCGCCAGTGGCCGCACCTGGCTGGATTTGGCAAAGGGCGCGATCGAATTCAGGCTCTCGAACATCACCTGCACGCGCCCTGCCATCAGATCGCTGATCGCCGCTGCGCCGCCTCTGTAGGGCACGTGAACGATGGTGGTGCCGGTCATGTATTTGAACAGTTCGCCGTCGACATGGCCGGGCGAGCCGTTGCTCGACGACGCATTGTAGAGCTTGCCGGGATTGGCCTTCGCAAAATCGATCAGCTCTTTGACGGAATGAATTTCCGTCACCGGCGACACCGCGAGCAGCATCTGGCCGCGCGTGACGATGACGATCGGCGCGAAGTCGTGCTCGACATCGTAAGGCAGCGGCTCGACCAGGTGCGATGTCAACGCCAGCGCGCCGATCGGCGCCATGCCGAGCGTGTAGCCGTCGGGCGGCGCCTTGGCGACGACGTCCATGCCGACAGTCAGCGCGCCGCCCGGGCGATCGTCGACGATCACGGTCTGGCCGAGCGCGTCGCCGAAGGCGGCGCCGAAAATACGCGCCAGCGTGTCGGTGGCGCTGCCCGCGGCCTGCGGCACCACAAGATGAATCGGCCGGTCGGGAAATTCAGCGGCCGCCGGGCTCGCGAAGGCACACATCGCGAGCAGAGCGAACAAACTCAAACAGCGCATTTCAGGATTGCTTTCGAAATTTCACTCGGTGTTCCGAAATAAAGCTCTTACCGGCGAGGAAAATTGTTGCCTCGGGGGGCTAGCCCATTCGGCGTCCCCGGTAGAATCCCTTATTCGTCGTGTTCTGCTTAATATTCGCGGTGTCGCCTTCTTCGGCGGCGTTATGATGCTTTTCGGTCGGCTTGACCGATTTGTTCTCCGCAGCCTCGGAGTTGATCGCTTTGTTTATTTTACCCGAATTGGCAGGGCCTTTGTTGCTCCGGTTGCCTGGAGGAACGGGCGGCATATTGCTTGACATGATTGCTGACCTCGGTTGAGCGCCTGAGCGCCGTATGGAATTAACACTGCGCAGGCAATTTCGTTGCCGTCAAATCCGTTGCCGGGTCTAGAACCCGTGCACGGCCTGCGTCACGTGCTCAACCTCGGGCGGCGAGGCGAAGCAGTGCGCGACGAGCTTGCGCCATTCCTGAAAATCGGCGGAGCCGCGGAAATCGACGGTGTGGTTTTCGATCGTCGTCCATTTGACGAACAGCCTATAGCGCGAAGACTTTTCGATCGAGCGCTGCAGTTCCATGCCGCTGCAGCCTTTGGCGCGCTTGAACAGCGGCGCCGCGCTTTTCACGCCGGCCTCGAATTCCGCTTCCATTCCCGGCTTGACGTCGATCTGCGCGATTTCGAGCACCATGTTCCACCTTTTGCCTTGTCCTGCAGGTGTCGCCGCGATGCGCGAATTTCGTGCCGCGGTCAAGTTGGCGGCGCTAGAAGTCAGCGCGACGCTGGAAACACGACCGGGGAGGGATGATCGGACGCCGTTTCGCGGTCGCCGGCCGTTTCAAAATGCGCATCAGCAGGAAACTGGCGAAGGCCGGCACGATCAAGGCCGGCCCCGGAATATGATATTGCCCGAAGATCATCTGAATAAGCGGCAGCCAATAGACCAGCTTGGCCAGCGTCTGGCCGAGCGTATCGAGCTTGCCGGAGGCGAGCAGCATGACGGCAAGGCAGGTGACGGCCAAGGTATCGTAAGACAACAAATACGGCACGGCGCAAATCGAGCAGGCAAAGAACAGCGCGTTGCGCAATTGCGGATCGGCGTCGCGGCGGCATCTGAAAACAAAGAATGCGGCCGCGATCGCGCCTGTCGAAAACACGGCCTGCACCGCCATTGCCACCGCATAGCTCGCGCCGGTGCCGCGCACATTCATGAAGATCGTCGGATAATACGGCGTGCCGATCAGGCTCGGATCGGACAACACGATATTCTGCGCCGGCAGGCCTTTTTGCACGAAGTCGATCCAGACCTGGGGTCCGAATAACGCTGTCGTTATGCCGACGAGACAGAGCGCCGTGATGCTCGCCACGGCGAAGACGCGCCAGCGGCCAGATGCGACGAGAATGACGGGAAACAACAGACCGAGCTGCGGCTTTAAGGTCACAAGCCCAATCAGGAGGCCGGCCACCACGGGCTTGCGATCGAGCAGTGCCATGATCGCAAGCAACATCGCCGCGGTGACAAACGAGCTTTGCCCCGAGATCAAACAAAACACGGCGGCCGGCGAGAACAAGATCGCAATGAGCAATCTTTTGTCATCGCGGCCTTGGTCGCGGATCTGACCGCGTAATACCCAGATGAAGAGTCCGAGACCCAGCACGGTCCAGCACAGCAGTGCTGGATCATAGCCGATGCGGCCGAACGGCGCGGCGAGCAGCATGATGCTTGGCGGATAGGACCAGTTCTGTCCCAGATAATCAGGACCGAGCAGCGCCGCCAGCGCATCGTTATAAAGGAGCGGATCGTAGAACCGGCTCGGATCGGGCTGCCAGGCGGCGCGCCCATACATCCAGAAATTCAGGAAATCGCGGCCGACGACCAGCGTAGAGCCATCGCGCGGGAACGGCGCGACCCACGACATTTTCCAGATGTAAAAGATTGCGGTCAGGCCGGCGAAAGCGCTGCCGGCGATGACCAGCACCCGGATGGCGCCATTGTCGTCTGGAGAAACCGCTGCGGTCGTGGCGGCCATCGCTGCCATATTCAGGTCCGAGGAAAGGGCTGCGGCGAACTATGACGGCGCGGCGTTGTCATTTCCTTACTGGAATCCCAGCCGTGCGAAGCCCGAAGGCCTGGTCAGCGCTGCCACTGCGGCTGCGGCCCTTTCGGCAGCCTGCCTTGAAGCGCTAAACTGGGCGCCCACATAGATTTCTGCGACCCTCAATCACGCACAGGCAAATCATGATCGACGTACATTATTGGACCACGCCGAACGGTCACAAGGTAACGATTTTCCTCGAAGAAGCCGCCCTGAAGTACAAGATCATTCCGGTCAATATCGGCAAGGGCGAGCAGTTCAAGGCCGACTTTCTGACGGTCTCGCCGAACAACCGCATTCCGGCCATTGTCGATCACGATCCGCCCGGCGGCGGTAAGCCGATCTCGGTGTTCGAGTCCGGCGCCATCCTGGTCTATCTCGCCGAGAAGACCGGCAAGTTCATTCCGAAAGACATTCGCGGGCGCGTCGCGGCGCTGGAATGGCTGTTCTGGCAAATGGGCGGGCTCGGCCCGATGTCGGGCCAGAACAATCACTTCAGCAATTACGCCACCGACAAGATCCAATATGCGATGGACCGCTATCGCAACGAGGTGAATCGTCTTTACGGCGTGATGAACACGCGTCTCGCCGATCATGAATATCTCGCCGGCGAATATTCGATCGCCGACATGGCTTGCTATCCGTGGGTGGTGCCGTGGGAGCGCCAGGGCCAGAAGATTTCTGACTTCCCGCATCTCAATCGCTGGTTCGATGCCATCGCGAAGCGGCCGGCGGTGGTGAAAGCTTATGAGTGGACGCCGAAGATCAACCCGGGCCAGGGCGGCATCCGCACCGCCGAAGAGCGCGCGATTCTGTTCGGTCAGACGTCGCAATCGGTGACGGCGGCGGCCGCGGCGCAGAAGTAAAGAGCTTCCTCCCCCGCGATAGCGGGGGAGGAGATTTCTAATCCTGCCGCACGATCACATGCGTGCCGACCTGCACGCGGCCGTAGAGGTCGATCACGTCATCATTGACTAGCCGGAAGCAACCCGACGACACCGCCTGTCCGATCGTCTCCGGCGCATTGGTGCCGTGGATGCGATAGACGGTATTGCCGAGATACATCGCGCGCGCGCCGAGCGGATTGCCCGGGCCGCCGGCCATGAAGCGCGGCAGATAAGGCTGACGCTCGATCATTTCCGGCGGCGGATGCCAATCCGGCCATTCGGCCTTGCGGCTGATCTGCAGCAGGCCCTGCCACGTAAAGCCGTCGCGGCCGACGCCGATGCCGTAGCGCAGCGCATGCGTCTCGTCCTGGATCAGATAAAGATGGCGCTCCTGGGTGTCGATGATGATCGTGCCCGGCGGCTGCAGCGAACGGTAGAGCACCAATTGCTTCTGGAATTCCTCCGGAAGACTGGCGTTGTTGCCGTGGTCGACGCCGGGGTCAACGTCGGGCGCGGTCACCGGATACTGGTAGACCGCTGCACTCGAATGCGGACCCGGCTGAGCCGGCACCTGTGCCGAAATCAGGCACAACAGGACCGCGCCGATCCACGGAACCAGGCTGCGAAAGCTTGCCATTCGTCCCACCCTCATTGTGCAGCCGCTGTCCCGCGCTATTCTGCTGCGGATAGAGGCCCCCTTCAACTGCCGTTAACTAATGGCTGGGCTGCCAAACACTGTCCAATCACTTGTAAGGCGGCCCAGCAGCCGCAGCTACGGGGTAGTATCCTGGTGCCTGCGACGCGTCGCGACGCGTCGTCTCACTGCGAGGCGCCACCGAAATAGCCGGCGATCTTCCAGCCGCTGCCATCTTTGGCATAGCACATCTGATCGCTGCCGAGCGGCGAGACCAGTTGCGCGTCGGCATAGCCGGTTTTGCCGTCCGGCGCCGCGATGTGCAGGAACAGCGGATCGTTCGGGTTGGCGCCCTGACCGGTATCGGCCAGCACGCGCACCAGATAGAGACCGAGTTTCTCGACCACCGGCGAATCCGGCTTCGCCGTCTGGTGCAGTTCGACGCCATCTTTGTTGGCATAGCCCCATTCCGACGGATCGGTTCCGGTCGCCTTACCGAGCGCTTCCAGCTTCTGCGAATCGACAGCCGGATCGGCCGGCGCGCAGAACACGCCTTTCTGCTGCGGCGATTCGGTGGCCGTTGGCTCATTGGCGAAGCCGGCCAGCGTGTCCCAGCCCGAGCCGTCTTTGGCATCGAGGCCGATCGCCTTGGCGAGATTGTCGATGCCGGATTTATGCGGGTCGGCGAGATCCTTATCCTGCACCCAGAAGAAATTCTGCGCCACGAGTTTGGCGAGCGCGGCGCGATCCTTTTTTGCGGCCACATCGGCAAGCTGTTTGCGCAGCGCCACAAAGCCCGGATCGGTCAGCGGCCCCGGCGGCTTCACGGCCACGGGCTGATACGGCTTGATCGGCGCCGCCGGCGGCGGCGTCAGGTTCGGCAGTCCCGGCTGCTGCGCAAAGCCTGACATCGGCAGAAGCATCACGGCGGCAAACCCAAAGGCAAGACCAAAAGCTGAGGCGATAAGCGGACGGCGCATCGAAAATTCTCCCGGTTGAATCTGGGCGCAATAACGTCAGCGTTATAGGCGAATTGCGACGGTCATGCGGCAGCCGGCCGCACCCTTTGGGCCTTCCATTCCGGCACTCCGCTCCGGCCGGGAACAGCGACCCGGGCCGAAATGTTGTCGGTGCATCCGGCGACACTGTATTTCGGTATTCGATCGCTTTTCCCCTCCATGACCAAGCAGGGTCCCATGCCAGCGCTGATCGCCTCGCCCTATGTGTTTCCCATTTTGCTCCTGATCGGCTCCAACGCCTTCATGACCACGGCGTGGTACTGGCATCTGCGCTTCAAAGAGGTGCCGTTGTGGCAGGTCATTCTCATCAGCTGGGGCCTGGCCTTCTTCGAATATTGTCTCGCCGTGCCGGCCAACCGCTACGGCAGCGCTGCTTACTCGCCAGCACAGTTGAAGACCATCCAGGAGGTGGTCACGCTGTCGGTCTTTGCAGTGTTTTCGGTGGTCTATCTGCAGCAGTCGATCACGTGGAATCACGTGGTCGGATTCGCGCTGATCGCAGGCGGCGCGTTCTTCGTGTTTCGCGCGCCGCTCTAGGAATTTTTGTGGAACATGATCTTATCCGAAAACCGGTACCCACTTTTCGGGATCATGCTCTATTCCGCCGCCTGCATGGCGGCGGCGTCGATGAAGCCGCCAGCCTGGCGCCGCCATAGCGCGGCGTAATGGCCGTTCAATGCGATCAGTTCGCGGTGGGTGCCTTGTTCGATGATGCGGCCGTGATCGAGCACGACGAGGCGATCCATCTGGGCAATGGTCGAGAGCCGGTGGGCGATGGCGATCGCGGTCTTGCCTTCCATCAGCGTGCCGAGCGAGGCCTGGATCGCCGACTCGACTTCGCTGTCGAGCGCCGAAGTCGCTTCGTCGAACACCAGGATCGGCGCGTCTTTGAGGATTACCCGCGCAATGGCGATGCGCTGGCGCTGGCCGCCGGATAGTTTGATGCCGCGCTCGCCGACATGGGCGTCGTAGCCGCGGCGGCCGTGCCAGTCTTCGAGATCGGGAATGAACTCGTCGGCATGCGCGAGCTTGGCGGCGCGCGCGATCTCAGCGTCGGTCGCATCGGGCCGGCCGTAGCCGATATTGGCGCTGATCGAGCGGTGCAGGAGTGACGTGTCTTGCGTCACCACCGAAATCTGCGCCCGGAGCGATTCCTGGGTCAGATGCGAGATGTCCTCGCCGTCGATGAAGATCGCGCCGCCTTCGAGGTGAAAGAAGCGCAGCAACAGATTGACCACGGTCGATTTGCCGGCGCCGGAGCGGCCGACCAGGCCGATCTTCTCCCCGGGCGCGATCGTCAGGTTGAAATCTTTGAGCACGCCGGTCTCGCGGCCATAGCCGAAGGTCACGTTCTTGAATTCGATGCGGCCCGACTTCACTGTGAGCGGCCGGGCATGCGCCGGGTCGGGCAGCTGCAGCGGCCGTGCAATGGTCAGCATGCCCTCCTGGACCACGCCGATATCTTCGAAAATTTCGGTGACGCGCAGCGCGATCTGGCGCGACATATTGGTGAGCTGCAGACTGAGCGGCAGCACCATGGCGATGGCGCCGACCTCGATCTTGCCGAAGCGCCACAACAGCAGCGCCAGCGCCCCCGACCCGGCGATCAGCAGCGCGTTGAGCATGTCGAGCGTCGCGCCGAACACCGTCAGCAGGCGCTGCGAGGCGGTGAACAGATCGACATGGCGGTCGACGGCGTCGCGCACATATTGATCCTCTTCGCGGGCGCGCGCGAAGAGCTTTACGGTGAGGATATTGGTGTAGCTGTCGACGATGCGTCCGGTCAGTTCCGAACGCGCGATGGAGCTGATCTTCGAGCGCTCGCGTATCCGCGGCACGAGAAAATAAAGCAGCGCGGCATAGCCCGAGAACCACAACAGGATCGGCACGGCGAGCCAGCGCTCGGCCGAAGCCGTGAGCGCAATCGCCGACACGCCATAGACGATGATGTACCAGACCGCGCTGATCGTCGCGGTCAGCGTCGAGCGTACCGACGGCGCGGTCTGCATGACGCGATTGGAAATGCGGCCGGCGAAGTCGTCCTGGAAGAAGGCCCAGCTCTGCCGCACCACGTGCCAATGCGCTTGCCAGCGCACCAGGCCGGTGAACGGCGCCGCCAGCGCCTGGTTATTGACGAGGTAGCGCAGCAGCATCACGCCCGGCCGCACGACCAGGACGACGACGGCCATGCCGAGAAGCCACGGCCAACCCTCGGCGAAGAATCGGTCTGCCGGCATTTTGGTGACCATGGTGACGACGCGGCCCATGAACCACGGCACCGCGCTGTCGCTCAGCGCCATCAGCAATTCGATCACGAACAAGGCCGCAAACAGCCACTTCGCCTGCCGGGCAAAGTGCCACAGGAAGGCGATCAGGCCTGCCGGCGGTTCCGGATGTTCCGGCGTCGCGGTCGGCGTCAGGAAGCGTTCAAATTTTGCGAACATTTGCGGATGGTTACAGGCCGCATATAGGCGGCGTCAATGAAAGCTCCAAGAGGGCGTAGAGAGGGCCTGCCAAGGAAGCGGACCGAGAGGGTCCGCACGACGTCATGACAGTGCTTCTGACCTATTAGCGCGCATGGCCTCGTGTCATCGTTGCGGGGCAAAAAGAAGAAACGCTAAAAGTGCACATCGCGGAAACGACAAGAGGGAACCATGAAACGCGGCAGTTTCATCGGTGCGCTCATCGTTCTTCTGGCCGGCGCGGCGCTGGCGCAGGACTATCCGTCGCGTCCGATCACCATGATGGTCGGTTTCCCGCCCGGCGGGCCCACCGACACGCTGGCGCGCATCGTCGCCGACGGCATGAAGACGGTGCTCGGCCAGCCGATCGTCATCGAAGATCTCACCGGCGCCGGCGGCACCATTGCCACCAACAATGTCGTCCATGCCAATCCGGACGGCTACACGATCGGCATTGGCAATTGGACGAGCCATGTCGGCGCACCGGCGCTCTATGCTCTGCAATACGATGTGCTGAAGGACTTGCAGCCGATCGCATATCTTTCCGGCGCGCCGCTGTTCATTCTCGGCAAGAACGATCTGCCGCCGCGCAATGTCGCCGAACTGATTTCCTGGGTGAAGACGAAATCGACGCCGAGCGTTTTCGGCACCGTCGGCGCCGGCAGCGCCGCACATATGTGCGGTGTGTTCTTCCAGCAGAAGACCGGCGCGAAATTCCAGTATGTGCCCTATCGTGGCGCGGCGCCGGCGATGCAGGATCTGATGGCGGGCCAGATCGACCTTAGCTGTCTCGATGCGAGTTCGTCATTGCCGAACGTCCAGGCGGGACGGTTCAGGGCTTATGCGGTTATGAACGAAAAGCGCTGGGACAAGGCGCCGGACGTTCCGACCATGATCGAATCCGGCTCGCCCGACCTGACGATCACGTTCTGGCACGGCTTGTGGGCGCCCAAAGGCACGCCGCGGCCGATCGTCGATCGGCTGAGTGCGGCGGCAAGAACCGCCTTGGCCGATCCGGACGTGCGCAAGCGCCTTGATGTCCTCGGCCAGGTGGTCGCCACGCCCGAACAGGCGACGCCCGAAGGCTTGGCGGCGTTTCAGAAAGCCGAGATCGACAAATGGTGGCCGATCATCAAGGCGGCTGACATCAAGACGGAATAAAGCACGATCTCGAAAAGCGGAAATCCGCTTTCGGAAATAATCGTGCTCAACTCATCCGATCAAGAGCGATAGAGAATCTGCATCAGCGGCGCGTGCGCGCTCGCCATGCCGATCGACACCGCGGTCAAGGCCACCACCAGCGAGATTGCAAGCCCAAGGGTAGCGAACAGTTCGATGCCAGCGCGCCGCCGCTTGGCCAATGATTTTTCCAAAGTGGGGGAAGCAAAGCCGATCTTCCCCGAGAGCCCAGTCATGGTCGTGATCCTCGTCGCGGTCCTCTTCGCCAGACGCACGACGTTACGCATCGATCGGCGAATCAGTTTTTGCGTTGCTTACAGATTCGCGCGGGAAGCTGGCGCCGACCCGACGGAACTGGGGCGAAGCCATTGAATAATAGGGGCAAAATCGTGATTTTGGTTAATGCTTCGTTAACGCCGAGCAGTCGCGGAGCAAATTAGTACCGCTGTGTCTTTGCTGTCACGCTTTCGCCAGCGCGGCCGCCGCCGGACGAAATTCCATCGACACATAGCCGGGCTCATTGGCGACACGATCGAGCCAAGCGCGAATCGCCGGGAACGTCGTGAGATCGTAATCGCATTCATGCGCGACATGGGTATAGGCGTAGAGCGCGATGTCGGCGATGGTGTAGCGATCGGCGGCGAAGAAGTCGTGCAGCGCGAGATGCCGCTCCATCACGCCGAGGGCGCGATTGCCTTCTTCCATCCAGTCTTCGAGCGCGTGCTGCTGCAATTCGCGGCCGCCTTTGACCAGCGCCAGCCAGAAATAGGCCGCCCCGATATTCGGTTCGAGACTGTGCTGCTCGAAGAACATCCATTGCAAAATTTCGGCGCGATCGATGCGGTCCTCGGGCGCGAGCGGCGTGCCGCCGGCCAGGTACCAGAGGATGGCGTTGGATTCGGCGAGATAGCGGCCGGGCGCGACTTCAAGAAGGGGCACTTGGCCGTTCGGGTTCTTGGTGAGGAATTCCGGCGTGTGACTTTCGCCCTTGAGAATGTCGATCTCGACCAGCCGGTAATGCACGCCGAGCTGCGCCAAGGCGAGCCGCGCCTTGTAGCTATTGCCGGATCGCTGCATCGAATAAAGCGTCAGCATCGCCGCTTCCAAATTTGCCGCTGCCAAATTTGCGGCCGCCAAATTTCCTCGCATCAGAGCGAGAGGGCGGCGTATCGCGCAACTGTTGCGGCCTTACGACGTCAACGCGGCGATGTCGTGGCCGGATTTATGGCCGTGTTACGCGCCGCGGTATTTTCAGCTGCAACTTGGTTGTCCGACGCCACCTCGCTCGGCACTGCGTTTAATGTAGTGGACGCGCCGGAGAATGCCACTGAGAAACCAAATCCGCTGCGCTGCAATATGAGAATAAAAATTGCCAGCATGGCCGGCACGCCGAGTGGAATTAGACTTATTTGAGCAATGCTGCGGGCGACGAGCGGCATCAGCCACAGCACCGCAAGCAAGGTCTTCTCCCACGGTCCGAAGTTGCGGGTGAAACCATCTACCGCGATAAAGGTCATGGCGGGTGCCAGCACCATCATGTCGTAATCGAAGCTGTAAGGCGTCGCGAGAATGGTTGCGAGACACAAAGCCGCGGCCTTGAGCGGATAAGGCGCGGCGCTGCGCCACAGCCAGACCAGAGCCGCGCCGATGCCGAGGATCACCGCGCCCTGCAGGGCATAAGCGAGCGGTATTGGCGCGCCCCACATGCGCGCCCAAGAGAACACGCTCTGGATTTTGTACCAGCCGGTATTGCCTTGTTCGAGCACGACGGTGCGCGTGAACTCGGTCGAGGCAAGAAAGGCGTGCCATACGCCGGCGCCGAACGTGAGCGTGGTGGCGAGCGTCAGCAGCGCAACTGCAATCGCGGCCGAAGCAAAACATTTCCAGCGGCCACTGACCGCGAGGACAAGCGGAATCAGCAAGCCGTATTGCGGCTTGTAGACGAGGAGGCCGAGCAGAAGGCCGGCCACGATCGGGCGGCGGTCGAGCACGACGAGCGCGCCGCCCAAAAGCGCCGCGGTGAGGAAGCCGTTCTGGCCGTGGCCGATATTGATCAGCACCGCCGGGAAGGCGAGAGCGACAAGGGGCCACAGCGGGTCGCGATGTATTGCTCCTCCGCTTTCGGGCGAAAATGCCTTCAGGATCGCGCCGATCGTCAGCAAATAAAGCCCGAGCGTCACCGCCTGCCAGACCGCAAGCGCCAGGCCGTAAGGCATCAAGGCCAGAGCCGCGGCGACGAACAAAAAGAACGGCGGATAGTGCCAGCCGTAGAATTGCGTCGACTGGCCGAAGAGCGCCTGCTCGCGCGCGAATTGCTGCGGCGGATCGAACGGGGCCTGCGGCTTGCCTGCCAGCACATAAGTGCCGGCGGCATAGACATTGGAGAAATCGGTGCCAAGCGGCCGGCCCTGGCGGTCGATGACGCCGTTTGCGGTGACGACCAAAAAAAGGATGGCCGCGGCGGAGGCGATCAGAAGCGCCGTGGCGACGATCCGGATGCGCTCGCGCGTGAGCCAGTCACCGCTCCGCAAGCTTTCGCGCGCCCGGTCCATTTAGGGTTCCTGATGGCCTAATCGGGGCATTAGGCCAGGGCCGCCTTAACGGACTGTTGCGGAAGAGGCGCGACCGCCGGAAATGCCGGATATGTGAGGGTGGAATGCGGGATTAAAGCTTGCCTGCGCAGGCTGCCGCCATTAGGAAAACCGCGGTTATTTAACCCAGGAGAATCGGAGACTCGCAATGGCCTTCATCGCGGACCAGATCATGCGCATCAAGCCGTCGGCTACCATCGCCGTCACGGATAAAGCGCGTGCGCTGAAAGCCGCCGGCCGCGACGTCATCGGCCTGGGCGCCGGCGAACCCGATTTCGACACGCCCGAGAACATCAAGGAAGCCGCGATCAAGGCGATCCGCGACGGCAAGGCGGCGAAATACACCGCCGTTGACGGCATTGCCGAACTCAAGGCGGCCGTGGCGAAGAAGTTCAAGCGCGAGAACGCGCTCGACTATAAGCCGTCGGAGATCATCATCGGCACCGGCGGCAAGCAGGTGCTGTACAACGCGCTGATCGCCACCCTCAATCCGGGTGACGAAGTGATCATTCCGGCGCCCTATTGGGTGAGTTATCCGGACATGGTGCTGCTCGCCGGCGGCACCCCGGTCGAGGTCGTCACCACCATGAAGTCCGGTTACAAGATGCAGCCGGAAGATCTGGAACGGGCGATCACGCCGAAGACCAAATGGATCATCTTCAACTCGCCGTCGAACCCGACCGGCGCGGCCTATACCAAGGACGAGCTGAAAGCGGTCACCGACGTGCTGGTGCGCTATCCGCATGTCCACGTCATGTCGGACGACATGTACGAGCATCTGGTCTACGACAATTTCAAGTTCTATTCGCCGGCGCAGCTTGAGCCACGGCTCTATGAGCGCACGCTGACGGTGAACGGCACGTCGAAGGCCTATTGCATGACCGGCTGGCGCATCGGCTATGCCGGCGGCCCGGAGCAACTGATCAAGACCATGGCGATGATCCAGTCGCAGTCGACGTCGAATCCGACGGCGGTGGCGCAATGGGCCGCGGTCGAGGCGCTCAACGGGCCGCAGGACTTCATCCCCAAGCACAACAAAATCTTCAAGGAGCGCCGCGACCTCTGCGTCTCGATGCTCAATCAGGCAAATGGCCTCCAGTGCCCGAAGCCGGAAGGCGCGTTCTACGTCTACCCGTCCTGCGCTGGCACGATGGGCAAGACGGCGCCGAGCGGCAAGAAACTCGAGACCGACGAGGACTTCGTTACTGAGCTGCTCGAGTCCGAAGGCGTCGCCGTGGTGCAAGGCACGCCGTTTGGCGTCGGTTCTGCGTTCCGCATTTCCTACGCGACCGCGACTTCGGCGCTGGAAGAAGCCTGCACGCGCATCCAGCGCTTTTGCGGCAATCTGCGCTGATTTGCCGTTGCCGAATGCAGAAGCGGCCGCCTCGAGGGCGGCCGCTTTTTTTGTGTCGCGCTTTGCGCGCAGTGCCCAAGGCTGCGTTAGCCGGTCGGCGGCGCAATCTCGTCGAGGCTCTTCTGCCGCGCTTCCGGGCCGAGTCGCGTTACCGAGACCGCTGCGA
>DATHPQ010000082.1:0-18901 GCA_035483735.1 Xanthobacteraceae bacterium | reverse complement strand
GGGCATCATGCAGGCCGGCATTACGACCGGCCGGTGGGGTGCTGCCACTGGACTGGGACAGGTTTGGGCGGGTAACGCCCGCAACAACTGCGTCCGATGCTGCCCCCGGAAGGGGGAACGTCACAGATCGGCGTTCTTGCCGCGTCCCAGGAAGCCTGGCCTGAAGTCGCGCGCAGCGGGCGAAAGCCCGCACGTTAGAACCGCGGTGGAACGCCGACAGGCGAGCTGCCCCCTCCATATCCTCCCCCCATGCGGGGGAGGACATGGAGGGGGGCAGCGGCCGTGCCAGCTGCACGGCAGGTTGGAGCAAGCGTCTGTCGGCGTTCCGCTTCCCTTCTTATTTGGTGCTGCTTCCTTTCGTCATTGCCGGGCTTGACCCGGCAATCCAAGCGGCAGCGAAGCGCGGTCGGACTTATCGGTCGGACTTCGCAAGCCGCAAGTCAGCATGGATCACCGGATCAAGTCCGGTGGTGACGGGGAGTGTTCGCGCGCATGCGTGACGCGCACGGAGCGTTGCGCTAGGAAAGCCGCGCATCAGGAACCCGAAATGACCGCCACATTCACCTATCACTCCGACCCGGTCCGCGTCGTGCTCGGTCCGGGCGCGGCCAAGGCGCTGCGCGCGGAGGCCGATCGCCACAAATTCTCGCGCATCGTCGTGCTGTGCTCGAAGACCCGCACCGAATTCACCAAGGCCGTCGTCGCGCCGATCGCCGAGCGCATTGTCGGCTTCTGCGACACCGGCGGGCAGACCATGCCGCGCGAAGCCTTCGAGCACATCCTTGCCGAATTGAAGCGGCTCGATGCCGACGGCTTCATCGTGGTCGGCGGCGGCTCGCCGATCGGGCTTGCCAAAGCCGCGGCCGCCATGACGAAGCTCCCCTATATCGCCGTGGTCACCACCTATTCGGGCTCGGAGATGGCGGCGCGCTGGTATATCGGCGTCGCCGAGAACCGCATTTCCGGCGACGGGCCGGATGCGCTGCCCGCCACCGCGATCTACGATCCCGAACTGACGCTCGATCTCCCTGCCCGCGTCTCGGCGGCGAGCGGCATGAACGCGATGGCGCATGCGGTCGAGACGCTTTACGGCGCCGACACCAATCCCGTCGTGCAGACGCTCGCCGAAGAAGGCATCCGCCTCCTCGGCTCCGGCCTGCCCCGCCTGGTCGATGCTCCGCGCGATCTCAAGGCGCGCACCGACGTGCAATACGGCGCCTGGCTCGCGGCGAATTTCCGCGCCGAAGTCGGGCTGGAACACGCGATCGCGCAACGGGTCCGCCAATGGTTCAATCTCGAACATGCGCAGACCCACGCCATCGCCACGCCTTACGCCATCGGCTTCAACGCCAGTGCCGCGCCGGAGGCGATGACGCGCATCAAGCGCGCGCTCGGCTCGAGCGACGCCGCGCGCGGGCTCTACGATCTCAATGTGCGGCTTCGGCTGCCGACCGGGTTCAAGGATCTCGGCATGCAGCAGAAGGATATCGGCAAGGCGGTCGAGGTCGTGATGGCGGCGAAGATCAAGCATCCGCGCCCGGTCAGCAAAGACGAGATGACCGATGTGATTACGCAGGCTTACAAAGGAGAGCCGCCGCGATTTTAGCGTTACGCGTGTTCGCGCGCCGACATGATGGCGAGATAGAGATACATGCCGAGCAGCGTGAGCTCGACCAGAATGATAAAGATGCTGCCGCCATAGACATTGGGAAAGAACAGCTCCACCGCCGCCATCGACACCACCGAGGTGAGCCACACCACAGCGCCCCAGGCGGCGGCGAGCCACAGGCCGACCGCAGCGACCAGATCGAGCACGGCAAAGAACACGGTCGCGGTCTGCCAGGCGGTGCTGTGGCTCTCGAAAGCCTCGCCGGAGCGCGCGCCGATGCCGCAGACCTGGGACCAGTGATAGAGGCCCTTGATCATCGATATGCCGGCCATGATGCGCAGAAACAGGACGAGATATTCGGTCCAACTGCCTCGACGGGCACCCGTTCCGACCCGCACCGGCTCCAGCATATCGCTCGGCCGGGTCGGCCGGCGCTGGGATTGATCGCTCATGCGGCAGCGATAGAGGCCCGGCCAATCCCCGTCAACGCCGCGGCTAGATCGGCCGGGAGCCCCGCGATTTTGGTTGTTAACACCTGCACTTATGGCAAGTGGCGAGTCCGCCTTGGAAGGAGTAAAAGTAGGTTAGAACGGTTTGAAGCTGTCAGGGTGTGGAGTTCGAAATGGCCATCAAATTCGGCCGGCCGCTAGAACGGCTAGAAGCGCGCGACAAAGTGGTGCCGCTCGAAACCGGCGCCCACGCCGAGAAGCTCGATCTGCCGATCCGCCCGCGCCGCAACCGCCGGGCCGAATGGTCGCGGCGGCTGGTGTGCGAAAACGTGCTCACCACCGACGACCTGATCTGGCCGCTATTCGTCGTCGACGGCAGCAAGGCCCGCCTGCCGGTCGCCTCGATGCCCGGTGTCGAGCGGCTTTCGGTCGACGAAGCGGTGCGCGCCGCCGAGCGCGCGGCCAAGCTGACGATCCCCTGCCTCGCTTTGTTTCCCTATACCGAGCCGGGCCTGCGCGATGCGACGGGCTCGGAAGCGCTCAATGCCGACAATCTGGTCTGCCGCGCCATCCGCGCCATCAAAAAGGAAGTGCCGGAGATCGGCGTGCTCTGCGATGTCGCGCTCGATCCCTATACCAGCCACGGCCACGACGGGCTGATGCGCGACGGCGTCATTCTCAACGACGAGACCGTCGCCGTCCTCGTCAAACAGGCTCTGGTCGAAGCCGAGGCCGGCTGCGACATCATCGCGCCGTCCGACATGATGGACGGCCGGGTCGGGGCGATCCGCGCCGGGCTTGATGCCGCGGGCTTTCACGACGTCCAGATCATGGCCTATGCGGCCAAATATGCGTCCGCCTTCTACGGGCCGTTCCGCGACGCGGTCGGTTCCAGCGCCACGCTGATCGGCGACAAGCGGACCTATCAGATGGATCCGGCCAATACCGACGAGGCGCTGCGCGAAGTGGAACTCGACCTCGCCGAGGGCGCCGACATGATCATGGTCAAGCCGGGGCTGCCCTATCTGGACATTCTGCATCGAGTCAAAAATGCCTTCGGCATGCCGACCTTCGCCTACCAAGTGTCCGGAGAATATGCGATGATCATGGCAGCCGCCGGCAACGGCTGGCTCGACGGCGACAAGGCCATGATCGAGAGCCTGATCGCTTTCAAGCGCGCCGGAGCGGATGGCGTGCTAACCTATTTTGCACCACGAGTCGCAGCGAAGTTGTTGGGGAGAGCTGACACAGCCGGCGAAACTTAACTTAAGTACAATGCCGACCGCTGCCGCCCGGGAACAGATCGAGGCGGATGTGATGCGTGAGCATGACGAAAATATTCGGCTGTACACGCCGATCTTGCAGCGGATCATCGTCCTGGTGGCGGTGATCATCGCGGTGCCGGTGGTTTTGTGGACCATCACCGCTTTCGTCCGCGCCTATATCGGCCCGCCGCAACTGCCGACCTTCCGCCCGATGGCCGCACTGCCGGCGCCGCCCGCCGCGCCCAACGTTCAAGTCGCCGTCCAGACCGCCAACACCACGACCGCGACCGACGCGCGCGCCACCTTGCTCGAGATCAAAAAGCCGAGCGATCCGGCCGCTGCTGTCGCCTCGACTGCCAGTGTGCCCGCTTTGGCGCCCGCTCCGCCACCGCCTATCCCGGCGCAAATCGCAACCGTGCCGCCGCCGCCCTTTGCCGCGGCAAACCCCAATACCGGCGGCAGCACGAGCAAGATGCCCGCAACCGTAGCGGCGCCGCCAGGTATTGCGCCAGCCAGTGTTGCGCCTGCCAGCACCGCCAGTATCGCCGCAGCCAATGCGACGCAGCCTGCCGCGCCGGCGCCTGACGCGTCGACCTCTCCATCCGTTCCCGCCATGTCCGCTCCAGCCATGGCGTGGCCATCACCGACGGCATTCAATCCGAGTTCGCCGCCGACCGACACGGTCGCCTCCGCCGAGCAGGCGACGGTTGTGGACGATGCCGATAATCTGGCGGCCGGCATGGTGCTGCGGGGTAAGATCCCGCTGCCGCCGCAACGGCCCAAAGTGATGGCCAAAATGGCAACGACGCCGAATGTGAAGCTGGCCACCGCCGCCATGTCGCCAAGCGGCCCAACGCCCTCAAGCGTGCCGCTGCCGCGCGCGCGCCCGGCTTCCGCGCCCGAGCCGGCGCCAGTCGAACCGCCCTACCGGGCCTATGACCCTTCGGCGCTGCACTAGAGCCTGATGCCGGGCGCGCCTCTAACCCAGCGCCGTACCGCCTTCCATCCGCACCGGCTGATAGCCCTCGGCCGCGAGCGCGCGGAAAATCTCCTCGGCATGCGCGCCGTCGCGCGTCTCCATGGTGACGTCGAGCTTGGCGCCCTTGGCCGGCACGTCGAGAAACAGGCGGTGATGCTCGACGCCAAGAATATTAGCGCCGAGTTCGCCGATCCGGCTCGTGATCTGGCCAAGAACGCCCGGCCGGTCGGGAACGGCCAGACGAAACGACACGATGCGGTTCTCGCGTTCGAGCTCGCGCACCACGATCGAGGCAAGGATGCGCGGATCGATATTGCCGCCGCACAGGATCAGCCCGACTTTGCGGCCGGCAAAGCGCTCCGGCGCCGCCAGCATCGCCGCCAAACCGGCGGCGCCCGCGCCTTCGGCCATGGTCTTCTGCAAGGTCAAAAACGCATTGACCGCACGCTCGATCAGCACCTCTTCGACCAGCACGATGTCGCTGACGAGTTCGCGCACGATCGGCACCGTCAAACCGCCGGCCTTGCTCACGGCGATGCCTTCGGCGAGCGTCGCGCCGCCGCACGGCCGATCGCCGTTATGGAGCGCGTTCCACATCGACGGATAGAGCGTGGTTTCGACGCCGACGATCTCGATCGACGGTTTTTTGGCGCGCGCGGCGATGGCGCTGCCGGAGATCAAGCCGCCGCCGCCGATCGGCACAATGAGAACGTCGAGGTCCGGTTGCTCGGCGAGCATTTCGAGTGCAAGCGTGCCCTGCCCGGCAATGATATGTGGATCGTTATAGGGATGGACCCAGACCAGATTCTGCTCGGCGGCAATCGTATCGGCGCGGGCTTGCGCTTCCATCACGGTTTCGCCGTCGAGCACGACATTGGCGCCGAGCGCTTCGGTTGCTTTCACCTTCACGTAAGGCGTCGTCACCGGCATGACGATGGTCGCGCCGATCGCAAGCCGCCGCGCATGATAGGCGACAGCCTGCGCATGATTGCCGGCGGACATGGCGATGACGCCGCGGCGCCGCTCTTCATCCGACAGCGCGGCGAGCTTCACACAGGCGCCGCGCTCCTTGAAGGAATTGGTGACTTGCAAATTCTCGTATTTGACATAGACCTCGGCGCGCGTGAGCGCCGACAGCGGCGGCGCCGGCAGAAGCGGCGTCTTGAGCACGTGACCGGCGATGATGCGCCGGGCGGCCTCGATATCGGCAAGCGTGATCGTCAAACGAATTCTCCGGCATTTGCAGGCAAATTACCTCTTGCCGCGGCAAAAAATTCTTGCTTTGGCCAAAGTCGCTTGCCATCTCGATGGCATTATACAGGCAGGCACAAGATGACAGACCCAGTCTCTGGCCCATTCTCTAACCCATCCTCCGGAACGAATTCCGGCACGGGGCGCTTCGGTGCCGGCATCGAGATCAAGCCGCATGCCTATGATCCTGCCGCCAACCCCGAATTGTTCGACGGCGTCTTGGCGCGCCGCTTTGTCGCCTTTGTCATCGATGTCGTCATCCTCGCCATACCGCTGATCATCGCCTGGGTGTTCATTTTCGTCTTCGGCATTGTAACGCTTGGGCTCGGCTGGGCACTCTACGGGCTGATGTCGCCGATCGCGGTGGTGTGGGCGCTGTTCTACTACGGCACGACGCTCGGCGGCCCGGCTTCCGCCACCATCGGCATGCGCGCCATGGAAATCGAAATGCGCACCTGGTACGGCGCGTCGAGTTATTTTCTGCTCGGCGCGGTTCACGCCATCGTCTATTGGGTCAGCGTCAGCGTGCTGACGCCGCTGATTCTTGTGGTCGGCCTCTTCAACGCGCGCGGACGTCTACTGCATGACTTCCTGGTCGGTACCGTTGTCATAAATAACGCGACGCGGGCGGCATTGCTGCGCGCGCATACCGGCCGCTAGATTCCACGCTGACGCAGGCTGCGAAATGGCCTTTGCCGCAAGCCGCCGCTCTGGCAATCTCAAGCGGCGGCCGGAATCGGTTCCGGCCATACCGCAACGCCGAAACGACAATGATCTAATGTTACCGATTGAGCCGCTGTGACCCAGCATCCGCGCGACACACCGCAGTTCTACCTCACCGCCCCCTCGCCCTGCCCCTATCTCGGCGGCAAGGAGGAGCGGAAGGTTTTTACGCATCTGGTCGGCGAGCGCGCGCCCGAGCTCAACAATATTCTGACCCAAGGCGGCTTCCGCCGCAGCCAGTCCATCGCTTATCGGCCGGCTTGCGAAGGCTGCCGCTCCTGCGTCTCGGTGCGCGTGGTCGCCAAGGATTTTCGTCCTTCGCAAAGCATGCGCCGCATTGCCCGCCGCAATGCCGACGTTGTCAGCGACATGCGGATCGCAGTGCCGACCTCGGAGCAATACGCGATCTTCCGCGCCTATCTCGATTCGCGCCACCGCGACGGCGGCATGGCCGACATGACGGTGCTCGACTATGCGATGATGGTCGAGGACAGCCATATCGAGACGCGGATCATCGAATACCGGCTGCGCGAGAGCGGCGAGCTCGTTGCCATGGCGCTCACCGACGTGCTCAGCGACGGCCTGTCCATGGTCTATTCGTTCTTCGAGCCGGACCTGTCCGCGCGCTCGCTCGGCACGCTCATGGTGCTCGACCATATTTCGCGCGCGCAACGCATGGGCCTGTCCTATGTCTATCTCGGCTATTGGGTGCGCGGCTCGCGCAAGATGGATTACAAGGGCCGCTTCTTGCCGCAAGAACGGCTGATGCCGGAAGGCTGGGCAAGAGTAGAGTAGCTCGTAGAGTAAGTCGTCGCGGAACAGCGGGGGAGCAGATTATGCCGAGATCCAACCGGGCGGGCCTCATTGCCGGCTTTTTCGTTTTCGTCGCGGGCGCGGCTCTGGCGCAAAGCGCGCCGGCGACCAGCGCCGATACCGCGAAAGGCAAAGCGCTCGTCAACGGCGACGGCATGACGCTCTACACGTTCGACAACGACAGCAAGGGCAAGTCGAATTGCAACGGTCAATGCGCAAATCTCTGGATGCCGCTGATCGCAACCACCGACGCCAGCGCCTCCGGCGATTTTTCCCTGATCACCCGCAGCGACGGCCGCAAGCAATGGGCCTACAAGAACAAGCCGCTCTATAGCTGGAACAAGGACAGCAAGCCCGGCGATGTAACCGGCGACGGCGTCAACAGCGTCTGGCACATCGCCGTGCCTTAAATCTTGCTTAGACCTGAACTTCCGCGAGCGATTGCAGCGCGTAGAACTGCACCGGCTCGTTGCGGCCCTTCACCGGTGCCTGATGCAGTTCGCAGCCGCCGAGCTTCAGGCCTGCGGCTTCCGCCGCCTGGCGCGAGACAACCACGGTGCATTGATAGTCCTTGCACAGGCTCTCGAGCCGCGCGCAGGTATTCACGGTGTCGCCGATGGCGGTGATGATCTGCGAATGCGGCGGGCCCATCGCGCCGACGATGGCTTCGCTATAGTGAATGCCGATACCGATGCGCAGCGGCTCGCGCAAATCGGTGCGTAGCGTGTGATTGAGCGCATCGAGCCGCTGCAGCATCGCGCGGGCGCCACGCAGCGCATCCGCCGCACCGGTCTTCGGGTTGGCGGCATGAAGGCCGTAAAGCGCCATCAGGCCGTCGCCGGTGAATTGCGAATAGTGCCCGTTGGTTTCGACCAGCGCCCGCGTCATCTCGTAGAAGAACTGGTTGAGGATGAACAACACGTCATAAGGCAGCCGCGCTTCGCCCAAAGTGGTCGAACCGCGCAGATCGACGAAGACGACCGTAACCAAGCGCTCGCTGCCCTCGAGCCCACCGCGCGTCGCACCGTCCGCGGCGCTGGCATCGGCCCCCAGAAGCGGCATCACGGCGATATCGGAGGTGGGACGGATCTGACAGGCAAGCCGCGTCCCTTCAGTCGCGCCGATGCGCGACAGCGCCTTGGCTTCCAAGGCCGACGGCGGCGGCAAATCGTCAAGGCCCTTGGTGACCATGATCCGGCACGTCGTGCAGCGCGCCCTGCCGCCGCAGACCGAAGCATGCGCGACGCCGTTGGCGCGTAGCGTCTCGAGCACAGTCGCGCCGGGCAGGATCCGCATGCTGCGCCCGCTGGCATGCGCCAGAATGGGCGGACGCTGACTGCGATGGTACCAGTCGCGCAGCCCGCGTCCGGCGAACGGCAGCAGCGGCAGCGTGAAGCAGAGGATCCAGCCGATATCGGCCATATGGGCGAGCGCGGCTCTATTTTCGTCGGTCAGATTTGCATCGGCGAGCGCTGAATCGACGAAATCATGATCCTTCGCCTCGCGCAGCACCTGATTGCCGCCGGTGACGTAGCCGGCAAGCGCCAGCGTCGGCAGCAGCAAGGCATAAGTGAACAGGAACGGCCGCCATTTCGGATACCAGGTCCGCACGCGCAGCCAATAGTTGATGCCGATACAGGCATGGGTCCACACCGTGACAATGGCAAGCATCTGCACCGCAGAGAGCCAGGGATCGATCACCCACTGGGCGATGAACACGGTGTTGTAATAGGTCGTCGTGTCGAGCACGTGCTCGGAAATGCGCGTCCCCACCACGTGAGCTGTCAGCAACACGGGAATGCACAGGCCGAGCGCGAGCTGCGTCCATTCCCACGGCTTCAACCGCAGCGAGCGGCGCACGTAAATCGACCACAGCGCATTAGTGTAATGAATGAGAAACGCGGTCGACAGGACGAGCGTGCCGGTCCAGCCACGCCACGGATACATCAGAATGCGGCGCGCCGTTTCCGCATCGTCAAAGGAAATCAGCAGAAAGCAATGCGCGGTGAGATGGCAGATGACGAAAGCCAGCATCGTCAGCGCGCTGAGAAGCCGCAGCCAGCTCCGCCAGTTCGACCAAGTGCGACTGCCCAATATCATCGCTTTTGCCGCACGCTTTCCGCCCTATGTTCCCGTACGCGATCTTGATCGGTATCGGTCGAGATCGCGAAAAATTCCCCGGCGAAAAAGCCATGCCGGCGCAACCGTCTTGGTAAAGGCGATTATAGTCGACCCCGGGGCCGCCGCGGAATTCGCGCCGCAGCGACCACGCATACGCGTCTTTGCCGCAAACCCTAGTCTTCGTCGGCGTCCTTGCCGTTGGCGACGCGGCCGGACGCGCCGTCGAACTTGTTGGTCTTGGGAAAGCCCTTGGGCGCAAGCCGGCCGGCGTCGGCGCGATTGCCGCGCCAGTCGGAGAGCTCCTTGAGCGTGAGCGAGAAGCTGCGGCCCGCAGAATCGGTCCAGCGCAATCCCGTCTCCACCTCGAAAGTCTTGATGTCGGACAGGCCGCCGTCTTTGTAGCGCTGCAAGCGCACGCCGCGCCCGCGCGTCATTTCCGGCACCTGATCGCGGGCGAAGATCACCATTTTGCGGTTCTCGCCGATGGTGGCGACGAACTCGCCTTCGACCGCGGCGAGAGCGCGCGCCGCGTCGGGCGGCTTCACATTGAGCACCTGTTTGCCCTTGCGCGTATTGCCGAGGCACTCGTCCTCCGGAACGATGAATCCCGTCCCCTGTTTGCTGGCGACGATCAGCTTGCGGCCGCCCTGATAGCGAAACACGGTGACGATATCCGCCTCCTGTTCGAGATCGGCGAACAGCCGGATCGGTTCGCCATGGCCGCGCCCGCCGGGCAATTTCGACGCGTCGATGGTGTAGAAGCGGCCGTTGGTGGCAAAGACCAGAAGCTTCGACGTCGTCTCGGCGGCGAAGGCAAGCTTAAGCCCGTCGTCGGCCTTGAATGCCAGGCTCGACAGATCGGCGACCTGCCCGCGCAGTGCGCGGATCCAGCCTTTTTCCGACACCACGACGGTGATCGGTTCGCGCTCGACCAAGGCCTCCTCGATCGCGGCCTCGTCATGCGCGGGCGCCTTCGCAAAACCGGTGCGGCGCTTGCCGAGCGGCGTCTTCGGTCCGAACGCGTCGCGCACCTCGCGGATCTGCTCGCCGATCTTCTTCCACTGCTGCTTTTCCGAGCGCAGCAACTCCTCCAGCGACTTCTTCTCGGCGCGCAGATCCTTGTCTTCCTTGCGGATCTCCATTTCCTCAAGCTTGCGCAGATTGCGCAGCCGCATATTGAGGATCGCTTCGGCCTGCACGTCGGTGAGCTTGAAGGTCTTGATCAAGACCGGCTTGGGCTCATCTTCAGTACGGATGATCTTGATGACCTTGTCGAGGTTGAGATAGGCGACAAGATAGCCGCCCAAGACTTCGATGCGATGCTCGATCTGCGCTAGCCGATAGCGCGACCGGCGCAGCAGCACGTCGCGGCGATGCGTGAGCCATTCGCTGATCGCTTCGGCAAGGCCTATGACTTTCGGAATCCGGCCGCGCACCAGCACGTTCATGTTCAGCGGCACGCGGCTCTCGAGCTCGGTGAGCTTGAACAGGCTTTCCATCAACAGCGCCGGATCGACCGAACGCGAACGCGGCTCGAAGACGAGGCGCACGTCTTCGGCGGATTCGTCGCGCATGTCGGCAAGGAGCGGCAGCTTCTTCTCGTTCATCAGTTCGGCAATGCGCTCGACCAACCGCATCTTCTGCACCTGCCACGGAATCTCAGTGACGATGATCTGATAGGTGCCGCGGCCGGTCTCCTCGGTCTTCCAGCGGGCGCGCAGTCGAAACGAGCCGCGGCCGGTGGCATAGGCTTCCGCGATAGTTTCCGGTGGATCGACGACGAGGCCACCGGTCGGAAAATCGGGACCCGGGATGAATTTCAGCAGCGTCTTGGTGCGCGCGTTTGGCTGCTCGATCAGATAGAGCGCGGCATCACACAGTTCGGCGACATTATGCGGCGGAATCGAGGTCGCCATGCCGACCGCAATGCCTTGCGCGCCGTTGGCGAGCAGGTTCGGGAATGCCGCCGGCAGCACCACCGGCTCCTGCGACATGCCGTCGTAATTCGGCCGGAAGTCGACGGCGTCTTCGTCGATGCCGTCGAGCAGAAGCCGCGCCACTTCGGTCAGGCGTGCTTCAGTGTAGCGATAGGCCGCGGCATTATCGCCGTCGATATTGCCGAAATTGCCTTGGCCGTCGACCAGCGGATAGCGCGAGGAGAAATCCTGCGCGAGGCGAACGAGCGCGTCATAGATCGCCTGGTCGCCATGCGGATGGAAATTACCCATGACGTCGCCGACGATCTTCGCCGACTTTTTGAACGTCGCGCCCGGATCGAGCCGCAAGAGCCGCATGCCGTAGAGAATGCGCCGGTGCACGGGCTTGAGCCCGTCGCGCGCATCCGGCAGCGCGCGATGCATGATGGTGGAGAGCGCATAGGCGAGGTAGCGCTCTTCCAGCGCCTCGCGCAACGCGATCTCCTGCACGCCGCTCGGTTCGGGAGGACTGATCTTCTTGTTCATGATGGCTGCGTTTCGTCTCTCAGTGGCAAAGCGCGCGCGCATGTTCCAAGCCACATGCATCGGCGCCTGCCGACTCGAATATCGGAATCACTTTCATACTAGCAAAATGGCCCGCGCAAAGCGGCTTTGGCGCGGATCACAATTCAGATCTGCGGCCCTACCGGATTACGCCATCTGAACGCGTAATGAATAAACGCCGGCGCAAAATGAAACATAATTAATCCCGCAACATCAACGAGTTCGCTAAGATCATTGCGAGCACCGACGCACGCTCCCTCGGTTCGCGCCGGAACATAACGGAGGACTAGCATGCGTAAGACTATGTTAGCAGCCGCGGCTGTTGCGGCTGTCTTGTCGATCGGAGCGACCGCGAATGAGGCCGCTGCGATGCCGACGACGGCGCCGACCCAGCTCGGGCTCGCGACATCCGCCGACACTGCTGCCGCAGACTCCGGCCTGGTCCAAAAGGCCGCGATTGTCTGCGGCTATTACGGCTGCCGCCGCGTGTGGTGGGGCGGCCCGTACTGGGGCCATCCCTATTGGGGCTGGCACCGGCATTGGGGCTGGCGCCGCTGGTAATCTAGGCGCGGCCACAGGTTGAATTTTGCCTGAACGCTGGAGCGTCAATCGCTTGAGTTTAAGGCGATTGCGCTCCAGCTATTGCGTCACGCGCGACAGCGCCGTCACGAAGTGCGCGCGCGCCTCCGGCAACGACAGGCCGCGGGGACTGAAAGCGTGACGGTCCAGAAAAAAGCCGGTGAGCGAAAACGCGTCGGCGAGATCGCTCGCCGATTCCGGCTCGACATCCGAGTGCAAAAAAGCCGGCAGCCGCAGCAGCCGGTCGCGATAGGCCTCACCGGCGTCGCGCGACACGGCGCGGCCCGACTTCGGCGAGACGTAAATCAGATCGGCGGTCGCGCCGGTTGCCGCACACGACGACAGATCGAGACCGAAGCCGAGCTCGGCGAGAAAGTCGAGTTCGAAGCGGGCAATCATCGGCGCCGCAACGTGCGGATCGCCGAGATGGTCGAGGATGGTTTCGAGAGCGTCATAGATCGCGGCATGCGGCTCGCGCTCGGCAAGCAAGCGGCACAGAGCGGCAAGATGTGTCACGCCATGAACGGCATAAGCCGCGGGCAGGAATCCCGCTGCGCGCAGATTAAGGCCCTCGACGGTGTAATTACCGAGATGCTCGTCGAGCCGCGCCCGCCATGTTGCGCGCAGCGCATTGCCCGGCTGCAGCACCCCGCGCTGGCGCGCGCTCGCGCCGCCGCGGACCAGGCCCAGATGCCGGCCGTGGCCGTGCGTCATCAGTTCGAGAATGACGCTGGTTTCGCCGTGGCGCTTGACGCCGAGCACGATGCTGTCGTCGGTCCATTCCATTGCGTCGCAAATTCCTTGGCGTCGCTAAATTCCTTGGCACGCTCTGCGGCGCGTTCTTTGGCGCACGTCTATTCTTTCGGGAATTCCAATCCCATCTCGCGGTAACGCTCCGGATCATCACCCCACCCTTCCCGCACTTTGACGTGCAGGAACAGATGCACCGGGTGCTCGACGGCTTCGGCGATGTCGGCGCGCGCCGCGGCGCCGATCGCCTTGATCGCCTGGCCGGCTTTGCCGAGCACGATTTTGCGCTGGCTCTCGCGCTCGACATAGATGGTCTGCTCGATGCGCACCGAGCCGTCGCGCAATTCCTTCCACACGTCGGTCTCGACGGTGGACTGATACGGCAATTCCTGATGCAGTCTTAGATAGAGCTTCTCCCGCGTGATTTCAGCGGCGAGCTGACGCAGCGGCGCGTCGGAGATCTGGTCTTCGGGATAGAGCCACGGCCCGGGCGGAACATGACCGGCAAACCAGGTCTTGAGATCGCCGACGCCATCACCCGACAGCGCCGAAACCATGAAAGTTGCGGCGAACGTCGCGCGCTCATTGAGCTTTTGGGTCAGCACCAGCAGCGCCCGCTTGTCGATCAGATCGACCTTGTTGAGCACCAGCACTTTCGACGGACGGATATCGGCGAGCGTGCGCAGGATCGCGTCTTCGTCCTCGGTAAGGCCTTTTTTGGCATCGACCAACAATGCAACAAGATCGGCGTCCTGCGTCGAACCCCAGGCGGTGCCGACCATGGCGCGATCGAGCCGTCGTCGCGGCGAGAAGATGCCGGGTGTATCGACAAAGATAAGTTGGGCTGCGCCCTCGATCGCAATGCCGCGAATGAGCGTGCGCGTGGTCTGCACCTTCGGCGTCACGATCGACACTTTGGTGCCGACCAGCGCATTGATCAGCGTCGATTTGCCGGCATTGGGCGCGCCGATCAGCGCGACAAAGCCGCAGCGCGTCGCCGGCGCGGGCGATTGCGCCGGCTCATCCATGACGGCGCGTTCGCTCGACGCCTTCGCGAACCAGCATGGCGGACGCCGCGGCCTGCTCCGCCGCGCGCTTGGAGCGCCCGGAGCCCTCGGCGGGAGCGAAAGCCGGAAGCTGGACCGCGACGCGGAATTCCGGATCGTGATCGGGACCGGAACGGGCGATCTCGCGATAGGCCGGCGTCGGTAGACCGCGCGCCTGCGCCCATTCCTGCAATACGGTCTTGGGATCGCGCAGCGGCTGCACCGTCGCCTGCATGCGCTGCTGCCACAGCCGCTCGACCAGTTCGACCGCCGCCTTGTAGCCGCCGTCGAGATAAACCGCGCCGATCACCGCCTCGCAGACATCGGCGAGAATGGCGAGCCGTGTGCGGGCGCCAGCATTGGCTTCCGAAGAGCCGACCCGGATGGCTGGGCCGAGTTCGATCGCGCGCGCGATCTCGGCGCAGGTCTCCTTGCGCACCAGATCGGCAAGCCGTCGCGACAGCTCGCCCTCGTCAGCCTTCGGATAGGACCGGTACAGCATGTCGGATACGACGAGACCGAGCACGTGATCGCCGAGAAATTCGAGCCGCTGATAGCTGCCGGCGCGATTGCGCGCGCCTTTCAACGCAGAAATGTGGGTCAGCGCGCAGTCGAGCAACGTGCCGTCGGAGAAACGATAACCGATGCGATCTTCGAGCGCGGTGGCGCTGCGCTTGCGGCGGCGGGGCTCTTTGGCCGCTGGCGCGCCCTCTTTCGCGGCGGACGCGCCGTCAGCCCGCGCGGCCGCCGGTTCCGGCGCCTCTTTGCGCGAGACTAACGATTTGGCTTTCTTGCGGCCACTCATCTCACCAGCTTGAACAGCCGCTCCCACCGCACCGCCCACGGCCAACGCCAGACTTCCCAGGCGTGCGCGTCGTCGCGAATGGAGAAGAAAATAATTTGCGCCTTGCCGATCAAATTCTCGAACGGCACGTAGCCGACCTGACTCAGCACCCGGCTATCCGTCGAATTGTCGCGATTGTCGCCCATCATAAAATAGTGCCCGGGCGGCACGGTATAGACCGGCGTATTGTCGTAAAATCCGTTGTCGGTGAGATCGAGCGTATCGTAGCTCACGCCGTTGGGCAGCGTCTCACGATATTGTTTGACGCGCTCGACGACGCCGTCCTCATCGGTGATGAAATCGTCGACTCGTTCGCGCGGCACCGGCTGGCCGTTGATGTTCAACACGCCGTCGATCATCTGAATCTTGTCGCCGGGCAAGCCGATGACGCGCTTGATGTAATCGATGGAGTCGTCCTTCGGCAGGCGGAACACGACGACATCGCCGCGCTGCGGATCGCGGGCGAACACGCGGCCGGAATAGACCGGCGGCGAGAACGGAAACGAGTAGTGCGTGTAGCCGTACGAATATTTGGAGACGAACAGATAATCGCCGACCAGAAGCGTCGGGATCATCGAGCCGGACGGAATATTGAACGGCTGAAACAGAAACGTGCGGATGACCAGCGCAATGATAAGGGCCTGGACGACCACACGAATTGTTTCAGCGAATCCACCCTCGTTTCGCTTGGATTCTGTCTCCACGCTCATCGGCCCGTCATCTCGCATCGGAAGCGCCCGCCAGCGATCTTGTAACCTCTGGGACACCTACAAGCAATTGCAGGAGGGATTTGGCCGCAGCTTTGGCAGCCTTAATTTTCTTTAGAGATACCATGCTCTTACCGCCGGCTTCCCGACATATTGGGCGAACTCGCGATGCCTTGGGTAGCAACGAAACAAGGAAACCGACGGCCACAGGAACGTAGCCCTAGCCGCCCGCGATGGCGACGGCCGAAATCACAACGAAGGCATGCGCCATGGGGCCTTCGTCGGTTATGGTGAGATCAATCCGCGCTTCATAGCCCTTCGGCGTGATCGCCTGCAGGCGGCGCTTGGCCCCGCCGGTTAGTTCCAGTGTCGGTCGGCCCGATGGCAGATTGACGACGCCCATGTCGCGCCACCACACGCCCGCGCGCAACCCCGTGCCCAACGCTTTGGCGCAGGCCTCTTTGGCGGCAAAGCGCTTGGCGTAAGTCTCGACCCGGTTCCGCCGCTTCTCGGCCTTTGCCCGCTCGACCGGCGTAAAGATACGGTCGATGAAGCGGTCGCCGTGACGTTCCAACACTTTGGCGATGCGGCGCGCGTCGGAAATGTCCGATCCGATGCCGAGAATCATGAGGTGGCTCCGACCCAGCTGCGGCCGCGCTCCATCGCGGCGCGCATCGTGCGGACCGCCGAGTCGAGGCCGGAATAGATCGCCTCACCGATCAGGAAATGGCCGATATTGAGCTCGGCAATCTCCGGCAGTCCGGCGATCCGTTCGGCGGTGATGAAGTCGAGCCCATGGCCGGCATGGACTTCGAGGCCCGCGTTTTTCCCCATCATGACGCCGCGGGTGATGCGCTCGAATTCGGCCGCCGCAGCCGCGCCATCGCCGGCCGTCAGCGCGTCGCACCAGGCGCCGGTATGGATCTCGATCACCGGTGCACCGACGGCGACTGCGGCCTCGATCTGTTTGGGCTCGGCGGCAATGAACAGCGACACCCGAATGCCGGCCGCGGCCAGTTCGCTGACGGCCGCGCGCAAGGCCTCGCGCTGGCCTGAAGCATCAAGGCCGCCCTCTGTCGTGCGTTCTTGCCGCTGTTCGGGAACGATACAGGCGGCGTGCGGCTTGAGCTTGCACGCGATACCGATCATTTCCGGCGTCACTGCCATTTCGAGATTGAGCGGCTTGTTGATGCGCGCTTTCAGCCGAATCACATCGTCATCGACGATGTGGCGGCGGTCCTCGCGTAGATGCGCGGTGATGCCGTCGGCGCCGGACGCAATCGCGATCTCGGCGGCTTTGACCGGATCGGGATGCCTGCCGCCACGCGCATTCCGCACCGTCGCGACATGGTCGACATTGACGCCGAGGCGAATGGCTTGAGCCGGCATGCCTATCCGTTCACGCGTTCGGCATTGGCGACGACTTTCTTCGCCCGCAATTGCGAGATGATCGAGGTGAGGTGCTTGAGATTATAGACTTCGAGATCGATCGTCAGTTCGGTGAAATCCGGCGACTGTCGGGTCATGCGGATATTGTCGATATTGCCGTCGTGCTCGGCGATGACTTGCGTGATCTGCGCCAGCGTTCCCGGCTCGTTGACCGAGTGCACCGCGAGCCGCGCCGGAAACCGCTGCGGCGCCTTGTCGTCGACATCCCAGCGCACGTCGAGCCAGCGCTCCGGTTCGTCCTCGAATTGTTTGAGCGCTTCGGACTGGATCGGATAGATCGTGATGCCCTCCCCCGGCGTCATGATGCCGACGATACGGTCGCCGGGCACCGCACCACCCTGCGGCGCAAAGCGTACCGGGAGATCGGAATTGATGCCGCGGATCGGAATCGCCGAACCGCTTTCGCCTTCGTCCGGGACTTTAAACTTCAGCGCCTTGGCGAAGGTCAGGCCGAACCAGCCGCTCTCGGCCTTCGGCGCAACGGGCGTGACCCGCTCGTCCTTGTAATCGGGATACATGGCACGCGCGACGTCCGAGGCCTTCATCTCGCCGCGGCCGACAGCCGCCATCACGTCGTCGATCGAGGCCCGCGCCAGCCGTGGCAAGGCGCCTTCAAGTTTCTCGTCGGAGAATTCGATCTTGGCGCGCTGACAGAGCTTTTCGACGATGCGCCGGCCGAGCCCGGCATATTGACTGCGCACCGCGTCCCGCGTGGCGCGGCGAATGGCGTCGCGCGCCTTGCCGGTCACCACGATGGATTCCCAGGCCGACGGCGGCGCGGTCTGCGCTTTCGAGGTCAGGATCTGCACCTCGTCGCCGTTTTGCAGCGCCGACGACAACGGACCGATCTTGCCGTTGATCTTGGCGCCGATCGCCATATTGCCGACGTCGGTGTGCACCGCATAGGCGAAGTCGATCGGGGTGGCGCCGCGCGGCAGCGCGATCAGCTTGCCCTTGGGCGTGAAACAGAACACCTGGTCGTGGAACAGTTCGAGCTTGGTATGTTCCAGGAATTCTTCCGGATTCGACCCTTGGGCGAGCAGTTCGATGGTCCGGCGCAGCCAGGCATAGGCGCTCGATTCCCGCGACAGCATTTCCGTCGGCGAGCCGAGCTCATCCTTATAGAGCGCATGCGCGGCGATGCCATATTCGGCGATCTGCTGCATTTCGCGGGTGCGGATTTGCAGCTCGACCCGCTGCTTGCCGGGACCGATCACCGTCGTGTGGATGGAGCGGTAATCGTTCTGCTTGGGCGTCGAAATGTAGTCCTTGAAACGCCCCGGAACCACCGGCCACGACGTGTGCACGATGCCGAGCGCCTGATAGCACTCGCCGATATCACCGACGACGACACGGAAGCCGAAGATATCGGACAGCTGCTCGAAACCGACCGCCTTGCGCTCCATCTTGCGCCAGATCGAATAGGCGCGCTTGCGGCGGCCGGAGACTTCGGCGCTGATGCCCCGGTCGGAGAGCTTTTTGGCGAGCTGCTCTTCGATCTCTTTGATCCAGCCGCTCGATTTGGCGGCGAGCGTCTCGAGCCGCTCGGTCAAGACTTTATAGGCGTCGGGATTGAGCTCGCGGAACGCCAGGTCCTCGAGCTCCTCGCGCATCTCCTGCATGCCCATGCGGCCGGCAAGCGGAGCGTAGATTTCGAGCGTCTCGTCAGCGGTGCGCCGCCGCGACGCCTGCGGTTGGTATTCGAGCGTGCGCATATTGTGCAGGCGATCGGCGAGCTTGATCAAAAGCACCCGCACGTCGTCGGCAATGGCGAGCAGAAGCTTGCGCAGGTTCTCGGCCTGCTTGGCCTCTTTGGAGACGAGATCGAGCCGCTTC
>DATHPQ010000081.1:0-4908 GCA_035483735.1 Xanthobacteraceae bacterium | reverse complement strand
ATAACAGCCGATCACAAGGAGCCCGCACAGGCCGAGCAGCCGGTTAAGCGAGGATGGCAGGTGATCGAAAACGGTCAGCGCATGCGGCGCATAGAACACGCCGGCGCCGAGCACGAAGATGTTGCCCAGCCAATAGGTCAGACCGGTCATGAACGCGATCTTGGCAATGTCGACGACGGTCAGATTCCAGAACGAATAGATGCGGAAGCGGACGAGGCCGCAGGTGAAGGTCGCAGCGCCCAGCGAGTGGCCGATCGTGTAGCTCGTGAAGCTCGCGAAGGCGGCGACCCGCCACGGCATATAGCGCTTACCGATCGTCTGCAGCGCGAACACGTCGTAGAGGACGAGATTAGAATAGCCGGCGGCGACGAGAGATGCCGCGATCAGGATCTTCCATCCCGACTGCGTTTGGATCGCGGCGACGACTTTGCCGATCTCGATGCCGCGCAGCAGATGATAAAGCAGCGCGATGGCAATGGCGACGATCGCCAGGCTGATCGCGAAACTGATCTTGCTCCGTCCGAAACCGCGGATGATCGAGGGTTTGGGGGGACTCGTTTCGGCCAGGACGTTAACCACTCCCCTAGCGCATGTTCCTGAAAAGTGGACACGGTTTCCGACAAGGACATGCGCAAGATCTAGGATTCAGCGAATCGCGCCGGAACCTCCCATCCATTTGTAACAGCATTGTTACGGGCTGACCGCGCTGCGTCGCGTGGCCGCGCCGAGACCGTCACACGATTGAGATATGAAATGGCAATTCTCGCCGAATGCGATTCGAACAAATGACGCGGGCGACAAGCGCCCGGGCGAAAGCAACCCCATGAAAGTCCTGGTCGCGACGGACGCTTGGCGTCCGCAAGTCAACGGCGTGGTGCGCACGTTGGGTTCGCTGGCGCGGGCCGCTGGCAAGCTCGGCGTCGATATCGAGTTCCTGTCGCCGGACGGTTTCTGGACGTTTCCTGTGCCGACCTATCCGGGACTCCGCCTCGCGCTACCCAGCCGGAAGAAGATCGCGCAGCGGATCGAGGCAGCAAAGCCCGACGCCATTCACATCGCGACCGAAGGCCCGATCGGCCACGCCGTGCGGGCTTATTGCCTGCGCATCGGCCGGCCGTTCACGACGAGCTACACCACGCGTTTCCCGGAATATATCTCAGCGCGCTCGCCGATCCCGGCGCAATGGGTCTACAACGTGTTGCGGCGGTTCCATGGCGCTGCAACCGTGACCATGGTGGCGACGCCGTCGCTGACGACCGAGTTGCGCGAGCGCGGCTTCACCAATCTCGGCATGTGGACGCGCGGTGTCGACGTCGATCTGTTCCGGCCGGACCGCGCCATCGATCTCGGCTTCCCGCGGCCGATCTTCATGTCGGTGGGCCGCGTCGCGGTGGAAAAGAATCTGCCGGCCTTCCTGTCGCTCGATCTGCCGGGAACAAAAGTCGTCATCGGCGCCGGGCCGCAGGAAGCCGAACTCAAGCGCCGCTTCCCGAGCGCGAAATTTTTGGGACAGCTCGACAACGGCATTCTTGCCGCGCATCTCGCCGCGGCCGACGTGTTCGTGTTTCCGAGCCTGACCGACACATTCGGCATTGTGCAACTCGAGGCGCTGGCGAGCGGCGTGCCGATTGCGGCATTTCCGGTGACCGGGCCCAAGGACGTTATCAGCGACAATCCGATTGGCGTGCTCAACGAAGACCTTCGTGTTGCCTGCATGCAGGCGCTGTGGATTTCCCGCGAGGCGTGCCGCGAATTCGCATTGCGCTATTCGTGGGAAAATAGTGCTCGCCAATTTATCGGCCATGCGCACAAGGTGGCCGTCGGCGGCGCACGCGAACCGGAGCCGGCGACGCCGATCGCCTCTCCTGCACAAGACACAGCCGGGCAGCCTCTGGTTCCCGGCTGCAACACGAGGGTTACGCATGAGCACTCTGTCTGAAGTCGACTTGGACGCGCAAACCGTCACCAAAGCCTATGCGCGCTGGGCGCCGTTTTACGATTTCGTCTTTGGCGCGGTTTTCGAGCGCGGCCGTCAGGCCGCGATCGCCGCGGCCGAGCGCATCGGCGGCCACATCCTTGAAGTCGGCGTCGGCACGGGCATGTGTCTGCCGCTCTATTCGAAAAAGTGCCAGATTTCTGGCGTCGATCTTTCCGAGCCGATGTTGCGCAAGGCACAGGAGCGTGTCCGCGAGCTCGGCCTGACCAATGTCGAGGGCCTGTGGGTGATGGATGCCGAGCGTCTGTCGTTCCCCGACAATTCGTTCGACGCCGTCGTCGCGCAACATGTCATCAGCACCGCTCCCAATCCTGAGGCGGTGCTCGACGAGCTGGCGCGCGTCCTCAAGCCCGGCGGCGAGATCGTCCTGATCAGCCGCGTCGGCGCTGACGCCGGCGTGCGGCGGACATTCGAGCACTGGTTCCAGCCGGCGGCGCGCAAGCTCGGTTGGCGCTCGGAATTTTTGTTTGAACGTTATTCGCGCTGGACCGCAAAGCATCCTGGAATGCATCTGCTCGAGCGTCGTGCCGTGCCGCCTTTCGGCCACTTCAATCTCATCCGCTTCGGCAAGGATGGCGGTGCGGGCAGCGGCTATGCTTCCGAAATCCGCGCAGCCGGCTGATCCCGGCAGCTTGTTTGCGCAGCCGGTCACGCATCTGTCACATGAGCGCGCTCACGGAAGCGATTGGTGAGCGCGCGGGTCGCCATGTTCAGATTGCAGGAAAGCTGTCACATGGGATTCACGGAATCGCCATACCCAGATCGAACGCCTGCATGACGGGGGTTAATAAATGGAAAATTTTCTAGAGACGCTGCGGACCCAGCGGTGGGATGATCACCGCTACTATCATCACAGCCGCATCAATCAGTCGCTGCATTTCGTCAGCGCGCTGAGCTTTCTTTTTGCCTATGTGATGATCTTCAAGGATCCGGCGATCTCGGCGCTTGCGGGTTGGCTGGTCGCGATGACGACCCGGCAAACCGGGCACTTCTTCTTCGAGCCGAAAGACTACGATCACGTCAATCACGCGACCCACGAATATAAAGAAGAGATCAAGGTCGGCTACAATCTGCAGCGCAAGGTCGTGCTGCTGACGATCTGGGCGCTGTCGCCGCTGCCGCTCTATTTCAGCCCGAGCTATTTCGGCCTGTTCGCGCCCGCCGTGACCAAGTCCGACGTTATCCACCACATCGGGATCATTTGGCTCGTGCTCGGCATCAGCGGCGTGCTGTTCCGCACCCTCCAGCTGTTCGTCATCAAGGATGTGGAAACCGGCTTGGTCTGGGCGACCAAAATCCTCACCGACCCGTTCCACGACATCAAGATCTATCACAAGGCGCCGTTGGCGCTGTTGCGCGGCGAACTGATCGACCCGGAAATCGGCTTGCATCATTGGGACGAGGAAGACGCCGAGGAAGCGCCGCGGCCGAGCTGAGCGCGTCAGCGAAGCGTTCGGCGCATCTGATATGCGCCGAACGGCGTAGCTGCCGACGACCTGCGGCCTTGCTAATCGTCTCGACCAAACAATTTCCGGCGGATCATCTCCTTCAAGATGGTCCGCCTGATTGCTTTATTGGTGAGTTCGGGATTATGCCACCACCAGCCGTCGCGCTGCATGGCCTGCGCGGCGGCGACGAAGCGCTCGGCGACGGCAGAAAAATCGGCCTCGGTGTAATTGAGGCTGAAAATCAGCCGACCGGTGCCGATCCAGCTCAGCGCCAGGCCTTCGGCCCGCAGGTAATATTGCAACATCCAGTTATAGCGCGAAGGTTCGGTGTAGCAGACCGTCCAGATCGACGACAGGTTAGCGACCTCGACCGGCAATCCCGCCGCGGCGAGGCGGGCGTTGAGCTCGTTCGCGCGCCTATTCCAGGTCGCATCGAGGTCGCCGTAGGACGCGTCGGCCTCCGGCGTTTTCAAATAGCGCAGGAACTCGTTCATCGCCGCCATGACGTAAGGATGCGAGTTGAACGTGCCGCGGGCAAAGCAGATATCCGCCGGACGATCGTCGCGGAAACGCTTCATCAGCTCGTGCCGGCCGCAGACGACGCCGATCGGCAGGCCGCCGCCGAGCGTCTTGCCATAGGTGACCAGATCGGCGCGCACGCCGAAATAGTCCTGCGCGCCGCCTTTGGCGATGCGGAAGCCGACAAAGACCTCGTCGAAGATCAGCACGATATTGCGCTCGGTGCAGATCGCGCGCAGGCGCTTGAGCCATTCGGCATAGGCGTCCCTGTCGAAATGCGCGCTGCGCCCGCTGTCGAGCAGCGAGGAATCGCTCGGCGCCGAAGCATTTGGATGCAGCGCCTGCAGCGGATTGATCAGGACGCAGGCGATATTGTTGCGCGTGCGCAGGACCCGCAGCGTGTCCTCGGACATGTCGTTGAGCGTATAGGTCTCGTGCGCCGGCACCGGATTGCCGACACCGGGCTGCACGTCGCCCCACCAGCCGTGATAGGCGCCGCAGAAGCGCACCGGATGGGAGCGCCGCGTGTGATAGCGGGCGAGGCGGACGGCCTGCATGACCGCTTCCGTCCCCGACATGTGGAACGAGATCTCCTGCTTGCCGGAAATCCGCGCCAGGCGCGCCACGTTGTCGGCGACCAGCGACGGGTAGGCGCCCAGCACCGGGCCGAGCGCGTTCACCCGCCGGGCGCCGCGTTCCATGCACGCCTTGTAGAAATCGTAGCCCAACAGGTTCACGCCGTACGAGCCGGTGAGGTCGTAGCAGGCGTTGCCGTCGAGATCGGTGACCTGCACGCCGGTCGACGCGGCGAGGAACGAGCCCGCGGGCAGGTGCTGCTTCACGGTGGGGCTGAACGGGAAGGGCACGCGGTAGCGCTCGGTGAACTGCAGGTCGGAGAGGTGGGCCGCGGCTTCGGCCGTGCGGTCGAGGGTCCGCACGCCCCTC
>DATHPQ010000080.1:0-4406 GCA_035483735.1 Xanthobacteraceae bacterium | reverse complement strand
TGGCGTGCTGGCGCTCGACGAGATGGCGCAACTCGCCAAACTCGACCGGCCGGACCTGGAATTCGTTCCCTATGCGCCGCGCTATCCGGAGCGGGTGCGCGATCACGGCGGCGATTGCTTTGCCGCGATCCGGCAGAAGGATTTTATCATCCACCATCCCTATGAGTCGTTCGACGTGGTGGTGAATTTCCTGCAGCAGGCGGCGCGCGATCCCGAGTCGTCGCCATCAAGCAGACGCTGTATCGCACCTCGGCCGATTCCCCGATCATCAAGGCGCTGGCTGAAGCGGCCGAGGCCGGCAAGTCGGTCACCGCGCTGGTCGAGCTGAAAGCGCGCTTCGACGAGGAAGCCAATATCCGCTGGGCGCGCGATCTTGAACGCGCCGGCGTCCAGGTGGTGTTCGGCTTCATCGAATTGAAGACACACGCCAAGCTTTCGCTGGTGGTGCGCCGCGAGGGCACCTCGCTCGCCTCCTACTGCCATGTCGGCACCGGCAATTATCACCCCGTCACCGCGCGCATCTATACCGATCTCTCGTTCTTCACCTGCGATCCGATCATCGCGCGCGACGTCGCTCGCGTGTTCAATTTCGTCACCGGCTATGCCGAGCCGGCCGAGCTCGATCGCATGGCGGTGTCGCCTTTGTCGTTGCGCAACCGCATTCATGCCCATATCGACGAAGAGGCCGCCAATGCCATAGCCGGGCGGCCGGCGGCGATCTGGATGAAAATGAATGCGCTGGTCGATCCCGACATTATCGACGCGCTCTATCGTGCTTCGGGCGCCGGCGTGCCGATCGAGCTCGTGGTGCGCGGCATCTGCTGCCTGCGCCCGGGCGTGCCTGGACTTTCCGAAAACATCCGGGTCAAGTCGATCGTCGGCCGCTTCTTGGAGCATGGGCGCATCTATTGCTTCGGCGCGGGCCACAGTCTGCCGCATTCGAAGGCGGCCGTTTACATCGCCTCTGCCGACATGATGCCGCGCAATCTCGACCGCCGCGTTGAAGTGTTGTGCCCGATCCTCAATCCGACGGTGCACGAGCAGGTGCTCGAACAGATCATGGTCGCCAATCTGAAAGACAACGAGCAGAGCTGGCAGCTTCTCGCCGATGGCTCTTCGTCGCGCATCGAGCCAGCCCCGGGCGAGGAAGTGTTCAACTGCACCACCTATTTCATGACCAATCCGAGCCTGTCGGGTCGCGGCAAATCGCCGAAGGACGCCGTGCCGCGCTTGCGGCACCGGCCCGAACCGGTCTGACCGGGCGAATGTGGTGGCAACGCCGAATCGCGTAAAATCAAGAGACGCCGCACTGCCGGGCCCAGGCGGCGAGACGCAAGCCGAAATTCCTGCGACAGACGATCCGCGGCCCGTGATCTCCGACTAGTGGGCGGAACACCCGTCGCTGAAGTTTGCACCGATGACGGCCCATGACGCTTGCTGAAATGACGCTTACCGAAGACGACGCTCAAGGACGCCTCGACCACGGCCCGCCGATCGCCGTGATCGATATCGGCTCGAACTCGGTGCGGCTTGTCGCCTATGAAGGGCTGACCCGCAGCCCGACCGAAATCTTCAACGAGAAGGCTTTGTGCGGTCTCGGCCGCGAGGTGCAGTCGACCAAGCTGCTCGCCGCCGACGCGGTGCAGCATGCGCTCGCGACGCTGAAGCGCTTTCGCGCGCTGTGCGAGACCATGGGCGTGAAGAGAACGCTTGCCATTGCCACCGCAGCCTGCCGCGACGCCAAGAACGGCCCGGCCTTCATCAAGCTTGCTGAAGCGACCATCGGCACCGATATCGAAGTGCTCTCCGGCACGCGCGAGGCCGATCTCACCGCGCTCGGCGTGATTTCCGGCGTGCACCGCGCCGACGGTATCGTCGGCGATCTCGGCGGCGGCTCGCTTGAGCTTGTCGATGTGCGCGGCACCCAGGCGCGCCACGGCGTGACCCGTCCGCTCGGCGGCCTGGCGCTCGCCGATATTTCTGCGAAATCGGTGAAGAAGGCGGAGAAATTCGTCAGCAAGACGCTCAACGATCTGTCGATGCTCAAGGCCGGCAAGGACCGCATCTTCTATGCGGTCGGCGGTACCTGGCGCTCGGTGGCGCGGCTGCACATGTGGCAGACCGGCTATCCGCTGCATGTGATGCACGGCTATTCCATTGCCGCCGACGAGGCGCTGGAATTCGCCAAGCTTTTGCACCGGGTCGATGTCGAGACGCTGTCGAATATCGAAGTGGTGAACAATGCGCGGCGGCCGCTCTTGCCTTACGCGGCGCTGGTGCTCGAGCATATCCTGCGCGTCGGCAAGCCGCGGCAAATCGTGTTTTCGGCGCTCGGCATCCGCGAAGGCTTGTTGTTCTCGCTGCTCAAGAAAAAAGAAAAAGAGAAGGACGCGCTGATCGAAGCCGCGCGGCATCTCAATCAATTGCGCTCGCGCTCGCCGCAGCACGGCGAGGAGCTGATCGCCTGGACCGACCGTTTCATGGCGACCTCGGGCCTTGACGAAAACGGCGAGGAGCGGAGGTTGCGCCATGCCGCGTGCCTCCTTGCTGACATCGGCTGGCGCGCGCATCCCGACTATCGCGGCGAGCAGTCGCTCAACATCATCGCCCATGGCGGCTTCATGGGGATCGATCATCCAGGCCGCGCCTATCTGGCGCTGGCGGTGTTCTTCCGCCATGTCGGGCTCGTCATGGACGACGAATTGTCGCCGCGGTTGCGCGAGCTTGTCTCGACGCGCATGCTGGATCGTGCTCGTGTGCTCGGCGCGGCGATGCGGCTTGCTTATGTCGTGTCCGCCGCCATGCCCGGCGTCCTGCCGGAAACCTCGCTCGCGGTAGAGCGCCATCGCCTCGCGCTCCGGCTTCCCGGCGAATTCGCCGCGCTCAACGGCGAGCGCGTGCTGAACCGGCTGCGCTCGCTCGCCCGCCTGATCGGACGGGAGTCGGTGACGCTGATGGGCTAGCCGTCAGTGCCTGCTCGGCTGCTGACGACCAAAGCGGATGTTGACGTGTCGCATCATCAACATCGGCTTCGATACTTCTGAGGTGTGATCGGCGGCGCGTTAGGCCGCTTTCTTGTGTCGCGCAATGAGCTGATCGGCGACGTCGTTGAGGTCGTTGCCGACGATTTGCGGTTGAGGACCGACGCCCAGGACATCGTTGCCGACACGCTTGATCAAAGCCGCCTCCCAGCCCGCTGCGACAGCGCCGAGCGTGTCCCAGGTGTGGCAGGCGATAAGACAGAACTCGGACGGTTTCGCTCCGAGCTCTTTCTCGACATAAGCGTAAGCCTGCCGCGACGGCTTATGGTGCTTCACGCCGTCCGCACTGAATCGCCTCTCAAACAAATCGGCGATGCCGCCATGCTCAAGCTGGCGCGTTTGAACTTCAAGCAGATTGTCCGTGAGGGTGAAGAGCCGGAAGCCTGCGGCGCGCAACTTGCGTAGCGCTGCCGGAACTTCGGGATGAGGCGGCATCGTGGAAAACTTTTCCGTAAGCTCCTTCTTGTCGTTCTCTCCAATTTTGATGCCGCGGGTATCCGCCAGCATTTTCATGACAGCCGCGCCGATATCGGTGAACGGGACATAGCAGCCGGCCACGGTGAGGGCAGCCGAATACAAGATGAGGTTGGCGAACCACAAACGCATGGCGCCCTTGTCATCGAATATGCGCTGGAAGGTTGGTTCCATTGTTCCAAGATCGAGAACGGTCTCGTTGACATCAAAGACGATCAAGGGAAGAGCAGCCATGTTCTTTCACTCCTGCGTGTTGTCGCCCCTCATCCAGAATTCGTCAGCACGTCAGTGCCTAGTCTTGAGCCGGTTGCGGTGCGCGGCCTGTTTGGCGCGATTGCCGCAGATCGCCATGCTGCACCATCGTCTTGCGCGTCTGTGCGTTTGGTCGGCGAATACCAGCGTGCAGCTGGGTCCCTCGCATGCTTTGACGCGGGTGAAGTCTTCGTCACATACAAATCTCGCCAAAATTTCACCGATCGGCAGCAGCAAAGAGTCAGGGGAGCGCCAGCGCCGCAGCACGCGAAGTTCCAAGCGGTCACCATCGGCGTCGCGACGCCGCACTATCTGGCTGAACGCTTCGTCGCGTTCCAAGATCCTGTTGAGAGGACCGAGTTCCCTGAGCGCCTTCGGCGTGAGCGGCCGGCCCATATGCTTGCGAACGAAGGCTCGGAACCATTCGCGCAGGGCGCGGACCTGGTCTGCAATTTTGTCGAGTTCTCCTGGCATCGCTCGTGCCTTCAAAGCGTTTAATGCATCGACTGGAACAAGCTTGGCTTGCGCCAGCCACTTCAAGAGGCCATCGCCGCTGTCGAGCCAGTCAATCGGCGTATCGACCGGCGTCGCGATGGAGTTCAGGAAATCGAGGCCGAGCGAGTCGGCGATAAAGATTGC
>DATHPQ010000079.1:0-3367 GCA_035483735.1 Xanthobacteraceae bacterium | reverse complement strand
CGAAGAGCTGCGGAGAACGGCTGACGATCCGGCTCTGGCGCGAAAATTTCTTCTGCGCACGTCGTTGTTCGACAGCCTGCGAGAAGCCGAACAGATCCAATAGCTGGCTAGGCGGACGTGCTCACATGATTGTCCAGGCGGTCCGGTTCATCGGCGATTTCGAGGTGATCGGCCAAAGCGGGCATCAGTGCGCGCATGCGCGGCACATATTCGTTTTGCAGGACGCGACGGCACAGCGTGACGATTTGCTGCGGCAGATCTCCCAACTCGCCGCGGCGGGCGACCAGAACGATATTGCGGCCAAATCCGGGCTTCGGCAGCGCGCGAAGATCGACGGGCAGGCCCGGCGGCACCGCATGCACGATGTGGGTCGGCGCGGTGATGGCCCAGCCTTGTCCCATACCGATCATGGCGAAAAGATCTTCGGGCGCGTCGAAGGTGTGGCCTTGTGGAATGTCGAGCCGCAGCCGGCGCAAGTGCTGCTCGACCATGCGGCCGATTTCCGTGCGCGCCGAGTAGCGGATCATCGGCAGGCGGGCCGCCATCTCGCGCAGGCTGTCCTGCCGCGACAGTTCGCCCTTCGGCGCGATCACAAGGAAGCGCTCGTGGATCAGATCATGGCGTTCGAGACCATCGATATCCACGAGCGCATTCGACGAGATCACGATGTCGACTTCGCGGCGCGGCAGGTCGCGCGCGTGCTGCACGGCCATGCCGCGCAAGATCGATATGGTCTCGATCGGCAACTGCTTTTGCACGACCGCCTTCACCAAAGCCGGCGCCAGCGTGCGGGCCAACGTGCCGAACATCGCGATCCGCAAATTGGGCAATGGCTGGGCCGTGATCTGCCGCACGTCGGAGCGCAGCCGGTCGGCGCGGGCGAGCAGCTCGGAGGCGCGATGGCGAAGCGCGTGTCCGGCGGCGGTGAGCCGCAGCGGCCGCGTATCGCGGTCGACCAGTGTCACCCGCATCTCGCTTTCGAGCAGCTTGAGCTGCTGCGAAATCGCCGATTGCGTGATTTTCAGCTGCCGCGCGGCGGTGGTCATGCTGCCGGTATCGGCGGCCGCGATAAAGACTTCGAGTGCGCGCAACAGGTCGATCTTTTTCCGCTCCGGCATTGTCTCGCGCCGCCCCGTCATTGGTCCGGGCCTGCCGGATGCTCAAAACCTTTAAATGCCGGGAACCATGCCGGCCCTTCACGCTAGCCTTACACCGAACGGAACGGAACGCTAGCGCGGGCCAAAGACGGAGCGTTCAGATGTTGCGGTCGTTTAGAGTTTTGCTCTCGGCCTTTTTGCTCGCCTTGGCGGCCTCGGTGCTGGCGATTTCAGGGGCGCGGGCGGATTGGCCGGACCGGCCGCTGCGGCTAATCGTTCCGTTCGCGGCCGGCAGCAGTTCCGACACCATTGCCCGCATTGTCGCCGCGAAGATGGGCGATCGCCTCGGCCAGCAGATCGCCGTCGAAAATCGTGTCGGCGGTTCGACGATCATCGGGACGCAAGAGGTCGCGCGCGCCGTGCCGGATGGCTACACGCTTGGCCTCGCCAACACCACGTCGCACGTGGTCAGCGCCGCGCTTAATCCGCACCTGCCGTTCGATCCGCTCCATGACTTCGTGCCGATCGGCATGATCGGCAGTTCGCCGTTCATACTGGTCAGTTCGCCGCACGTGCTGGCGACGACGCTGCAAGAGTTCGTCGATCTCGCCAAGGCGAAGCCCGGCGCGCTCAGCTATGCGTCGGCGGGGACGGGCACGCTCGCGCATCTCGCCGGCGAGCTCTTCAAGCATCAAGCCAATATCGACCTTGTTCATGTGCCATATCACGGCACCGAGCAGTCCGTGCTCGATCTGATGGAGGGCCGCATCGACCTGTCGGTTAGCACCATTCCGCCGACATTGCCGCAGATCAAGCAAGGCAATGTCCGCGCGCTTGCGGTGATGAGCGACAAGCGCAGCGGCATGCTGCCCGACGTTCCGACTGTGGCCGAAGCCGGCACGCCCGGCTGTGAGGCGGCGCTGTGGACCGCGATCGTGGTTCCCGCCGGTGTCCCCGCGGATGTTGTCGATCGTCTGAGCAAAACGCTGATTGCCGTCGTCAACGATCCCGACGTGCAAAAAACTCTTGCCGCGCAGGGCGTCGATCCGCAGCCCGGTCCGCCGGACGTCGTGACTGCAACGATCAGCGCCGATATTCCGAAATGGCGGAGCGTTGTGACCAACGCGAATATCGTCCAGGCGCAGTAGCCGACAATGATTGCGATATACGACGTCACGCTTCAACACAAAAATCGGGGGAGGGACGCCAAGTACCTCCCCCGCAGGGAGGGACGCCAGCCGCCTCCCTTGACGACGCCGGCCTCAACAGCAGGAAAGCCGGCGGCGAATGCGGTGATTATTGGTTGACACAATATAAGCGTGAGAGTCCGGTTGGACCCTCACGCTCTTTGTGGCAAGCGGTGTTGCGAAAGCTTACGCCGCGACGCTGGCCGCGCCGGCTGTCGGAACGGTCGCAATCGTCTTCAGGATCTGCGACGCGATCGCATAGGGGTCGCCTTGCGAATTCGGGCGGCGATCTTCGAGATAGCCCTTGTAGCCGTTATTGACGAAGGAATGCGGCACGCGGATCGAGGCGCCGCGATCGGCCACGCCATAGCTGAACTTGTTCCAGGGCGCGGTCTCGTGCTTGCCGGTCAGACGCTTGTCGTTGTCCGGGCCGTACACGGCGATGTGCGCCTCGATGTTGTTCTCGAATGCCGCCATCAGCGCCTCGAAGTACTCTTTGCCGCCGACGGTGCGCATGTATTCGGTCGAGAAATTGGAGTGCATGCCCGAACCGTTCCAGTCGGTGTCGCCGAGCGGCTTGCAGTGCCACTCAATGTCGACGCCGTATTTCTCGCAGTTCCGCATCATCAGGTAGCGGGCCATCCACATCTGGTCGGCCGCGGTCTTCGAGCCCTTGCCGAAAATCTGGAATTCCCACTGGCCCTTGGCCACTTCGGCATTGATGCCTTCGTGGTTGATGCCGGCGGCGAGGCAGAGGTCGAGATGCTCCTCGACCATCTTGCGGGCGATGGCGCCGACATTGCTGTAGCCGACTCCGGTATAGTAGGGGCCCTGCGGGGCAGGATAGCCGCTCGACGGGAAGCCAAGCGGGCGGCCGTCCTTATAGAAGAAGTATTCCTGCTCGAAGCCGAACCAGGCGCCGGAATCGTCGAGAATGGTGGCGCGCTTGTTCGAGGGATGCGCGGTCTTGCCGTCCGGCATCATCACTTCGCACATGACGAGAGCGCCGTTGGTGCGCGCGGCGTCGGGATAGACCGCAACCGGCTTGAGCACGCAGTCGGAGTTCGAGCCTTCCGCCTGCAT
>DATHPQ010000078.1:0-12522 GCA_035483735.1 Xanthobacteraceae bacterium | reverse complement strand
CAGTTGACGGGAGGCGCGGCCCCGGCTTGTTACACGCCAGCATAATTGCCAACGAATTTTATGGAGGATCGCCCCGATGCCGAGAACCAAGCCACCGTTCCGTGCCGACGTGGTCGGCAGCATCCTGCGCACCGCGCCGCTGAAGGAAGCGCGGGCCAAGCGCGACAAGGGTCAGATCACTCCCGCACAACTCAAAGAAGTCGAAGACCGCGAGATCGAGAAGATCATCAAGAAGCAGGAAGAGGTCGGGCTCAAGGTTGCGACCGACGGCGAATTTCGCCGTTCGTGGTGGCACTTCGATTTCTACGGCATGCTCGACGGCGTCGAAATTGGGGAGATCGACCACGGCATCCAGTTTCAGGGTGTGCAGACGCGTCACCTCACGCCGCGCATCGTCGGCAAGCTCGGTTCGGCGCATCACCCGATGATCGAGCACTTCAAGTTCCTTAAAGCGCACAGCCGCGTGACGCCGAAAATGTGCATCCCGAGCCCGGCGACGATGCATTTCCGCCTTGAGCCAAACGCCATCGCGACCAAGGAATATACCGACCGCGATTCCATCTTCTCTGATCTGGCGAGGGCGTATCGCGAGGCGATCAAGGGTTTCTATGACGCCGGCTGCCGCTACTTGCAGATCGACGATACCGCCTGGGCTTACCTTTGCTCGCCGGCCGAACTGAAAAAGGCGCGCGACCGCGGCCTCAATGCCGATCGCTTGGCGCAGGACTACGCGAAGCTGATCAACGACTCGATTGCCGGCAAGCCAGCCGATATGACGATCACGACCCATATCTGTCGTGGCAATTTCCGCTCGACCTGGATTTCCGAAGGCGGCTATGAGCCGGTCGCCGAGATCATGCTCGGCAAGCTGAACTACGACGGCTATTTCCTCGAATACGACAGTGCGCGCGCCGGTGGTTTCGAGCCGCTGCGCTTTTTGCCGAAAGGCAACAAGATCGTGGTGCTCGGGCTGATCACCACAAAGTCCGGCTCGCTGGAAAAGAAAGACGACGTCAAGCGCCGCATCGAGGAGGCGACCAAATTCGCCAGCCTCGATCAGCTCGCGCTGTCGCCGCAATGCGGCTTTGCATCGACCGAAGAAGGCAACGTGCTGGCTGAGGACGAGCAATGGGCGAAGCTGCGCATGGTTGTCGAGCTTGCGAACAAAGTCTGGGGCTAAATGGTTTGCCCGCTCGTCCCCGCGAAGGCGGGGACCCAGCGTTTTCGTGAAAGAACTGGATTCCCGCTTTCGCGGGAATGAGCGGAAATCAGACGCGCCCTAACGCATCAAAAATCGGTCGAGACGTCGTCGATCGGCTGCTGCGATTCCATCTTGATCACCTTGATCTTGCCTTGCGCCGCAGCGAGCGCCTTCGGCAGATCGACGCTGTGGATCGACTGGTCGCCATAAGTCCGGAAATACCAGCGCAGATTCTTCAGGTCGGAGGCGCTGGTCCAGGTGGTGTATTCGGCGTGCATTTGGCCGCCCTCCGTGTCGCGGACCGCGCCGTAGGGAATGTCGAAATTGTTGAGGATATGGAAGGCCTGCAACACGGCCTCTTCCGCCGTATCGGATTGCACCGCCGACTGTGAAAAGGCGACCGCCCGCACGAAGCGCGACGGCGGCGTGAAATCGCCCGGCAAGCCGCGCAGGCCCGAACCCTGGCCGAACTGCGCCAGCGTGACGCCGCCGAGACCGAGCGGCGGAACATTGGTGGCGCTGAGATTCACGTAGTTGCGCAGATTGGTCATGTGCCATTCGAAGTTCGGCGAATTGGTCACGACGCCGAGCGGGTTGTTGAAGAGCTTGAGCGTCTTGTCCAACGGCTCGATCACGACTGACTTGCCGCTGCGATCGTGCACCACAAAATGGACCGGCGGCACCTGTTTGATCGCATCGAGAACGACCGGCACCAGCACGACCTTGTTGAAATTGGCCTTCACCTCATCGACATTGGCGAAATTGCCCAACAGCCAGTTGGCGTATTCGTGAGGCGCCATGGCGCGCGAGGCATTGTCCTTGGTCGCGTCGGGGTAGCTCGCATAGTCCGGAAAATAGAACAGGCCGACATAAAGGCCTTGATCGTTGATGCCGTCGACGATCGCGGTGAGCCCTTCGGCGTTGGCGCCGAGGAATCCGTGTTTGGTCGTGTAGCTGATGCCCTTGCCGCCGTCCGGCAGGGTGCCGGTAAGAGCGGTCCCGGCCGGCACAACCAGCACGTCGGAGTGCAAGTCGACGCCGAACTCCAATGTGCGCGCCGCGATGACGCCACCGTCCTTGGCGACGAGACGGATTCCGGTGCAGGCCTGCGCCGCCGGCGCGAGACTCAAGGCCGCGACCAGGCTTCCAACAAGCAAAGAACGAGACATGGAACCGAACATGGCAGCCTCCTGTCCAGCTAGACCGTGACAGCAGGCTAGGCGCGGCATCAGCGCCGATCAAAGTTCGACTTGTTTCATTGTGAGTGAACAGCTGTGCGAGAGCCGCTCATCAGTCTCAAATTGAATCGTCTCCGAACAAATAGCCGGCCCCCGGCAAGGCCCGGCACATAAAACACTTATCTGATAGACGTATTTTTACTAAACACCCTGACTAGGCGGCGCTGCGCACCAGCGCCTTGGCGCTGACGCGCTTGTGCATATGCACCATCAGCGCCATGGCGAAGATCGGCGTGGCGAGGTTCACGATCGGGATCGAGACGAAGGCGGTGATGAAGAGGCCGCCGACATAGACCAGCGCCGCATTGCGCTTGCGCAACAGCTTTGCCTCGGCCGGCGGGCGAAAGCGCATCGCGGCGAGCTCGAAATATTCGCGGCCGAGAATATAAGCGGTGGCGAGGAAAAAGATCACCGCGCCGAAGCCGGCAAACAGCAGAAACGGCACGGCGACAAGATAGATGCCAAGCGCCATCAGCGCGGTCTTGAAACCTTCCCACAGCGCGAGCGTCAGCGGCAGCGCCGTTCCGGGCGGATCGGCCGGGAAATATTCGCGCTCGACCTGTGCGCCGATACCGTCGGCGAAGAAGCTGCCGACCAGAGCGGTCACCGCCGGCATCAGCATCACGCTGCCGACGACGATGCCGACGCCCGCGGCAAAAGTCAGGATCCAGGCCAGCGCCGTAACCGGCCCGTGCGCGTGCGGACCGAGGCTCGTTTCCACGTGCTCGCCGCCGGCGCCGAGCAGCCAGACGATCACCCGCTCCAGCCCGATACCGCCGACGACGATCAGCGCCAGCGCCAATAGGATCGACCGCCACAAGATCGCGCGCAGCGGCGGCGAGAACATCTGGGTGATGGAGTTGATGACGTCGTCGATCATGGAGCCCTCTCCCGTGCGGGAGAGGTAGCGACGGCGCGCGAAAACTACAAGACGGCGCGGAATCCAAATCTCATGGAAAGGCTGGCGGCCCCTTACGCCACCATCGCTTCGACTTCGTCCTGTGCGGCTTCCGGCACCAGCGGAATGAGCGAGTCGTCGTCGCTGCCGCTGCCGCGCGCCTGATCGGCCCATTGCAGGCGCTTATAGTCGAAGCCGCGCACGACGGTCGGCTTCACCACGTTGAAATAGGGCGAAATGTCGAAATCGCGCGGGCAGTACAGCGAGGAATGTCGGATCTCCAGAATCTCTTCGCGGGCAAGGCTGCCGGCGAGCTTGATCTTGGGCAGGATCGGATAGCGCACCGAGGTGAAGGCGTCCGCGATCAGCGCCGAGCAGATCAGCCGCGTCGGATCGCCCGAACCGAGCGAGATCAGGCGCCGCCGCCAGCGCTGCGGCACCGGCAGCGGAAACAGATAGCGCATCAGGTCGATGATGTTTTTCAGATCGTAGGCAAGTCCGATGCGCTCGACCGCATAGGCGCAAACCGCGGTGCAATCCTCCTCGACCAAGCCGACCGGCCGGCAGATGCGGGTGTGAAACTGCGTGTATTTCGACAGCGGAGCCGCCACGACGCCTTCGCCGAGATTGGCCTCGATCAATACATGCGGCTCGCCGTCTTCGCCGAAGCGGCCGGCGAGCGGACCGACATAGAGCGCGGAATGCGACCAGGTCGATTGCGTGAGATATTTGATGACGCCGGAGACATTGTTGTTGCCCTCGACGAGCAGCACGTCGCCCGGCAGCAGCGATTGGCGCAGCGCCTCGGGATCGCTCGGCGTAAAGGGCTCATAGCCCGGAATGGGCTTCTGCAGATAGCGGGCAATCACCCGCGCGATACCATCAAGCATCATGCTCATGGTGCGGCCTCCCAGCCATGTTTGGGCATGATCTTTTTCCCGATCATACTCTGGCTCCGGCGTGCGGTTTGGCCGCATCTTGTCTTGTCGCAATTTATTCGAACTCCGTTGCGATTTCGTTCACGGGAGCGGCGCCGGAATTGCGCGCTTGCGGCAGTTCGGGCAATGTGCGGCGCACGCATAAGCGTTTTGGAAACCATGCCGGGCAAATCTGTCGCACAAATCAGCCGACGTTCCGTCCTTGCTGCCGCGGGGACTTTCGCAGCGCAAAAATTGCTGCCGATAGGTAATCCTGTATTCGCCGCGACCGCGCCGGCCTCGAGCACCGACGTCGTCATTGTCGGCGCCGGCGCCGCCGGCATCGCCGCCGCGCGCAAGATCGCCGCCGCCGGACGCCGCTATGTTCTGATCGAAGCCACCGATCATGTCGGCGGCCGCTGCATCACCGACACCAAGACCTTCGGCGTGCCCTATGATCGCGGCGCGCATTGGCTCTATCTGCCCGACACCAATCCGCTGACCAAGCTCGCGCCGAACCGCGGCGACATTTATCCTGCGCCGCGCAGCCAGAAGGTGCGTATCGGCCGCCGTTTCGCGCGCGAAGGCGAGCTCGAGGACTTCTTGTCGGCGCAGGTCCGCGCCACACGCGCGATCGACGAGCTCGGGCGCAAGGCCGATGCCCCCTGCGAACAGGCGATGCCCAACGATCTCGGCGACTGGAAGCCGACCGTTGAATTCGTGCTCGGCCCCTATAATTGCGCGAAGGATTTGTCGCAGATCTCGGCCTTCGATTTCGGCAAGGCCGCCGAGCGCAAGACCGCGGCGTTCGGCAAGCAAGGCCTCGGCACCATCCTCGCATCGCTGGCCCAGGGGCTCACGGTGCAATTGTCGACGCCGGCCACTGCGATCGACACCCGCGGCGGCGTTTCCGTGGTCACGGCCAAAGGCACGATCAATGCGCGCACCGCAATCGTCACCGTGCCGACCAATGTCATTTCATCCGGCAGCCTGAAATTCATACCCGATCTCGAACATCATCATTTCGACGCGTTCGGGCGCATGTCGCTCGGCAGCTACGATCACATCGCGCTCGAACTCACCGGCAATCCGCTTGGCCTCGACAGCGACGATCTGGTGTTCGAAAAGTCCAACGACAATCGCACCGCCGCTTTGCTCGCCAATATTTCCGGCACGCCGCTCTGTGTGATCGACGTCGCCGGTTCCTTCGGACACGACCTTTCCGCCAAAGGCGAAGCCGAGATGTTCGCCTTCGCCACGGACTGGCTGGCGAGCCTTTACGGCGCCGAGATCAAGAACGCGATCGGGCGCAAGCATGCCACCCGCTGGAACAGCGATCCTTATGCGCTCGGCGCCTGGTCGGCAGCGGTGCCCGGCAGCCAATTCGCGCGCCGGCAATTGATGGATCTGGTGACCAATAATGTCTGGTATGCCGGCGAGGCCGCGCATGAGACATTATGGGGCACGGTCGGCGGCGCCTGGGAATCCGGCGAGCGCGCCGCGGATGCGGTGTTGCGCCAGATCGGCGTGCTGCGGCCGGGAGCTCAGGCGACGTCCGAGACCGACACCACCGCGCAGGACAAGCGCAAGGGCAAGCGGGCCAAGGCCGAAAACAAGCCCGAGCGCCGCGAGACCACGCGACGCTCTTACGAGAGCGCGCCGAGTTACACCGGCACGCCCAATATCATGGGCAACGAGCGCTGACGCAGTTTGCTAGACGCGCTGGCCGGCAAGTGGAACCCGCCGCCGGTTACGAAAATTCAGAACGGCTCAAATCTGCTGACGCAGTGAGAATGAGCGGCCACGCCGAACATCATCTGCAAAACGCAAGACGCAAGGCGCGGTGACTACGGCGTGTCCTCATAAATTTGAATCGATGGAGCACCGTTGACCGATGTCCGCTTTGCCCCCGGCGCCTCGATGGTGAGCAGCCGAACCGCTGCGCCGGAGGTGTTTTCGAAAAGTCCCGCCGCCTCATCTGGCCGACTTAAACCAAGGAATGAGCATCGAAACCCGCTGGCAGTAATTGCGGTATTCGTCGCCGAACAGCTCGATCAGATCGCGCTCCTCCAGAAAGATGCCTACCAGGATGTAAGCTGTCGTCACACCCGCGAACAGCGCGTGCCCGATGGTCATGACGGGCGCCACCCAAAATGCAATGATGAAGCCGAGATAAATCGGATGGCGTACGATCCTGTAGAGCGCTGGCGTCTTGAACCGCATAGTCGGCATCGGCTGGCCGGTAAGATTATTGGCAACCTGATGCAGCCCGAACAGCTCGAAATGGTTGATCAGGAACGTTGAGGTCAGCACCAGCAGCCAACCCACGAACGAAAGCCCGGTGATTACCATCGCGGTCGTCGGTTCGGTGACCTGCCATACCACGGTCGGCATCGGACGCCATTGCCAGAACAGCAGGATGAGCGCGAGACTCGCGAACAACACATAGGTGCTACGCTCGACCGACTTTGGCACGACCTGTGTCCACCATTCCTTGAATTGCCGGCGTGCCATCAGGCTGTGCTGCACGGCAAACAGCGACATCAGGAGGATATTTACGATGAGCGCTTCCGTGATCGGCACGACGGCACCGGTGTCGATGGTCTTGGGCACCACCAGGCCGGTCACGAAGCCGATGGCGTAAAGGAAGGTCAAAAAGAAAACGATGTAGGCTGCTAGCCCATAAATAAACGCCGCAATCTTTCCCATTGTCGTCCCCATTCGTTTGCTGAGCTTATTGCCCCAACCACGTCCTCGCTTTGTCGCTGAAGTGGCGCACTACAAGATCTTCGGTCGATGCGTCGCTGCGGCACAAGCAAGCTGCGCGAGTGCCTGCGGCACCCGCGACATGAAGAAAGGAATGAATTTCAGATAAACGTGCCCGGCCGACGGCACCAGGCTGCCAATTGTCAGAAGCGGGGACGTCGGTGCGTCGCCGTTTTTCAGGCAGCTCTCAGGCAGGCAAAGCGCCTGTCTGTGAACCGACGTTACACCGTTTCGGGCATAATGCCTAATGTCCGCTTCGGGTCATTAGCGGACATGGCGAGAATTCAGCGCGATGTCCGCTTTTACTTCGAAAGCGGACATCGTCGGCGCGCTTATGAGTAAGCGCTCTACGCTCTGAGAACCCCGCCGGTGCGTTTATTGACTTCGGCGACGATTTTCGCCGCCAGCGCCTCGATCTCGGCGTCGGTCATGGTCCTGTCGCGCGGCTGCAGGGTCACGGCGATCGCAATGGACTTTTTGCCCGGCGCGATGCCTTTGCCTTCGTAAAGATCGAACACGCTGACATTTGCAATCAGCTTGCGGTCGACCCCAAGCGCTGCGCGCACCAGATCGGCCGCCTTCACGCTGCGCTCGACGACAAAGGCGAAATCGCGCTCCACCGGCTGGAACGGCGACAGTTCGAGCGCGGGCCTGGCGCGGGTGGCTTTCGCTTTCGCCTCGGGAATTTTTTCCAGGATCACTTCGAAGCCGACCAGCGGACCTTCGGCATCGAGCTTTTCCAGCGCGCTCGGATGCAATTCGCCGAAATAGCCGAGCACGTTCTGTGGCCCGATCTGGATGGTTCCGGAACGGCCGGGATGCAGCCACGCCGGTCCGCCCGGCACGACTTGCAGCGCCTGTGCCGGCGCGCCCGCGGCGACCAGCACCGTGAGCGCATCGGCCTTGGCGTCGAAGGCGTCGACCTCGTTATTCAAGTCGCGCTTCGACCAATGCCGGCCGATGCCGGATGGCTTTGCCAAAGCGCGGCGAATGCCGGCGGCAGCGATGAATTGATCCTCCGGCCGGTCGCCGCGGAAAATCTGCCCGACCTCGAACAGGCCTACGTCAGGAAAGCCGCGATCGGTGTTGCGCCGCGCCGCGCCGACCAGGCCCGGAATGAGGCTTGGCCGCATGTCGGACAATTCGGCCGCGATCGGATTGGCCAGCGCCAGTTCAGGTTTGCCGCCGCCGAATAATTCGGCCTGCGGCTTTGCGATGAACGACCACGTCACCGCCTCGACCAGATTGCGCGCGGCAAGCGCCCGCTTGGCCTCGCGCGTGCGCACCTGGATCGGCGTCAGCACCGGCTTGCGCGGATTTTCGCCGCGCGGAAACGGCGTCAGCGGCACTTTGTCGACGCCGACAATGCGCACGACTTCTTCGACGATGTCGGCCTTGCCTTCGATGTCGGGCCGCCATGTCGGCACCGCGACTTTGACGCGCTCGCCCTGGCCGGCGACGAAGAAGCCGAGATGATTGAGCACGCGCCGCATATCGGCGAGCGGCACGTCGAGGCCGCCGAGACGCTCCAATTCGGACAAAGGAAAATCGATGATCTTTTCCGGCGGCTCGGCATTGCCGGCAACGATGACTTCCGACGGCGTACCGCCGCAGAGTTCGATCACCATCCGCGTGGCCATTTCCAGGCCCGGCAACATGAAGGCCGGATCGACGCCGCGCTCGAAGCGGTAGCGGGCATCGGAATTGATCGACAGTTTGCGGCCGGTCTGCGCGATATTGGCTGGCACCCACAGCGCCGATTCGATCAGTACATCGGTGGTGGTCTCGTCGCAGCCGGTCTTCTCGCCGCCCATGATGCCGGCGAGCGATTCGACGCCCTCATCGTCGGCAATGACACAAACCGTATCGTCGAGCTTATAGGTCTTGCCGTCGAGCGCGAGCAGCTCTTCGCCGCCGCGTCCGCGCCGCACCGTGAGATTGCCTTTGACTTTCTTGGCATCGAACACGTGCAGCGGCCGGCCGCGGTCATAAGTGATGAAATTGGTGATGTCGACCAGTGCATTGATCGGGCGCAGCCCGATCGCGATCAGCCGCTTCTGCAGCCAGTCCGGCGACGGGCCGTTGTTGACGCCGCGCACCAGGCGAAGCGCGAAAGCCGGGCACAGCGAAGGCGTCGTTCCGAAATCGAGCGAGACCTTCACCGGACAGGGAAACTCACCCTTGATCGGCTTGATCGCCGGGTCCTTGAACTTGCCCATGTCGGCGGCGGCAAGGTCGCGGGCGATGCCGTGAACGCCGGTGCAATCGGGCCGGTTCGGCGTCAGATTGATCTCGATCATCGGATCGTCGAGCTTGGCCCATTGGGCAAAGCTCTCGCCGACCGGCGCATCGGCTGGCAGTTCGATAATGCCGTCGTGATCGTCGGAGATTTGCAGCTCGGCTTCCGAGACCAGCATGCCCCGGCTTTCGACATCGCGGATCTTGCCGACGCCGAGCGTGATGTTCTTGCCCGGAATGAAGGCACCCGGCGGCGCGAACACGCCGGTCATGCCGCTCTTCGCATTCGGCGCGCCGCAGACCACCTGGATCGGCTTGCCGTCGCCGGTATCGACCATGCAGACGCGCAGCCGGTCGGCATTGGGATGCTGCCTGGCGTCGACGACCTTGGCGATGACGAACGGCGCAAGCAGCTTGGCCTTGTCCTCGAGCCGCTCGACCTCGAGCCCGATCATGGTGAGCTTGTCGGCGATCTCGCCGAGCGGCCGCTCGGTGTCGAGATGCTCTTTGAGCCAGGCGAAGGTGAATTTCATCATGACACCTCTCCTCTACAAAGCCCTCCCCCGCTTGCGGGGATGGGTGGGGAGGGGGCCTGGGCCGAGCCGATAGCCGCAGCAATGACTTCCCAGACTCCTTCACGATTCGTCATCACATCATGATTGCTAAAGCGCAGGACGCGAAAGCCCTTGGCACGGAGAAAACAGTCGCGTCGTGCATCTCTCACCTCATGCATCGCCTCGTAATGCTGGCCACCATCCAGCTCAATGACAAGGCGGCACGAGCGCGAAACGAAATCGACGATATAGGGACTGATCGGGGTCTGACGACGGAACCCAACCCCGTTCAGTCGATGCGCCCGAACAAGAGTCCAAACGACACGTTCCGCATTCGTCGATTCCGTCCGTAACTTTCTAGCCCGCACGCGCGTGGTCGGTTTCACGCGCCATACCGGCTTCTTCACAACGACATCGGTCACGGCTTGCTGCGAGGCTGCAGGCCCCCTCCCTACCCTCCCCCGCGAGCGGGGGAGGAAATCCAATTTCATCATAGTCCCACCTTTGAGGGGACGTAGAGATAGAGCAGCGGCAGGCTGATGAAGACCAGGAGGGTCAGCATAATGGCGCCGTGATTGCACCATTTGAACAGTTCGCGCCGGATGATGAGCTCCTCGAGCGCAACTTGTTCCACGGGCCGCGAGGCGTCGCGATGGAACATGGAGAGGCAGCGCAGACAGCCCAAAGCCACCAGGAGATACAGCATGATCTCAAGCACGATCACGCCCTGCTCGAAATGATTGTCGGCGACCACCGGCGCGGACACGCCGAGCGCCGCGATCATCATCGAGGTGTGGGTGAGAAGACCGCCGGCCTTGTTGTCGAGAACCTGAAAGCTGAAGCGGATCGGATTGGGGCCGAGCGTGCCTTCGCCATCCACCGCAAGATGCTCGGTGTAGTGCGCGATGCGCTCTTGCGGCCAACCGCGCGTCATCGCCCGGTACAAGAAGCGGTCCACGGCTTGGATCGTCGCGTTGATCATCGCACGATTTCCCCGCGTTATCCGCTCAGGCCCGCGGCCAGCGTCGGAAAATCGAGCGGTCTGAAACCATAGTGATTGAGCCAGCGCACGTCGGCCTCGAAGAAGGCGCGCAGGTCCGACATGCCGTATTTCAGCATGGCGATGCGGTCGATGCCCATGCCCCAGGCAAAGCCCTGATATTCGTCGGGGTCGAGCCCGCAATTGCGCAACACATTCGGATGCACCATGCCGCAGCCGAGAATTTCCAGCCAATCGTCGCCTTCGCCGAAGCGGATCTCGCCTTTGTCGCGGCGGCACTGGATATCGACTTCGAGCGACGGCTCGGTGAACGGGAAATAGGACGGGCGAAAACGCATGCCGACCTTGTCGACCTCGAAGAAGGCCTTGCAGAACTCGGCGAGGATCCATTTCAGGTGGCCAAGATGCGATTTCTTGTCGATGACCAGGCCCTCGACCTGATGAAACATCGGCGTATGCGTCTGGTCAGAGTCGCAGCGATAGGTGCGGCCGGGAATGATGACGCGGATCGGCGGCTTCTGCGTCAGCATGGTGCGCACCTGCACCGGGGAGGTGTGCGTGCGCAGAAGGAGCCGCGAGCCGTCCGGCTTCGGATTGAAGAAGAATGTATCGTGCATCGCCCGCGCCGGATGGTCTTCCGGGAAATTGAGCTTGGTGAAATTGTAATCGTCGGTCTCGATGTCGGGCCCTTCGGCGACGGCAAAGCCCATATCGGCGAAGATCGTGGTCAGCTCGTCGATGACTTGCGTGATCGGATGCACGCGGCCGATCTCGATCGGCGCTTCGCGCACCGGCAGCGTGACGTCGACGCTCTCGGTATTGAGCCGCTCCGCCAGGGCCGCGTCCTTGAACGCCTCGCGGCGGGCGGTGAGCGCGCCGTTGACGCGATCCTTCAACCCGTTGATCAGCGGGCCCTGGCTCTTGCGGTCGTCGGGCGTGAGCGTGCCGAGCGTCTTCAACAGCGCGGTGATCGAACCGCTCTTGCCGAGCGCGCCGACCCGGACCGCTTCGAGCGCCGCTTCGTCGCCGGCGGCTGCGACTTCGCCGAGGATTTTCTGTTCGAGCTGAGCGATGTCGGACATGTTTTTCAATCCGGCAGGAAGGGCAGATCGGTATCGGACGGCTTGGCGCCGGCTTGCGTCAGCATGCAGTGCACCTGGCCGCGATGATGGGTCTGGTGATTGAACAGATGCGCCACCAGCATCCAGCGCGGCCGCGTCCATTCGCGCTTGGTCGCAAGCGAATAGTAGGTCTGGTCGGCGGCAAGCCAGCCGTCAGCGACGCTATTCGACCAGTCGAGGATCTTCTGGTCGAACGCCGCGCGTTCGGACTTTAACTCGTCCCAACCTTCATGCACCGCGACCGAGCCGGGGATGCCGACCTCGGGCTTGGGCAGATCGGTGAAGCGCGCCATCCAGGCGCGGTCGCCCCACAGCAGATGGTTCAGCGTCTTGTGGATCGAGCCGAAAAAGGCGCCGCGCTCGCGGCGCCGCTCCGCATCGGGCAGACCGTCGGCGGCGCCGTACAGGTTCTCGTTCTGCCAGCGATTGTAGCGCGCCATGCGCTGCACATAAGCACGGTCAATCATGTGCGCGATCCTCCATGGGGGCGCGCCCGTTCATGACGCGCTTAGGCCGCGAGTGCCGTCTTGACCTGACCGACGATCGCCTCGAAGGCCACAGGCTCGTGGATCGCGAGATCCGAGAGCAC
>DATHPQ010000077.1:0-47167 GCA_035483735.1 Xanthobacteraceae bacterium | reverse complement strand
GACGTTGCAGAACGCGCAGGCCCGCGTGCAGGTGTCGCCCATGATCATGAAGGTGGCGTGCTTCTTGTCCCAGCACTCGCCGATATTCGGGCAACCGGCTTCTTCGCACACCGTGTGCAGACCGTTTTCCTTCACGATCTGCCGCGTCGCGTTATAGCCCGGCGACACCGGAGCCTTGACGCGAATCCAGTCGGGCTTCTGCAGAATAGGCTGATCCGGCCGGTGCGCCTTTTCCGGGTGGCGCGCGCGAACGGCGGTGTCAGCGAGCTTATCGATTAGAACAGCCATCGATCGAAATTGGGTCTGGCCGGCCTCTTCATGAGGTGGCCCAGCACCGCATATTTACGGCCGCAACTGCTGCGCCGCAAGGCTTCGGTTCCTACCGCCGAACGTAGCCTGCAATGTCCACGTCGCATGAACAATTCGTTAGGTTTTTGCGGGGTTTTCGCCGCGTCTCAACGTAACTTTCGCCACAATAAAACGCATAGTGATCGACGTCGCGGCGCTTAAGCTTGTGGGAAGAGTCGCGGAGGAAAGTGACGATGACCGCTCAAGGTCAAGAGGCGGCGGCTCTGGCGCTCCATCGTTTCGGCTTCGGTGCCGTCGGCGATTCGATCTCCGCCATTGCCAATGATCCACGCGGCGCCTTGCTTGCCGATCTTGATCGTCCGGGTGCTGGTCAGATCGCCGCAGTGCTGCCGTCGAGCGCGGACGCCGCGCGCCAAGTCGCCGACTTTCGCGCTGAGCAGCAGGCCCAGCAAAAGCTCGCGCAGCGCGCCAAGCAGGAGGCCGACGCCAAGAGCGCCGCAATGGCCGGTGGACCGGCCGGCATGTCGAATGCATCCGCAAAAATGTCGGATGCGGCCAGCACGGCGCCGCCTGCGCCGCCGCCGAAGCCCGCCAACCAGCCGCCGCCGTTGCCGCAGCAGCTTCTGCTCAGCGAGGCCAAAGCCCGTTTCGATGCCGCGGCCACTGCCGATGTCGGCTTTGTCGAGCGCTTGGTGTGGTTCTGGTCGAACCACTTTTGTGTCTCCGCCGACAAGGTCGTCGGCATGGCCGGCCCGTTCGAACGCGAGGCGATCCGTTCGCATGTGCTTGGCCGCTTCGCCGACTTGTTGCTTGCGGTCGAAAGCCACCCGGCGATGCTGTTCTATCTCGACAATGTTCAGTCGATGGGCGCGGATTCGGTTGCCGGCATCAACCGCGACAAGGGTCTCAACGAAAATCTGGCGCGCGAGACGTTTGAGCTCCACACGCTGGGAGTTCGCAGCGGCTATACGCAGGCCGATGTGACGAGCTTTGCCAATGTGCTGACCGGGTGGTCGTGGATCGACCCGGCTGAGCCCGAGCACGGCGGTGAGTTCGCCTTCATCAAACGGCTGCATCAACCGGGCGACCAAATGGTGCTCGGCAAACGCTATCCCGATACCGGCGTTGAGCAAGGCCGTGCCGTGCTCGCCGATCTGGCACGCCATCCGGCCACCGCGCAGCACATTGCCGAGCAGATTGCGTCCCACTTCGTCGCCGATACCCCGCCGCCGAGCTTGGTCGGCAAGCTGGCCAAAACTTTCCAAGACAGCGACGGCAATCTCAAGGAAGTCGCCAAGACGCTGGTGACAGCGGACGAGTCCTGGGCGCCGCAGCGGCAGAAGCTGAAGCCTCCCGCCGAATGGATCGCCGGCGTCATTCGGCTCAGCGGCACGCAAGCGATCATTCCCATCGGCCGGATCATGTATGCGCAGGCGACGCTCGGCGCGCCATTGTGGCGCCCGCCGGCGCCTAATGGCTGGCCCGATACGGAGGCGGCGTGGATCGACGGCATCCCGCATCGCGTCGACATCGCCAGCGAATTTGCCGGCCGTGCTCAGGGGGTGGATCCGCTTCTGCTCCTCAACAGCGGGCTCGGCCCGCTGGCCTCGCGCGAGACGCGCGACACGGTGGCGCGCGCGGAGACGCGGGCGCAGGCCTTGGCGCTTCTGGTCATGTCGCCGGAATTCCTGCGGAGATAGTCATGACACTGCATGCTCCCTCACGGCGCGAAATGTTGCTCGCTTCAGGCACGCTGTTCGCCTGGGCGCATCTGCCAAGGCTTGCGTATGCCGAAGGCCGCGATCCGCGCTTTCTCGCTATCATTCTGCGCGGTGCGCTCGACGGGCTCGCCACGGTCGCGCCGGTTGGCGATCCGGACTGGGTAGCATTGCGCGGCGACAATGCGCTCACACTCGGCAGCAAGGTGCCGGCGCTGAAGCTCAACGATTTCTTCGCGCTCAATCCAGCGATGCCGAACCTACTACATATGTATCAGGCCAACGAGGCGATCATCGTTCATGCCTGCGCCACGCCCTATCGCGAGCGTTCGCATTTTGACGGTCAGGATTTGCTCGAGAGCGGATTACCGAAAGTAACCCCGAGCGACAGCGGCTGGCTCAACCGCGCGCTGTCAGGTTTGGCGCCAGGCGGCCCTGTCGATCCCAAGGGCAGCGGTAAGGGCAGCAGAGTATTCGCGGTGGGCCCGGTCACGCCGCTCGTCGCGCGCGGCCCGGCGCCGATTTTGTCCTGGGCGCCGCAACAGATCATGCCGGCCAGCGACGACACCATGGCTCGGCTGCTCGATCTCTACCAGCACAGGGATGCGAAGCTCGCGAGCGTGCTTGACGACAATTCCAAGCTGACCGCGATCGAGCACGCAGGCGACATGGCAAACGGCATGGCAAACGGCATGGCAAACGGCGCGGCAAAAAAGCCGGGCGCCGCGCAAGTGCGCGCCTATTTCTCCGAGGCCGCCGGCAACGCCGCGAAATTCCTGGCGCAGCCCGACGGCCCGCGCGTCGGCGCGCTCGCGCTCGACGGCTGGGACACCCATGTCAACGAAGGCATCGCCTCTGGCCGCCTGTCGCAATTGCTCGGCTCGCTCGACGACGCGCTCGGCGCAATCAAGACCAATATGGGGCCGGCCTGGAAGGACACCGTGGTCGTGCTCGCCACTGAGTTCGGCCGCACCGCGCACATCAACGGCACCGACGGCACTGATCACGGCACGGCGACGGTCGCGCTTCTGGTCGGCGGCGCGCTCAAAGGCGGCCGCGTCATCGCCGACTGGCCGGGCCTCAAAGCCGCCAACCTCTATGAGAACCGCGATCTCAAACCGACCACCGATCTGCGCGCGGTGATCAAGGGCGTGCTGAAAGATCACCTTCACGCCGACGATCGCGTGCTGGCGCAGAGCGTGTTCCCCGGCAGTGATGGCGTCAAACCGATGGCGGGATTGCTCGCTTAACGGCTCAAGTCGCCGCCTTATGCTTTGGCGAACCAGTCCTTCAGGATCGGCTGGTGCTGGACTGGGTTGAATTCCGTGATCCGGCAAAAGCGCATCTTCTGGGCTTTGGTGAAGGGCTCGTCCGCCAGGATTTCCTGCAGCTTCTCTAGGTTTTCCGCGCGCGCCAATAGGAAACCGCCGCGCGCTGGAATTTGCGGGCCCGAGCACAGGAAGTGCCCGGCATCATAGCCATTCTGCAGAAAGGCGCGATGAGCGGGAACGAGATCGGAAAATTCCTCGAAGGGCACGAGATATTCGCCCTCGAGCAGAAAATGTTTCATGACGTCGCGCCCTTTCGTGATATCGCGTCGATGTTACTGATCGGTCGTTCGAGACAGATACGAACTCACTGCATCTGGATTTGCACCGGAGCGCCATGCTGGTCGGCGGTGCCGGGTGCAATGACAAGATAGCGGCGTTGGCTCGTGTCTTCGCCGCGCACCAGCTGGCGCACCGGACCGACGGCGTTGACGATGGCGCCGCCTGCGGGATTGGTCATGAAGCCCGATAGGCCCTGCAGCTTGCCACTGCCGTCGGGATGCTCGGAGAGGGCCAGCAGATAGGGCTGCTTCGGCTCGAGCCCTGTGACTGCCGCTTCAAGCACCTGCGCCAGTCCCTGATCGTAAAGCGCCACGCTGGTCGGCGGCGCGCTTTGTCCGGTCTTTGTGCCGGGCGGCGCGAGCGTCAGATGCGCCGCCTGCCCCGCGAGACCAAGCGGCATCAGATTGTCGGTGCCGGCGCCATCCGGCACGGCATTGGGCACGTAAGCAATCGCCTGTGGCGCCTGCCCGATCGGAACCGACGCGATGACCTTGTTGGTCAGTGTGTCGATCGCGGTCATCTGGTCGTCGCCTTCAAGTCCGACATAAACCCGCGTGCCATCGCCTGACGGCCACACGCCATGCGGCAGCTTGCCGACCGGGATGGTCGCGACCTGCTCGAAATTGTCGGTACGAAAGACTTTCACTTCGTTGAGGCCGCCGATCGTGACATAGGCGAACATGCCTTTGGCGTTGTGAACAATATTGACGTGATTGGTGATCGGCCCGGTATCCATCGTCTTTAGTATCGCGAACGGCGGATGCGCATCGAACACCTGCGTCTTGCCGGTATCTTTCAGCGTGATCCAAACCTGCGAACCGTCCGGCGTCGCCGCGATATTCGGGCAGAACGGGCTAGCCTGCGTGACTTTGCCGACGATCGTGTGGTCGGCGATGGTAACGACATCGATTTCCGGGTTGAACGAAGAGCAGACGTAGCCGTATTTGCCGTCCGGCGAGAAAATCTGCATGCCCGGCCCATTCGGCGTGGTGATGCGGGTCTTCTCTTCGTAGGTCGTGCCGTCCAGCACCGATACATAATTTTCGCCGCGGACGGTGACCCAGACCTCTTTGCCGCCAGGCGTGAAAAAAGCCTCGTGCGGCGCGCGGCCGACATAAGTGACGTGTCTGACTTTATTGGTCGCCGTATCGATGAAGCTCACGGAATTCGAGCCGATCGAGACGATGGCGAGTGTGTGATGATCCGGCGAGAAGCCCATGCCGTGCACCAGAACCTGTCCCTTGTAGAGCGGGCTCAGGTCCGAGGGCGACGGATCGCCGAGCCGGATCACGCCAAGGAGTTTGTTGTCCACCGGATCGATGACTGACACAGTGTTGGAGAATTGCTCCGCCGCATAGACCCGGTCGTGATGGCTGACCGGAATATCCGGATCGGCGGCGCTGCCGGGCGCCTGTCCTGCCAGGAGCGGCGCAACATTCATGAGGGCGGCGGCACTCAAGGCGAGGCTGAGGATAATGGCTCGTCTCATCTCACACTCCTGTCGACTACTGGATCGAGGCCTTTGTGTTGTCGCTTCTCGTCGTAGATTCTTGGTCGGGCGCCGGCATTGCCGGCGGCAATGGCTCGCCGACGGCGAGCCGCATGGCGGCGATTTCCGCTTGCTGCGTGACGATGATTTCCTGCGCCATGCGCCGGAGCTGCTCGTTTTGACCGTAACGCAACTCGGCTTGCGCCATGTCGATGGCGCCCTGATGGTGCGGCACCATCAGGGCGACGAAGTCGCGATCGATGTCCCCCGACGGGGTGATGCCCATATCGACCATCATCTTCGACATGGCGCTGACATTGTCGGCGAGGAACGGCGCTTCCTCGCGCGTAGCGTCGCGGAAATGCGACGCGCAGATCGCGGCTATGTAATCCGCCAGCGATTGCGATTTCTGCGAGCAAGCCGCCAAAACGAAGGCCGCGGACAGCACGACAATGCCGAGCCATGCAGGCAGCGAGCGTGCGAGCTTGTAACGCGCGAATTTCCGACGAGCGAACGGGACAGCGACCTGCGGCATGACTGCCTCCGCTAGAGCTTGCGCATCCGTCGCCCCGACCGGTTATGTCGAAATCAACACCGATCAGACTTAAATATTCAAAACGCGCCCGTAAGCGTCCAGCACCGCTTCCTTCATCATCTCCGACAAAGTCGGATGCGGGAACACGGTGTGCATCAGCTCTTCCTCGGTGGTTTCGAGATTCATCGCCACCACATAGCCTTGGATCAGCTCGGTGACTTCGGCGCCAACCATATGGGCGCCGAGGAGTTGTCCTGTCTTCTTGTCGAAAATCACTTTGACCAGACCCTGGTCCTCGCCGAGCGCAATGGCCTTGCCGTTGCCGACAAACGGGAAGCGGCCAACGCGGATGTCGAGCTTCTTGTCCTTGGCCGCCTGTTCGGTGAGGCCGACAGAGGCGATCTGCGGTGTGCAATAGGTGCAGCCGGGGATCATCAGTTTGTTCATCGGATGCGGATGCAGTCCTTTGATCGCTTCGACGCAGATCACGCCTTCATGCTCGGCTTTGTGGGCAAGGAGCGGCGGGCCGGCGACATCGCCGATGGCATAGATGCCCGGCACATTGGTCTTGCACAGGCCGTCGATAACGATGGCGCCACGCTCGGTTTGCACGCCGAGTTTTTCGAGGCCGAGATTTTCGATATTGCCGACGACGCCGACCGCGGCGATGACGCGATCGACCGTCAAGGTCTGCGTGCCGCCTTTGCCATCGTCAATGGTCGCGGTGACGCTATCTGCCTTCTTGTCGAGTTTCGTGACCTTGGCGCCGGTGAAGATCTTGATGCCTTGTTTTTCAAAGCTCTTGCGCGCAAAGGCCGCAATCTCGGCGTCCTCGACGGGAAGAATCTGCGGCAGCACTTCAACCACGGTCACGTCGGAGCCCAGCGTGCGATAGAACGAGGCGAATTCGATGCCGATCGCGCCGGAACCGACGACGAGCAGCGACTTCGGCATTTTCTCCGGCACCATTGCCTCGAAATAGGTCCAGACCAGTTTCTTGTCGGGCTCGAGCCCCGGCAGAACACGCGGCCGCGCGCCGGTGGCGATGATGATGTGCTTGGCCTGATAGGTACCCGCGCCGAGCGCGCCTTTCGGTCCTTCATTGCGGCCGGGCTTCACCGTGATCTTGCCGGGCGCGTCGATCGCCGCCTCGCCCCAGATCACGCTGACCTTGTTCTTCTTCATCAGGAAGCCGACGCCGTCATTGAGCCGCTTCGACACGCCGCGCGAACGCTTCACCACAGCCGCCGGATCGTAGGTCACCTCGCCTGCCGACAGCCCATAATCCTTGGCGTGCTGCATGTAGTGATAGATCTCCGCCGAGCGCAGCAGCGCCTTGGTCGGGATGCAGCCCCAGTTGAGGCAAATGCCGCCGAGAAATTCGCGCTCGACGATCGCGGTCTTGAAGCCGAGCTGGGCGGCGCGGATCGCGGTGACATAACCGCCCGGGCCGGAACCGATAATGATGATGTCGAAATCCGTCTCAGCCATTCAATCCTCGCCCTACGCGCCTTGGCGCCTGACCTTACCCCGTCACGCCCGCTTTTGTCGCGGGCACCCAGGCCCAGTCATTTAGAGATCTGCGCGGCCGGAACAAGTCCGGCCATGGTGCGAGACAGGCGGCGTCGGACGGATGGCGTCAGGCCGACTGGTCGGGAATGGGTTGGAAAACATCGTCGTCGCCGAGCCGTTCGAGCACGCCCGAGCGGATGTCGAAAAAACAGCCATAGAGCGTAATATGGCCGGCGTCGACTGCGTCCTTGATCCAGGGGAAGGTCATGAGGTTGGCAAGCGACAGGCGCACCGCTTCGTGTTCGCAGACTTGCTGCTGCAGCTCCGGGGGCGCCTTGAGCGCGAGCTCGCGCGCCGGCTCGGCGATGCTTACCCACTGGCCGACGAAATCGGAGACTTCGCGCGGCGCGCCGTTGAGCAATGCCTGAATGCCGCCGCACATGGCGTGACCCAACACCACGATTTCCCGCACCTTGAGCGAGCGCACGGCGAATTCGATCGCCGAACTCACGCCGTGCGGGTGGTCGTCCGGCCCGTAAGGCGGCACGATATTGGCGACGTTGCGGACGACGAAGAGTTCGCCGGGGCGTGCATTGAACACCATTTGCGGATCGGTGCGGCTGTCCGAACAGGCGATGATCAGCGCGCGCGGCCGCTGCCCGAGCCGGCTCAGCGCCTCGAAGCGGCTCCTCTCGGTCTGCCAGGTGCTGGCGCGGAAACGGCGATAGCCTGCGATCAGATCATCCATCAAGCAGCCTTTGAGCAGCCAAATGTGGCGAGCACATCTCCTGCCTGTGAAGGCCGGGCGAAGCAAGAACAATGCCCGCGTAGATTGCTTCGGGCTCCACCGCCGTTGAACCCGGCCGGGATCGGGTGTGTACTACCGGCCCACTACCCCAGCGCAACAGCGATCCTCCTTTATGGCTGAGCTCACCGTTTACAGCACGATCGGCGTGCGCAGTGCCGCCGAAGGCCTATTCGCGCAATTCGAGACGACAAGCGGCCACAAGCTCGCCGTGACCTGGGGGACCGCTCCCATGCTGGTGAAGCGGATCGAGGGCGGCGAAACCGCCGATGTGCTGGTGCTGAGCCGCGCCGGCCTCGACGCGCTCAGCAAGCAGGGCAAGGTTGCGCCGGGATCGGAGGTGCCGCTCGCCAGTTCCGGCGTCGGCATCGCGGTCAAAGCCGGTGCGCCGAAACCGGACATTTCCACGCCCGAGGCGCTGAAACAGACGCTGCTCAACGCCAAATCGATCGCCTATAGCGAACCGTCTGCGGGCGGCGCGAGTGGGGTCTATTTCGAGAAGTTGCTCGAGCGCATGGGCATCGCCGCCGAAATGCGACCCAGAACCAAATATCCGCCACCGGGCGGCTTTACCGCCACACTCCTCATTTCCGGCGAAGCAGAGCTTGCCGTGCAACAAAAGCCGGAACTGCTCCATGTCGCGGGCGTCGAGATCGTCGGTATGTTGCCCGGCGATCTCAATTTGATCACTGCCTTTGCAGCAGGCCTGATGCCGGACTGCAAACATGTCGATACAGGCAAAGCTCTGATCGCGTCTTTGCGCGCGCCGTCGGCCGTTGCGGCGTTCCGCGCTAAGGGGCTCGATCCCGCCTGAAGCCGCGCAAGCCGGTGTCGCGCGCAGCAATCAAACGTATTGCGCGATGCCGTTGCCGAACGACCAATTCTCTTTGCCGACGTCAATCAGGTTGATCATCACGTCCTGCGGCCGGATGCCGGGATTCTTGCCGAGTAATTCGACGATCCGCGCATAGAGCGCCTGCTTCTGTTCGACCGTGCGCGTATTGGTCACGGTGATTTGCAGCATGACGAACTCTGAGCCGTGCTCAATGCCGAGATAGCTTGGCTCGTAAATGAAGTCCGCTTCATCGCGGTCGGTCACGACCATGAAGCGATCATTCTCAGGCACCGTGAATATCTCGCGCAGCGCCTGATAGACGCCGTCGCTGATCGCCTTCTTGTAGGCCGCCGGTTTGCCGCGCCGCAGATCGATCCGCACGAGAGGCATGGATTACCCCACTATGGGCTACACCAGCATCATCACCGGGTTTTCGATCAGCGACTTGAAGGCGCCGATCAGGATCGCGCCGAGCGCGCCGTCGACGGCGCGATGGTCGCACGACATGGTGACGCTCATGATATGCGCGGCGACGATCTTGCCGTCACGCACCACAGCGCGCTCCTCGCCGGTGCCGACGGCGAGAATGGTCGCGTGTGGCGGATTGATCACGGCGGTGAAGTCCTTGATGCCGTACATGCCGAGATTGGATACCGCCGACGTGCCGCCCTGATATTCGTGCGGCTTGAGCTTGCGTTCGCGCGCGCGTATGGCGAAGTCGCGCATCTCGTTCGAGATCGCGGCGAGCGATTTGGTTTCGGCCGCACGGACGATCGGCGTGATCAGGCCGTTCGGCATTGCCACCGCGACGCCGATATCGGAATGCTTATGCTTGAGCATGCCGCCTTCGGTCCAGCTCACATTGGCATCCGGCACACGCTGCAGCGCGAGCGCGAGCGACTTGATGGCGAAATCGTTGACCGAAAGCTTGTAGGCGGGCTTGCCGTCGGCGCCTTTGGGCGCGAGCGCGTTGATCTCTTCGCGCGCTTCCAGAAGCTTGCCGATATCGCAATCGACGGTGAGATAGAAATGCGGAATGGTCTGCACCGAGGCGGTAAGCCGCTGCGCGATGGTGCGGCGCATGCCGTCATGCGGCACGACCTCGTAGCTGCCGTCCTCGTAGAGCGCGCGGATCTGCTGGTCCGACATTGACGGCACGATCATCGGCGTCGTGCCGGCGCCCGGTGCGGCGGTCGCCTTCAATCCGCCGCCGGCTTTTGCCGTCGCCACATCGCGGGCGATGATACGGCCGTGCGGACCGGTGCCCTGGATGCGGCCGATATCGATGCCGGCATCCTTGGCGAGCCGCCGGGCCAGCGGTGAAGAAAAAACGCGCCCGCCGGCGTGCCCGTTGGTCACGGGTGCCGCGGGTGCGGCTTTCGGCGCTGCGACGGGAACCGGCAATGGAGGCGGAGCAGCAGTCGCCTTGGCTTCCCCCTTGGCTTGCACCGCAGAAGCGGCAGCAGCCTGTGTCGCCGGTGCCGCAGCAGGAACGGGCGATGCGGCGGCGGGCGCCGCGCCCTTCCCCCCGGCCGCGGCCGCGGCGGCCTTCACGTCCTCGCCTTCCTGCGCCATCACGGCGATGAGTTGATTGACCGCGACATCTTGCGTGCCTTCCGGCACCACGATCTTCGCCAGCGTGCCGTCATCGACGGCTTCGTATTCCATCGTCGCCTTGTCGGTCTCGATTTCGGCAATCACGTCGCCGGTCTTGACCGCGTCGCCCTCTTTCTTGAGCCACTTGGCAAGGTTGCCCTTCTCCATCGTGGGCGATAAGGCCGGCATGAGAATATTGATAGGCATCGGACGCCAATCTCACCAATCTAATTCAGCGGTAAGTGACGGCTTTCACCGCCTCGACAACTTCGGCAACGGATGGCAGCGCGAGCTTTTCCAAATTTGCGGCATACGGCATCGGCACGTCCTTGCCGCATACTCGCATCACTGGCGCGTCGAGATAATCAAACGCACTTTCCATCAGGGAAGCGGCAATCTCGGAGCCGACGCCGGATTGCTTCCAGCCTTCTTCGACCGTGACCACGCGGCCGGTCTTCTTCACCGACTCGATGATCGTCGCGGTATCCATCGGCTTGAGCGTGCGCAGATCGATCACCTCGGCGTCAATGCCGTCTTTCGCCAGTTCTTCGGCCGCTTTCAGCGCATAGGTCATGCCCATCGACCAGGCGACGATGGTGACGTCGTTGCCGGGACGAACGACACGGGCCCGGCCGATCGGCAGCACGTAGTCGTCAAGCTTCGGCACCGGCGAAGAGTGGCCGTAGAGAATTTCGTTCTCAAGAAAGATCACCGGATTGGGATCGCGGATGGCTGCTTTGAGCAAGCCCTTGGCATCGGCCGCGGTCGACGGCGCGATCACCTTCAGGCCCGGAATGTGCGAGTACCAGGCCGAATAATCCTGGCTGTGTTGCGCGGCAACGCGCGAGGCCGGACCGTTCGGGCCGCGGAACACGATCGAGACCTTGACCTGTCCGCCCGACATATATTGCGTCTTCGCCGCCGAATTGATGAGCTGATCCATCGCCTGCATGGCGAAATTGAATGTCATGAATTCGACGATGGGTTTTAGCCCGTCGAATGCCGCGCCGACGCCGACGCCGGTAAAGCCGTGTTCGGTAATCGGCGTATCGATAACGCGCCGCGCGCCGAACTCTTCCAGAAGTCCCTGGGTCACCTTGTAGGCGCCCTGATATTCTGCGACCTCCTCGCCCATCACGAACACGTCGGGATCGCGGCGCATTTCTTCGGCCATGGCATCGCGCAAGGCTTCGCGCATGGTCATTGAGACGAGCTCGGTGCCTGCCGGCACTTCCGGCTCCGGCGCAGCATGCGGAGCCGCGGCCGTCGGAGCGGGCACTGCCGGAGCCTCGGCTTTTGCCGCGGGCGCTGCAGGTGGCGCGGGTTCGGCCGGCTTAGGCGCTTTGGCCGGCGCGCCGGCTTTTAGAGCGGCGGCGTCTTCGCCGTCAGCGAGGATCATGGCGATCGGCGTATTGACGGCGACATCATTGGTGCCGGCCGGCACCAATATCTTTCCGAGCGTGCCCTCGTCGACCGCTTCCACCTCCATGGTGGCTTTGTCGGTCTCGATCTCGGCAATCACGTCGCCGGATTTGACGGCATCACCCTCATTCTTGAGCCACTTGGCAAGATTGCCCTTCTCCATCGTGGGCGACAGGGCGGGCATTAGAATCTCAGTCGGCATGATCGCTCACTCGGTAGCGTGACACACTGGGTGCTTACAGCGGCACGCTGATCGCAACTTAACGATAGACGTCGGTGTAAAGTTCGGCAGGATCGGGCTCGGGATCGTGGGTCGCGAACTCGGACGCTTCGTTGATGACGGCGCGCACGGACGCGTCGATCTTCTTCAAATCGTCTTCGCTCGCCCATTTCTTGTCGAGGAGCCGCTTGCGCACCTGCTCGATCGGATCGTGCTCCGTGCGCATTTTGTCGACTTCCTCCTTGGTCCGGTATTTTGCCGGATCAGACATGGAGTGGCCGCGATAGCGGTAGGTCATCATTTCGAGGATCACCGGGCCCTTGCCGGCGCGGCACCAGGCCAGCGCCTCTTCCGACGCCGTCTTCACCGCGCGCACGTCCATGCCGTCGACCTGCGACCCCGGGATGTTGAAGGAAACGCCGCGCTTGGAAAAATCGGTCTGTGCCGACGAGCGTGTCACCGACGTGCCCATCGCGTAGCGATTGTTTTCGATGACGTAAACGACCGGCAGTTTCCACAGCTCGGCCATGTTGAAGCTTTCGTAGACCTGGCCTTGATTGGCCGCGCCGTCGCCGAAATAAGTCAGGCAGACCGCATCATTGCCGCGATATTTATTGGCGAAAGCGAGACCGGTGCCGAGCGGCACTTGGGCGCCGACAATGCCATGGCCGCCGTAGAACTTCTTCTCCAGCGAGAACATGTGCATGGAGCCGCCCTTGCCCTTGGAGTAGCCGCCGCGCCGCCCGGTCAGCTCCGCCATCACGCCTTTGGGGTCCATGTCGCAGGCGAGCATATGGCCGTGGTCGCGATAGCCGGTGATCATCTGATCACCTTCCTTCGTCGCCATTTTCATGCCGATGACGACCGCTTCCTGGCCGATATAGAGGTGACAGAAGCCGCCGATCAGGCCCATGCCGTACATCTGACCGGCCTTTTCCTCGAACCGGCGGATCAGGAGCATGTGACGGAGCGCGTCGAGCTCCTGCTCCTTGGTGAATTCGGCGATCTTTGCGCCACCCAAGGTGGCCGCGCCGTTTCCGGCGGCAGGGCTCATTTTCTCAGCGGTTTGCGCAGTCTGGGCAGCGGCCATCAGTGTCCTCGAAAGATGACAAAGCGTTTCGGCAGGCGGGCCTCCTCCAATAGCGGAATTCGCTGTGTTGCGGAAGTCAGAGCATTGCCGGCGGGGGACAGGCGCCATCGGCCAAATGCTTGTCGGAAAAACCAATTTCGTAATCGGCTACGGCGACTTCAAGGGGCCGTCAAGGGTGCGGTGCGGCAGGCGGGCTGGCCGCCGGCCGGAACATCATGGTCAGGTCATTGGGATCGACATAGTCGAGCAGCAGGCGCGCGCGCTCATCGAGCATGTCCGGGTCGATGGCGTCGGATTTGAGCAGCGCGACGCGCCGCGCCCATTGCGCATGTTCGAGCTTGAGCCGCGTCAGATCGGTATTGAGCGCGGCCATTTGCCGGTCGATGTCTTCCTTGGCCTTGAGCCCGCGATTGCCGCTATAGGCGTTGACGCCGAAATAACCGATCAACAGCGCCGCAAGCACATAGAGCGCGAGCGCGTTGAGGATCGTGCGCAGCCGTTTGCGGGTAACCATGGCCCTACCATGCGAGCCTGCCGATTAAAGCGGGCTTAATGGGGCCATGGTTCTCGTCGCTAATGGTTTCGCCGCTACGGCAACCTGTTGCGCACTTCGCTGAGCACGAAATTGCCGAGCCGCTTGCCGCGGTTGCGCATGAAGCGCAGCATGCCGGCATCGACGAAATAGGTCAGCAGGATGCTGTCACGCGTTTTCACTTCAGCGCCGACCGCGTCCGCCGAGTGCCAAGTGTCCGTGCCCACGGCGAAGGCATAGCCGGTATTCGGCGCGAATTTCATCTGCTTGACCTTCGGCAGCGAGCCGTCGGCAAGCTTCTCGTGGAAAATCGTGCCGATATGCGTCGTGGAGGCATCGCGCGGCAAATAGAGCTGCACCGTGATGCCTTTCCAGCGCGTATCGGTATGCGGCGTGATCAGATAACCAGGAATGTCGCGCGTCAGGATCGGGATTGGATACATGCCAGTCGCGGCATAGCCGCCGCCGAAACGGCGCTCAAGCGCCGGCGCCAGCCGCCGCACAAAAGCATCCTTGACCTTCCGCGAGCACAGTGCGCGGCCGACGACATCCCAGACCGTGCGCTTCTGCGGCGGCAGGTGACGGATATATTCGGGGAACAGATCGATCTTCACCCTTGTGTGGGTACCGTCGGCGAGATCGTGACCTTTGCTGCGCCCGTGCATTGGCCGGTAGTCGTTGACCTCCGGCATATTGGCGAGCATCAGGGCGTAGGCTTCGTCCGGAAAAACGCGATCAAGCACGAGGTGTGTGAACGGCGCGTCGAAAGAAGGCGAGGCATCGATCGACGCAGCGATGTAGTCGCGCAGGTTTTCTACCGCGAGCCGCCGGTTTCCCGGCTTCAATTCAAGCGTCTGGTCCATATCGCACCCATTCCCGAGGAGATGTGCAGGGTATCGCTGTTGCGAGCGCCGCTCAACAGGCGCCCATGGTGGAGCTATTGCGGCGGAACTAGCGCAGTGCGCGGAACGCCGAGCGCCCGGCATAGACTGCCTGCGGACCAAGATCCTCCTCGATGCGCAGCAACTGATTGTATTTCGCCGTGCGGTCGGAGCGCGCCAGCGAGCCGGTTTTGATCTGGCCGCAATTGCTGGCGACAGCGAGATCGGCGATAGTCGCGTCTTCGGTCTCGCCCGAACGATGCGACATCACCGTGGTATAGGCGGCCTTGTGCGCCATTTCGACGGCGGCGAGCGTTTCAGTGAGCGTGCCGATCTGGTTGACCTTGATCAAAACTGAGTTGGCGTAGTGCTTGGCGATACCGTCGCTGAGCCGTTTGACATTCGTAACGAAGAGATCGTCGCCGACCAGCTGGCATTTGCTGCCGATTGCTTCGGTCAGCATGATCCAGCCCTCGATATCGTCTTCCGCCATACCGTCCTCGATCGACACGATCGGATAGCGGCCGACCAGGTCGGCGAGATATTTGGTCTGCTCTCGCCGCGAGCGCTTCTTACCTTCGCCTTCATAGACGTAAGTGCCGTCCTTGAAAAATTCGGTCGAGGCGGGGTCGAGCGCCAGACTGACATTATCGCCCGGCTTGTAGCCGGCCTTCTCGATCGCCTTCATCACAAAGTCCAGCGCGGCATCTGCGGAAGCGAGATTCGGCGCGAAGCCGCCTTCGTCGCCGACATTGGTGTTGTGGCCAGCATCCTTTAACGCACCGCGCAGGGTGTGGAAAATCTCCGAGCCGGCGCGCAGCGCTTCGGCAAACGTTGCCATGCCGAGCGGCACGATCATGAATTCCTGGAAATCGATGGGGTTGTCGGCATGCGCGCCGCCATTGACGATATTCATCATCGGCACCGGCAGAAGCCGCGCCGACGTGCCGCCGACATAGCGATAGAGCGGAAGCTGATTGGCAATCGCCGCGGCTTTGGCAGCGGCGAGCGACACGCCGAGAATGGCGTTGGCGCCGAGCCGGCTTTTGTTGGGCGTGCCGTCGAGCGCGATCATGGTCTCGTCGAGCTTGACCTGCGCCTCGGCATCCATGCCAGCGAGTGCATCGAAAATCTCGCCATTGACGGCTTCGACGGCGTTGCGCACGCCCTTGCCGAGATAGCGCTTCTTGTCGCCGTCGCGCAGTTCGACCGCCTCGTGGGCGCCGGTCGAAGCGCCGGACGGCACGCCGGCGCGGCCGAGCGACCCGTCCTCGAGCACCACGTCGACCTCGACGGTCGGGTTGCCGCGGCTGTCCAAAATCTCCCGGCCGATAATGTCGACGATGGCGGTCATGCCTGGTCCCCGGATAAACAGAATGGCGCTTGATCGCTGGCTCATGCGCCGCGAAGGGCTTCTACAGGATTGGGGAGCCTCTTGTCATGGTCTCTTGTCATGGCCTCTTGTCATGCTTGGGCAAGCAAGGCATGCAGTCGTGCTATGGTCGGAAAAACGACGACAAAGCCGCCGCAAAAAGCGCCTCAACTGCGCCGCCTCTCGCCGCCTCCCGCCTCGCCCGAAGAGGCCGTACTCGACCGCGTGCCCAATCCGCATCCGGACGCCAATTACCTCGCGCGCTTCACCTTTCCTGAATTCACCGTGATGTGCCCGGTCACAGGACAACCGGACTTCGCGACGCTTGTCATAGACTACGTGCCGAAGGCTTGGCTGGTCGAGTCAAAGTCGCTGAAGCTCTATCTGAATAGTTTTCGCAATCACGGCGCATTTCACGAGGCCTGCACGATCGATATCGGCAAAAAACTCGTCGGGCTGTTGAAACCGAAGTGGCTGCGCATAGGTGGCTATTTCCATCCGCGCGGCGGCATGCCGATCGACGTGTTCTGGCAGGCGGGAAAGCTGCCGTCGGGTGTTTGGCTGCCCGATCAGGGCGTTGCCACCTATCGCGCGCGCTAACCGTCCTGATCACGCTTTGATCGCGAGCGCGCCGCAAAGACTTGCCGTCAGCACCTGTACCTCGACCGCCGGATCTGCGGCGCGCATCACGCCGCCCATAACGGCAATCCCCGCGCAGCCAGCGGCGATCACGTCGCCGATGCGCACGGTATTGATGCCACCGATGGCAAGGAGCGGCACGTGCGCTGCGGCCGCCAGTTCGCGCAAGCCCTTGCGGCCGATCTCGGGGCCATAGCCCGGCTTGCTCGGCGTTTCAAAAGCCGGACCGGCAATGGCGTAGTCGACTGTCGCGGGATCGACCGCGGCAGCCTCGGTGGCGGTGTGGATCGACAAGCCGATGAGCTTTCCCGCACCCAGGAGCTTGCGCGCCGCCGCCGCATCGCTGCCTGAGGGCAAGTGCACGCCGTCAGTGCCGGCAAGATCGGCCAGCGCCGCTTCACCATGCAGCATCAGGCACGCATTGTGCCGGCGCGTGGTCGGCAACAGCGTTCGCGCCAGTAGGATTTGCTCGTCCTCCGGCAAGTCCTTTTCGCGCAGGCTGACCCAGCGGCAGCCGGCCGCCAGTGCCAAGCCGACGATCTCAACAAGCGGACGTAGCGCTTGATGACGATCGGTAACCACCAGTAATGGCGGATCGGGAAGCTTCATTGCGGCGCGAGTTTAGACAGTTTACCGCCGTGCTGCTGGGTGTAATTTTTGCGATTAGTGGCCGACCGGTGCGTAGCTCGAAACAGCGGTTGCCGCCAGGCTCGGCGCGGCCATCGGCACCAGGTGACGCGGAATAACGATACGTTGCCCCTCGGTAAGAGGCGTGCGTGGCGACACCGCATTGATCTCGGCAAGCGACCATAACGGCACGTGATAGGTGTCGGCAAAGGTCTTCAAAGTATCGCCGGCATGCGCCGCCATCGGCTGGCCGGAATCCCACAATTCGACCGCAGCGTCGGAGGGGACCTCGAGGCGAATTGGAATTGCGTCGCCTTCGGCGGTGGGCGGTGTCGAGGCCAGCTCGACGATTTTTTCGACCAATTGCTCCTGAATGCGGTCGGCCTTCTCGATATTGATATGAATGAGCTCGTTGTGATCTTTTAGATTGTAGCTGGCATAGTGACCGTGGAAGCGCGTGCCCTGCACGACGTTGCCGCCGCCCATCACATTCGTTGACTGAAAAATATTGATATAGCGCTCGACATTCGGCGGCACATCGTCGGCGATGCGGCTCGGGTCATAGGTGACGACGAGGTTCACCGGAATGTCGTTGGCGTTGAGCAGTTCGGCAAAGGCCAAGGTGGCGTCGCCGCCCATCGAATGGCCGATCAGAATGATGGGTTGCGGATCGCGGCGATAATCACGGATGGCCTGATCGGCGACCGGGCGCCACATTAGATAGGTGTCGACGCTCGCCGGCAGACCGGTATGCCGGATCCGTTCGGCGAGCTTGTCCATGCCGCGCGAATAGATCAGCCCGGCGATGCCGCGGAACAGATAGGCGCGGCCGCGCGGCGTGACATTGACGCTCTGAGTTGCCGGCGGCGCAACGGTGGTGTCGCGAGCATCGGCCACGACGACAGGTTTTGCCGTGGCGCTCGCGGCAGGAGCAGGCGTCGGCTGTGGCGCGTTGGTTTGATTTTGCGCAGCGCGCGCGAACAGCGAATTCAAAGACTCGGTGTCGTTCCGGCTTGGCGTCGTGGGCGCGGTAGAGGCGGTGCTGGCGGGATCGGCATTCGCCGACGAATTGTCCGTGGTGTTCTTCCAATCCGACGATTTACTCGACCCAAAGCCCGACGAATTGAACGACGAGGTGTCGAACATCGAATAGCTGCCGCAGCCGGCAAGGCTCACCGCCAGCAGCAGCGCACCGATCTGTTTCGACTGCACCATGTAGGTTCGTCGTCCCCCAGCTAATGCTGCCAAGCCCAGCCAAACAGCGAAGTCTACGCCGCGCTTTGTCCACGCGCTTCTGTCGGGTGCGATAGGCCGAGAATCGCCATCCGCCCTTCGTCTTGCCGGAGCAGACCGCGAATTTGTTAATTTCCCCCGAACAAACGTTAACCATCGCCCGTGGCGGGGATGATTTCACGGTTTTCACCGGGCTTTTTCGCGGCAAAGGGCTGTTGCAAGGGCAATCAGGCACAAGCATTTAGAGGTTGAGCCCGCAATCCTTGGCCGTGCTATGGCACGCCCTCGATCATCGCAACTAAGACCCCGAATTTACCTCCAAAACCGCCGCAGAAACCGCCTTATGAACCGTCCCGCTCGGATTTCCTTCGTCTCGCTTGGTTGCCCCAAGGCGCTGGTCGATTCCGAGCGCATTATTACGCGGCTGCGCGCGGAGGGTTATGAGCTTGCCCGCGAGCACAAGGGCGCGGACCTCGCGATCGTCAATACCTGCGGATTTCTCGACAGCGCCCAGGCGGAATCGCTCGCCGCCATTGGCACGGCCATGGCCGAAAACGGCAAGGTGATCGTCACCGGCTGCATGGGCGCCGAGCCGGAAAAGATCACGGCGGTGCATCCCGGCGTGCTCGCGGTGTCAGGCCCTCAGCAATATGAGAGCGTGCTCGACGCGGTGCATCGCGCCGCCCCGCCGCAGCACGATCCCTATGCCGATCTGATCCCGCCCGAGGGCATCAAGCTCACGCCGCGGCACTACGCTTACCTGAAGATTTCGGAAGGCTGCAATAATCGCTGCACCTTCTGCATCATCCCCAAATTGCGCGGCGATCTGGTGTCGCGCCCGGCCGCCGACGTGCTGGGCGAAGCTGAAAAGCTGGTTGCGGCGGGAGTGAAAGAACTCCTGGTCATTTCCCAGGACACTTCGGCCTATGGCGTCGACCTGAAATATGCGGCGAGCCGCTGGAAGGACCGCGAGGTCCGGGCAAAATTTCTCGATCTGGCGCGCGAGCTCGGCGAGTTCGGCGTCTGGGTGCGGCTGCACTACGTCTATCCCTACCCTCATGTCGACGAGGTCATTTCCCTGATGGCTGACGGCAAGGTGCTGCCTTATCTCGACGTGCCGTTTCAGCACGCCAGCCCTGATGTTCTCAAACGCATGCGCCGGCCGGCGGCGCAAGAAGAGACGCTCGAGCGCATCTCGCGCTGGCGGGACATCTGTCCGAGCCTGACGATCCGTTCCACTTTCATCGTCGGCTTCCCCGGCGAGACGGACGAGGAGTTTGCGCGGCTGCTCGACTGGCTGAGCGAAGCGCAGCTCGATCGTGTCGGCTGTTTCCGTTACGAGCCGGTCGCGGGTGCGGCATCAAACGATCTCGCGGCAGCTGTGCCGGATGAGATCAAAGAACAGCGCTGGCATCGCCTGATGCAGCATCAGCAGGCGATTTCGCAGAAACGCCTCAAACGCAAAGTCGGCAACCGCGAGCGTGTCATCATCGACGAAGTCGGACCGACCGTCGCCAAGGGCCGCAGCAGAGGCGACGCGCCGCAGATCGACGGCAGCGTTTTTGTCGCGAGCCACCGGCCGCTCCGCGTCGGCGAGATCGCGACCGTGAAGATCGAGCGGGCTGACGCTTACGATCTTCATGGCACAGCCGTCGGTTATTAGGCTAGAAACGCTGCGCTGTTTGCATTTTTGACTGTCCGAATTGGCCATCCTCCAACATCTCAGGTCACGCTCCATGCCGCTTTCCGACACGATCAAGACCCTTATCCGCAACGCCTGGGACGACGGCTATCCGTGCCTGGTGGCGACCTCCGGTCCACAGGGGCCCAATATCAGCCCCAAGGGCAGCATGATCGTGTTCGACGACACGCATCTGGCTTATTGGGAACGCTCCAAGCGCACCGCGCTCGATAATCTCGCTCACGACAAGCGCATCTGCGTGATGTACGCCAACTTCAAAGCCCAGCGTGACGGCGTCTTGGAGAGCGGCTTCCTGCGTTTCTTCGGCAGTGTCGAACTGCACGAAAGCGGGCCCATTCATGATGCGATCTTCGCCAAATTGCTGCCGCGGGAGCAAACCCATGTCGGGGCCGACACAGGCATCGGCGTGCTGGTCAAGATCGACAAGGCTGTCGATGTGCGCGGCAAGCCGCTGATTTAACGCAATTAGATTTGTTGTTTGAGTATGATCTTTTCCGAAAACCGGTCTCCACTTTTCGGGATCATGCTCTGATCAGCAGCCCTCCGCGACGACCCGGCAAATCGCGCCCGTGAGCCGAGCAAGATCGTCGTCGCCGATCGTAAAGGCCGGGGTGAGATAGACGATATTGCCGAACGGCCGGATAAACACGCCTTTGGCGATAAAGCGCTGCCGCAAGGCGTTGACGTCGGCGATGCCTTCGAGTTCGACCGCCCCTATAGCGCCTTTGACCCGCACATCCTTCACGCCGTGATGTTTCCTGCACGGCTCGAGTCCGGCGCGGAGCGCCGCTGCGATCTTGGCCACCTGATCGATCCGCGGTTCGCGCGCAAACAGATCGAGCGAGGCATTAGCGGCCGCGCAAGCGAGCGGGTTGGCCATGAAGGTCGGCCCGTGCATCAGCGCGGAAGCCGGATCGTCCGACCAGAAGGCCTCGAAAACGTTGCGGCGTGCGATGGTGGCGGCAAGCGGCAGCGTGCCGCCGGTCAGGGCTTTCGACAAAGTGAGGATATCGGGAACGACGCCGGCCTCTTGGAAGGCGAACATTGCGCCAGTACGGCCAAAGCCAGTGAAGATTTCATCGAAGATCAGCAATATCTCGTAACGGTCTGCAATCGCCCGCAAAGTCTTGAGGACACCGGCATTATGAAAGCGCATGCCGCCGGCACCCTGCACCAAGGGCTCGACGATGATTGCGGCGACCTCGTCGGCGCGGTGAGCGAGCGCGGCTTCGAACGCCGCCGTGGTCGCTTCATCCACCGGCAAATCGACGATGATCTGCTCCGGCAGCAGCCCGCGGAATGCTACGTGAAAGCTTCCTTCCGGGTCGGACACGGCCATCGCTCCGGTCGTGTCGCCATGATAACCGCCGGTGAAGGCGACGATCCGGTTGCGGCCGCGGATGCCGCGGTTGCGCCAGTACTGCACCGCCATTTTCAGCGCAACTTCGACCGCGACCGAACCGGAATCGCTGAAAAATACCCGGTCGAGATCGCACGTCTGGCTATCTTGAGCGAGCATAGCCAGTCGGCGCGCCAAAATCAGCGCTGGTTCGTGCACCAGGCCGCCGAACATTACGTGAGGCATGAGTGCCAATTGGCTCTCCACAGCCGCACGAATATGCGGATGGTTATAGCCGTGGCACGCCGTCCACCACGAGGCGATGCCGTCGACCAATTCGCGGCCGTCGGCAAGGACAATGCGGCTGCCATGGGTGGTCTTGACCGCGAGCGGCGGCGGCGCCGTTTTCATCTGGGCGTAGGGCAGCCAGACGTGGTCGAGGCCCGGTTCGTACCAGGTGGGTGCGGCTACCCCTTTGTTCTCGCTGGCTTTGCCCGACATTCGGCGCTTTCATGGAACTTATGGCGGTCATTGTGCCGATATTCGCCGCCTGGGCTAGGCCGCGGTCGCGGCTTTGTTAGAGCAAGGAAAGCGATGCGCTCGTTGAGTGAATTTGCTGCCGAAAAGCTCGGTGTTTTGGAACGGGCGAAGCTGCGCCGTACGCCCGAGGAGACGGCGCGGGCCGGGATTTGGGTTGAGCGCAACGGCCGTCGCCTCCTCTCGTTCTCGTGCAACGACTATCTCAATCTCAGCCAGCATCCGAAGATCATCGCTGCCGCGATCGCCGCGACGGAACGCTACGGCATCGGCGCCGGCGCGTCGCGGCTCGTGACTGGCAATCACCCACTCTATGCCGAGCTCGAAGAACGGCTGGCGCGGCTCAAAGGCAGCGAAGCGGCTTGCGTCTTCGGTTCGGGCTATCTCGCCAATACCGGCATCGTTCCCGTGCTGGTCGGGCCCGATGATCTGATCGTGCTCGACGAGTTATCGCACGCCTGTCTTCATGCCGGTGCCAAACTCAGCGGCGCTAAGATTCATCTCTATCGCCACGCCAATGCGGCACATGTGCAAACGCTGCTGGCCGCGCACCGCGCCGAAACCAAACGCGCCCTCATCGCGACCGATGGCGTTTTCTCCATGGATGGCGATCTGGCGCCGCTTGCCGAACTCGCCGATATCGCCAAGCACTTCGACGCCTGGCTCCTGTCCGACGACGCCCACGGCTTGGGCGTGGTCGGCGGCGGTCGCGGCTCGACATTTGCGGTAGGCGGCGCTGAAGTGCCGTTGCAGATGGGCACGCTGTCAAAGGCCGTCGGCACCTATGGCGGCTATTTGTGCGCCTCGCAGCCGGTGATCGATTTGATGCGCACCCGCGCCCGCACCTTCATCTATTCGACCGGCCTGCCGCCGCCGGTCGTCGCCGCGGCCATTGCCGCGCTCGATGTGATCGAAACCGAGCCGGGTTATGTCGCCGAGCCGTTGCGCAAAGCCCGCCAGTTCACGCGCGCCCTCAACCTTCCGGAAGCGCAGAGCGCCATAGTGCCGGTGATTGTCGGGGAAACCGAAGCTGCGCTTTCCGCGTCCGAACTTCTGCGCAACGAAGGCTTTCTCGTTGTTGCCATCCGGCCACCGACGGTGCCGCCCGGAACGGCTCGGCTGCGCTTTGCCTTTACCGCGCAACATCCGGACGCCGAAATCGAACGGCTTGCCGACGCCGTCCGCCGACGCGTGATAAGGCATTGACGCGTGACCGCGATCTTCATCACCGGAACCGGGACGGACGTCGGCAAGACCTACGTCACCGCCGCGCTGATCCGGCATTTGCGCCAAATGGGCCGAAGCGTCGAGGCATTGAAGCCAGTGGTGAGCGGCTTTGATCCAGCTTTGCCGGCGACGAGTGATCCGGGCGTCCTATTGAAAGCGCTGGGGTTTTCGGTAACGCAGCAAGACATCGAGCGGATCTCGCCCTGGCGGTATCGTGCTCCGGTGTCGCCCGACCTCGCCGCCAAACGCGAGGGCCAGACTATCGACGTCGACGGCGTTATCAGCTTTTGCCGGACCGCGATCGACCAGTGCCGCGACATCCTGCTGATCGAGGGCGTCGGCGGCATCATGGTGCCGCTGGACGATCAGCGCACGGTGCTCGACCTGATGATGGCGCTGCAATTGCCGCTGATCCTGGTTGCGGGTTCCTATCTCGGCACAATCAGTCACACGCTGACTGCGCTCGACGCGCTGTTTCGCCGCAATCTGAAGGTTTTGGCGACAATCGTCAGCGAGACGCCCAATTCCACGGTGCCGCTAGCCGATACCGTCGCGGCAATCGCACGTTTTGCAAACCCGGTGATTGGCCTGCCGCGGCAAAGGTATAGCCGAGCCGCCGGCTCTGAGACGCCGCCGGACGAGAAAGCAGGCCGCACCGTTGCCGCATTCGACCGTATCTTCAGCGGGCCGGACTCATCCTAGGTTATCTGACCGGGCGCGAAGCATTGACGACACGTGAGTCGACAATGGCCGCCACCTCGATAGAATTGCCACCATGGCCAAACAAATTCACCTTGTTCTCGCGGGCGTAGCGACCGGAGCGGCCCTGACGCTTCTCGCGAGCCAAATTCCGATCGGCGCCCTGGCAAAATCCGCCGGCCACGCCGATGAATACCGGGTGCTCGAACTTTTCGACGACGCCTTCGAGCAGGTGCGGCAGAACTACGTCGAAAAACCCGACGACAAAAAGCTGATCGAGAATGCCATCAACGGCATGATGGCCGCGCTCGGCGATTCTTATTATCTCGATGCCAAATCGGCGAGCCACACCGTGGCCTGCACGACGAGCGGCTGCCCCTCAGCCGATGTCGGACTTCGTTTCACCATCGCCGATGGGCTGCCAAGGGTCATAACGGCGATCGACGGTTCGCCCGCGGCCAAGGCCGGCCTCCAGACGGGCGATATCATCACCACGATCGACGATCAGCCGCTTGACGAGCTCACGGCCTATCAGGTCGGCCAAATGCTCAACGGCGAGCCCGGCACGACGGTGCATTTGAGCGTCGGGCGTCCCGGTTCGGACAAACCGATCGACCTCGCCTTGGTCCGCGATCACGTCACCGCGCGCTCCGTCCGCTCGCAGGTCGAAGGCGGCGATATCGGCTATATCAGGGTGGCGCAGTTCAACGACAATACGGCCGACGAGCTGAAGAAGGCGATGGAAGAGATCGCCGCCGCGGTTCCGGCCGACAAGCTCAAAGGCTATGTTGTCGATCTGCGCAATAATCCCGGTGGCATCTTGGACGGCGCCGTTGCGGTAAGCGATGCGTTCCTCGACGGCGGCGCTATCGTTGCAATCGGCGGCCGCACCGCGAGCAACGCCAAGGACATCCGTGTCAAGGCCAGCAATCTCAGCAATGGCAAGCGCGTTGTGGTTCTCATCAATGCCGGATCGGCGTCCACTGCCGAAGTCGTCGCCGGCGCGTTGCAAGACAACCATCGCGCCACACTGATCGGCACGCGCACCTATGGCGCGGGTTCAGTATTGACAGAGACCTCGCTCGGTCGCGGCCAGGGCACTCTCCGCCTCGCCACAGAACAGTATTTTACGCCCTCCGGCCATGCGATCGAGGCCAAGGGCATTTCACCCGATATCGAAGTGCCGCAGGACGTGCCCGACAATCTGAAATCGACCGCGCGGTCGGGCGCCGGCAAGAAGCCGGTCTTGCAATCCTATATTCCAGCCGACCCGAGTGCCGACAAGGCGCTTAGCCGCGCCTATGCCGAGTTGCGGGGAACGCACGCGAATTAACGCCTGGCGCGTCCGATGCGCGGCCCGCAGCGACTGCTCTCACCGGCGGTCGCATGAGTTCGTTTCTAATTAATCCTCCAAAAACGTGCGGCGCGAAGAGGCCCGACCACGTCTTTATTTGGCGAAGAAATGAACTTGCGCGATCGTTTCCATCGTGCCCTCGAAGTTGAACAGCGCGTGCAGAACAAAGGTCAGCACCGTCGAGCCGCTGCGCCAGCGCATGTAGCCCAAAAACAGCCCGACGACGAAAATCTGCAGGATGCCGACCCAGTCATATTGCACGTGCGGCGCCGCGAAGAGCACCGCGGTCGCAAGGACGCCGGGCCAAGCCAAGCGCTCAGGGCGGACGAAGCCGCGGAATAGAAAGCCACGAAACAAAATCTCTTCGCCCGCCGGCGCGACGACAATGGCGGCGAACAACATCCCCGGCAGCCAGCCCTCGGCGACGGCCGTCGTGTAGGATTGCAATTGAAACGGGGTCACCAGGGGCTGGCCGCTGAGCAGCAGCAACCCATCGCTCGCCGCGATCAAAAGCACGAGACCGCCGATGGCAAAAAGCAGTTGGCGCAGCTTTGGCCGAACCAGCGCCAGATAGTCAGCGGAATTGGCGTGCGCGAGCCGAACGGCAATGAGTACGACGGCGACGACGACCAGATTGAGCGGCAGCACGGACTCGGCGAGGAGCTTGCCGTCGTACGGGCTCGCCGCCAACAACGACAGGTCCCCGCGCTGCCACCAGATGACGGCAACGCTCGCCACGATCTGGCCCAAGGCATACGCCAGGACCGCCCAGCCAAGCGTTGCCCAGTAACCCCAAATTTTCATTGCGTTCCGTGACTGTCCTTACGGCACCAGGATGATCGAGCCGGTGGTGGAGCGCCCTTCCAGATCACGGTGCGCCTGCTGGGCATCGCGGAGCGGATATTTTTGGTTGATCGGAATTTTCACCGCGCCTTTGCCGACGACGTCGAACAGATCGTTGGCGATGGCCAGCAGATCCTCGCGCTTGGCGGCATAGGTGTTGAGTGTCGGCCGGGTCGCGAACAGCGAGCCTTTCTGCTGCAGGATATTGATGTTGAAGGCGTCGATCTGGCCCGACGAACTGCCGAAGCTTGCGAACAGGCCGAGCGGGCGGATGCAATCGAGCGACGCCGGGAAAGTGGTCTTGCCGACGCCGTCATAGACGACATCGCACAGCTTGCTGCCGGTGATCTCTTTGACGCGGGCGACGAAGTCCTCTTCGCGATAGAGGATCGTGTGGTGACAGCCATTGGCTTTAGCGAGCGCGGCCTTTTCCTTCGAGCCGACGGTGCCGATAACGTTGGCGCCGAGATAATTCGCCCATTGGCACAAGATCAGGCCGACGCCGCCGGCAGCGGCGTGCATCAAGATGTTCATGCCCTTCTCGACCTTGAAGGTCCGGCGTAACAGATATTCGGCCGTCATGCCCTTGAGCATCATTGCGGCGGCCTGCTCGTAGCTGATATTGGCCGGAAGTTTCACGGCGCGATCTGCCGGCACCAGCCGTTCGGCGGTGTAGCAGCCAAGCGGCAACACATAGGCGACGCGGTCGCCGACCTTGAGGTCGCTGACGCCCGGCCCGACCGCAACGACCTCGCCGGCCGCTTCATTGCCAATGATAAATGGCATGCCGCCCGCCGCCGGATAGAGGCCCATGCGGAAGTAAGTGTCGATGAAGTTGACGCCGCAGGCGTGTTGCTTGACCCGGACCTGGCCCTGCCCCGGCGCTCCCACTTCAACTTCTTCATAGGTCAAAACCTCTGGCCCACCGGGCTTATGAACGCGTACAGCCGCAACCATTTTCCTCTCCTTCAACAAATTCGCATTGTGTTTAGAAAAGCTCGGCCGGGATCATAGGCGGCAGCAACTCGAATACAAGGCACAGCTTCCTCTGCGGCCGCCGGCGCTTACGGCGAAGTCAACGCGCGCCAGAGACGTTGAGCACGGCGCCGGTGACATAGGAGGCTGCATCCGAGAGCAGGAACAGCACGGTTTCGGCGATTTCGTCGGGTTCGCCAGGCCGCCCCATTGGTAATAGCGGCGTGATCCGCTCGAGCCGTCCGGGCTCGTGAATTTCTGTCCTTGTCGGGCCCGGCCGCACCGCATTGACGCGGATGCCTTCCTTGGCCACTTCGCGAGCGAGCCCATTGGTGAGCGCATCGACGCCGCCCTTGGCGGCGGCATAAAAGACATATTCGCCCGCGCCACCGGTCAGCGCCGCAATCGACGACAACAGTACGATCGAACCGCCCTTGCCGCCATGCGCTGTCAACATGCGGCGCACCGCTTCGCGCGCGCAGATGATGGCGCCGAACAGATTGACGTCGAGCACCTCGCGGATGGTCGCCGCGCTCGCCGCATCGAGCCGCGAGTTCTTGCCGCCGATGCCGGAACTGTGGACGAAATGAGTGATCGGCCCGAGCGCCTGCGTCGCTTGGTCGAAGACGCGCAGAATATCCTCTTCCTTTGTCATGTCGCCCTGGAGCGTCACGGCGCGGCCACCGGCCTTTTTCACCGCCGCGGCAACCTCTTCGGCGGCGTCAGCGCGGCTCATGTAATTGATGGCGACGTCATAGCCGCGTGCGGCCGCAAGCTTTGCTGTCGATGCGCCAATGCCTCGGCTGCCGCCGGCAATAAGCAGAACGGGTCGCGGCATGGCAAGGCTCCTTCAAGATGTGCGGGCGGATAAGACAGCCTGGAGAGAAACGGATCAAGAGTGAGGTGGCGTCACGGATGGTGGCGGCGCAAGAACCCTGCGGCGATGAAATAAATCGCCAGCGCGCATAGTCCTGCCTGGGTCCAAAAGCCAGGATTGAGATTCATCGCAACGGCGTAAGCGGCAAGCAGCGCCCAGAGGATAAGCGCCACGAGCGTGATCTCGCGCAAATGCGCAATCCGCATCGGATGCACAACATGAAACGGCACAAAGGTCAGCACCGCCAGCGCGGCGATCGATAGCGTCGCCGGCAAGGGATCGGGCTTGAGCACGAACAGATAGAACACGGCGACATTCCACACCGCCGGAAAGCCGCGAAAGTAATAGTCGGATGTTTTCATCAGCCGATCGGCGAAATAGAGCGAGCCGGTGACGACAATCAGGATGCCGAGCGGGATGGCGATGGCAGGCGGCACGCGCCCGCTTGCGACAACAGCATAGGCCGGGACGAATACGTAATTGAGGATGTCGACCACAAGATCAAGCACGTCGCCCGACCAGCGCGGCAGCACCTCCGCGACGCGGAGCCGACGAGCGAAGGTTCCGTCGATACCGTCGATGAATAGCGCGATGCCGAGCCAGACGAACATTTGTGGCCAGTCGCTGCGGACCGCGGCAATGAGGGCCAAAAGCGCGCAGGCCGCACCGGACGCAGTAAAGATATGGACGGCGAAGGCCGCCGTCGTTAATTGCGGGGCTGCGGCTGCCGGTTTGGCCAATGGCTCGCCGGGGTTCAATGGCTCAACAGGGTTCATACCCTAAGGGTACACGTGAAATCGAAGATCGGACAGAATGTCCCTGTGATCGCTTGTCTTTCGATCATAAATCCTAAAGGTCGCGCATTGGTTGGCGAACCGCGCCGAAGCGAACGGTTGACAGTGTGAACAGCGCCATTTCCCCTTTCACGAGCGAAGTTGCCGTTGTTGGCGGTGGACCGGCCGGACTTGTCAGCGCCATCGCGCTCCAGGCGGCAGGCGCAGAGACGCTCCTGATTGCGCCCAGGGCAGAGCCTGACCACCGCACCACCGCGCTGTTGGCAAGCTCGGTCAAGGCGCTGGAAACGCTCGGCGTCTGGCAGGCTTGCATTCCATATGCTGCGCCGCTGAAAAAGCTTCGCATCGTCGATGACACGCAGCGTCTGTTTCGCGCGCCGGAGACGTTTTTTGACGCCGCCGAGATCGGGCTCGATGCCTTCGGCTACAATATCGAAAACCGGCACCTCGTCGCCGCGCTCGAAGCGCGCGTCAGCGAACTTGCGCTTGCGCGGATCACGGTTCCCGCGCATGCGGTGAAGAGCGACGCCGACGGCGTCACGATCAAACACGCCGACGGCGAGGTGCGGGCACGTCTTGCGATTGGCGCTGACGGTGTGCGTTCGCTGTGCCGCATGGCGGCGGGAATTTCCACGCGCCGTCGGACTTATCCGCAGACAGCGCTGACGCTCAATCTCAGTCATGGCCGCTCGCATGACGAGACATCGACCGAGTTTCACACCGAAAGCGGCCCGTTCACCCTCGTGCCCCTGCCCGGCCAGCGATCGAGTCTGGTCTGCGTGCGCGATCCTGACCGCGCGCGCGTGCTGGCCGCTATGGATGACACGGCACTGTCCGACGAGATCGAGCGCCGCGCGCACTCGCATCTCGGCAAAATGCGCGTCGAGCCCGGCCGTGGCATTTTTCCGCTCGCGGTCGAGACCGCCCAGGCCTTTTCCGCCAAGCGCATTGCATTGGTCGGCGAAGCCGCTCATGTCGTGCCGCCGATCGGCGCGCAAGGACTCAATCTCGGGCTGCGCGACGCCGCGACCATTGCAGAAATCGTCGCTGATGCGCGGCGTGGTGGTCTCGATATCGGCGGTGCGAGCGTGCTCGCGCACTACGAAAGACAGCGCCGGGCCGATGTCATGAGCCGAGCCACCGCCGTCGATCTGCTCAATCGGAGCCTGCTCACGGATTTTGCCCCCGTGCACGGCGCGCGCGGTTTGTCGCTCTACCTGGTCGATCGTATTGGACCGCTGCGGCGCGCCATGATGCGTGAGGGGGTGGCGCCCGCCGTCTCGCAGCCACGTTTGATGCGCGGCGAGATGGTGTAACGGGTATGACAATCGGCGCCATTTCGTGAGCAAATGGCGTCAAAAGCGGCTTGGCGAGGTCCTGCCCTTCAGCCTAGCCTTGTGCAACTTGGGTTGCGGGGAATGCCCAATGAAACTACCGCGCAATTTCTTCAAGCCGCTCGCGATCGGCGCGCCGGCGCCGCTGCGCGAATTGCCGCTGCGGCTCGAGCGGATGATCCATTTCGTGCCGCCGCATATCGAGAAACTGCGCGCCAAAGTGCCCGAGCTCATCGCTCAGGTCGATGTCGTGCTTGGCAATCTTGAGGACGCCATTCCCGCCGACGCCAAGGACGCCGCGCGGCGGGGTTTCATTGCCATGGCGCAAGCGTGCGATTTCGGCGAAACCGGATTGTGGACACGCATCAATGCGCTCAATTCACCCTGGATGCTCGATGACGTCACCCAGATCGTTGGCGCGGTCGGACAGAAGCTCGATGTCGTTATGCTACCGAAGGTCGAAGGCGCATGGGACATTCACTATCTTGATCAGCTTCTCGCGCAACTTGAGGCCAAGAACGGCGTCAAGAAGCCGATCCTGATCCACGCCATTCTCGAAACGGCCGAAGGCGTCGACAATGTCGCCGACATCGCGGCCGCCTCGCCGCGCATGCACGGCATCAGCCTCGGGCCCGCCGATCTCGCGGCCTCGCGTGCGATGAAGACGACGCGCGTCGGCGGCGGACATCCCGACTACAAGGTTCTCGCCGACGCGACCTCGCCGGATGCACCGCGGGCGAGCTTCCAGCAGGATCTGTGGCATTACACGATCGCCAAAATGGTCGACGCCTGCGCGTCCGCCGGCATCAAGGCGTTCTACGGTCCGTTCGGCGACTTCGCTGACGGCGCCGCCTGCGAGGCGCAGTTCCGCAACGCCTTCCTTATGGGCTGCGTCGGCGCCTGGACGCTGCATCCAAGCCAGGTGCCGATCGCCAAGCGCGTGTTCTCGCCGGAGCCGTCGGAAGTCGCCTTCGCCAAGAAGATCATCGCCGCTATGCCCGATGGCAGCGGCGCGGTCATGATCGACGGCAAAATGCAGGACGACGCGACCTGGAAACAAGCCAAGGTTTTGGTGGATTTGGCCGCGTTGGTTGCAGAAAAAGACCAGGAAATGGGGCAGAGATACGGATTATGAACAATCGTTCAGTAAAGTCGTGGCGCTGGGTTCACAAAGCCTGTTAGGAAAGGCCAGACTACGATCGTAGCGTTGTTTCCAGTCCGCCGCAGGCGGTAAGTTAGGCATCGGAATGAGCAAGATTCGGATCGCCAAGTACCAGATTGGCCAAGTTGTTCGGCACCGCCTTTATCCGTTCCGCGGCGTCGTCTTCGACATCGACCCGATATTCGACAATACCGACGAGTGGTATGAGGCGATCCCGGCCGAAATCCGGCCGCATAAGGATCAGCCGTTCTATCATCTGTTCGCGGAGAACGACGAAACCGAATACGTCGCCTATGTCTCCGAGCAGAACCTGTTGCCTGACACCACCGGTGAGCCGGTGCGCCATCCGCAGGTCGCTGAGGTTTTTATCAAAGACGGCAAAGGCGGTTATCGCCCGCGCACGGCCTCGGTCCACTAGACCGCACGAGAATAAACAAGCGACAGAGCAGGTAGCATCTGGAACGCACCGCCGCGCGCGGCGCTGCGTTCCAGATCTGCTAGGCTCGCCTACTGCTGCGGAGCCGGTGCCGGCGCGTTGGAAGACTGCGGCGCGCCGCCCTGCTGCTGCTCGAGCCGCTTGCGGGCGTCATCGGCACGCTTCTGCAGCTCTTCCTGCAGCTTCTGCTGCTGCTCTTCGAAGACCTTCGGATCGGTCGGCGGACCTTCATAGGCCTTGGCGAAATCGCCAAGCGGCAGCGGCAGGTTGATCGGCTGCGCGGTCGAGTTGATCGCCTGCACGAAGAGCTGCTGCCCCTTCTTCATTTTCCCGATCATGTCAGGGGTCGCTTCGTAGTCGGCCATGCAGCCGTTGGTGAAGCAGATGACATAAGGCGCGGTCAGTGGCTGGTTCTGGTCGATGATCAGCCGGGTGCCGTGAATGAGCTGCATGCCAAGCGGCAGCGTGACGCGCAGGATCTTCTTCGGCTCGCCTTCCGGCTCGATCAGCACGGCCGCGACCACCGGCATGCCGGATTCAATGCGTGCGTCCTTGCCGGTGAAGCAGACCTGCTTGGAATTCGGATCGTTCTGATTGGCCTTGAGGCAGAACTTGGTCCACGGCGAATAGATCAGCTGCACTTGCTGCTGCTGTTGGTCGCCACCTTGAGGCTGCCCCTGAGCCTGGCCTTGGTCCGGCGGAGCTGCCGGTGGTTGCTGCGCCGCTGCGGGCGGCGTGGCCGGCTTCGGCTTTGGTGCCGCCGGTTTCGGCTTTGCGGCCGGCGCTGCGGGCGCCACAGGCGCGGGAACCGGCTGTTGCGCTTGAGCGATCGAGGCACTCGCCGTCGCGAGCGCAACCGTCAAGATCGCGGTCTGGCCAATCGTCCTGCTGATGGCAGCGAGCGTCCGGCTCACCGGCCGTGCCGGCGCCGACGCGTTCCGATAGTTCATGAAATTTCCTCTTTCGTCCTGCCACCCGGAAACCAACCTGAAACCCAGCTGGATCGCGGCGATTTCCGTGGTCAGATTGGCGTGTTCAGTGAGTTGATGTCGGGCACACCCGACATGTCCGTCGCCGCGCCGTCCCCCAGGCGACGGTCAATCGACGCATATTAAGGCAACAAAGTGACACCTACGACCTCCGGCCCGGCCCCATAGCGCAAATGTGGCGCTGGATAAAGTCCGATTAGAGGAACCGTGCGATAAGGCGCCGCAATAGCGCCGCCAAAGGCTCAAGCCACCCTTGCCGTGCTACAGTCGGCACCGTCACCCGAATCGTGGATATGCTTTTTTATTGCCGATGAGAGCCTCGCGAACCGCTTGCGCCGGCTTTGGCGTGTGGGCCGTCCTGTCCGGCACGCTGGCACTGCTCGCCGTGGTGCCGCAGGCGGCCGCCGAAGCGGCCGACGCGACCGTCAAGCCTGGCGGTACGATGCCAGCGTTGGCGATGCCCGCAATTGCGATGCACGGGGCTCCGGCGCTTCCCGACGACTTCGTTGCGCTGCCCTATGCCAATCCCGACGCGCCCAAAGGCGGCGCCATCATTGAAGGCGTGCTCGGCACTTTCGACAGCCTCAACCCTTTCATCGTCCAAGGCCTCGCCGTCCAGGCGATCCGCAGCTACGTGGTCGAAAGTCTGCTGGCGCGCGACTATGACGAGCCGTTCTCGCTGTACGGACTATTGGCCCGCACGGTCGAGACCGATGACGCGCGCACCCATGTGACGTTCGCGCTCAATCCGGCCGCGCGTTTTTCCGATGGCACTCCGGTTACTGCGGACGATGTCGTCTTCTCGTGGCAACTCTTGCGCGGTCACGGCCGGCCCAATCACCGCATCTACTATTCCAAGGTCGCCAAGGCCGAGATCCTCGATCCGCTCACCGTGCGGTTCGATTTTGCCAATGGCAGCGACCGAGAATTGCCACTGATCCTGGGCCTTATGCCGGTGCTGCCGAAGCACGCCGTCGACGCGGCGAATTTCGAGAAGTCCACTTTAGCGAAGCCAATCGGCAGCGGACCCTATACGGTTGATAAGGTCGACGTCGGCAAAAGCGTCAGCTTGAAACGCAATCCGAATTATTGGGGCCAAAATCTTCCGATCAATCGCGGGCTATGGAATTTCGACACCGTGCGCTTCGACTTTTACCGCGACGGCAATGCTTATTTCGAAGCCTTCAAAGCTGGGCTCTATGACGTGCGCAGCGAAACCGATCCGACGCGCTGGCAGACCGGCTACGGTTTCCCCGCCGCGCGCGACGGCCGTGTGATCAAGGAAACCATTCCGAACGGGCTGCCGAAATTTGCCTCCGATTACGTGTTCAATACGCGGCGGCCGATCTTTGCCGATATCCGAGTGCGGCAGGCGATTGCGCTCTTGTTCGACTTTCAATGGATCAACCGCAATTTCTTCTTCAATCTCTACAAACGCAGTGCAAGCTTCTTCGACGATTCCGAATTGTCCGCCTATCATCGCCCGGCCGATACGCGCGAGCGCGCGCTACTTGCGCCCTACCCTGACGCCGTGCGGCCTGATGTTCTCGACGGCACCTGGTCACCGCCGGTGACCGACGGTTCGGACCGCGACCGCGATACGCTGCGCCAGGCGCTCGAATTGTTCAAAGCCGCAGGCTACGAGCTCAAAGGCACGACGCTGCGCAACCGCGCAACCGGCGCGCCGTTCGCCTTCGAGATCATGGTGACGACGCGCGACGAGGAACGCCTGGCGCTCGCCTTTGCCAACCAATTGTCGCGCGCCGGCATCACGGCGCAGGTGCGCCTCGTCGACGCCGTGCAATACGACCAGCGTCTGGCGTCTTTCGAATTCGACATGACCGAATATCGCTGGGAGCAATCGCTGTCGCCCGGCAACGAACAGGCGTTCTATTGGGGCTCGGCCGCGGCCGATCAACGAGGCACGCGCAACTATATGGGCGTGCGCAGCGCCGCGGTCGATGCCATGATCGCGGCCATGTTGCAGGCGCGGCAGCGCCCCGATTTCGTCGCCGCCGTGCGCGCGCTCGACCGCGTTCTGATCTCGGGATCTTACGTCGTGCCGCTGTTCTATCTGCCCGATCAATGGGTGGCGCGCTGGGCCGCGATTTCGCATCCCGCGCACACCTCGCTATCCGGCTATCTGCCGGAAACCTGGTGGCATGAACCCGCGCAGGCGTTGCAATGATTCTCGGCGACACGCAGCCCGCGCGGCATCACGGCAGCCGCATCTCAATTGACGAGTTGTTTCGTCAGGTTGCGGCGCGCCGGCCGGATGCTGTTGCGCTCGTCGATGCGCCGAACCGCGAATGGTTCACCGACGGGCCGTCGCGGCGCCTGACCTTTGCCGAGGCCGACCGCATGGTGTCGGCGATCGCCGGACGCTTATCCCGCATGGGTTTGCCGATCGATACCATCGTCGGCATTCAATTGCCCAACATTGCCGAGAACATCCTGACTATTCTCGGCGTGCTGCGCGCGGGCATGATCGCAGCGCCGATGCCGCTATTGTGGCGAAGCGCCGATGCGGTCGCGGCAATGGCGCGGGTCGGCGCCAAGGCGCTGATCACCTGCGGGCGGGTCGGCAATTTCGAACATTGCCGTCTCGCTACCCGTGTTGCGGCAGATGTGTTCTCGATCCGCTATGTCTGCGGCTTCGGCGAAAATCTTTCCGATGGCGTCGTGCCGCTCGACGACCTGTTCACGATCGAGAAGCTCGATCCGATCCCGTTGCTTGCCCGCGACGGCAATGCCGCCACGCATCTTGCCGTGATCAGTTTCGAAATCGGCGAGGAAGGACCTGCGCCGGTCGCGCGCCGTCATCTCGAATTACTCGCGGGCGGCATGTGCGTCTTGTCCGAAGGCCGCTTTCAACCTTATGCAAACATACTTTCGACCATCGCACCGGCTTCGTTTGCCGGGATCAGCCTTACCCTTGTGCCTTGGCTCCTGACCGGCGGCACGCTGATCTTGCACCATGCTTTCGACGCCGATTTGTTCGCCGCACAACGGCACGACGAACGCTGCGGCACGCTGATCCTGCCGGCGCCGGTGGTCTTCCGCTTCGCCGAGACCGGCCTCTTCGCCAGCGAAAATCCGGCGACGATTTTGGCCGAGTGGCGAGCGCCGGACCGGCTCGTGGGCAGTTTGTTATGGCATCAACGGAATACGACGCTGGTCGATGTCGCGGTTTTCGGCGAGGCCGGCTTGGTGGCCGGCCGGCGCGGCGAAGACGGCAGGCCGTTGCCGATGCCGCTCGGCGCGGCCTATTCGCCGCGCGAGGGTGAAGGCGCAGCCGTATTCGCCGAGCTCAATCCAACCGCAATGAACACGCTCGCGTTGCGCGGCGCCATGGCGCCGCATCACCACTTTCCGCCACGGGTCGAACGTACCGATCTGCCGCATTTCGCCATCGGCAAGGACGGCTACATCGATAGCGGTTATGCCTGCCGCGTCGATCCGGTGCGGCAAGCGCTGGTTGTCACCGGGCCGCCGGCCGGCTTTGTCACTGTCGGCGGCTATCGTTTTCCGCTGCAGAAGCTGATCGAGACTGTCGCACGAATCAATGCCGGGGCGACGCTCACCGCCGAACTGGATCCGCTGATCGGTCATCGCCTGATCGGCACCGCAAGCGACTGCGCCGCCATGCAGATCGCGCTCAACGCCTACGGGCTCAATCCGCTCGTGGCGGCTGCCTTCGCGGACCACGGCGAACAGCAATTCCACAAGGCTGTGGCCGCCGGCTGAGCGATCACCGTTGCCGACATTGACGGCAAACTGAGCGCCGATGTTGACGCGGTATTAAGAGCCCTTTGGCATGGTCACAGGCTAGATCTGACAAAGCTCGCGCACCTCCCGCGGTCTTTAAGTCTACAGGTTGTCCAGTCCGGATGTTGTTCAATCCACATGGCGCTGCAAGGTCCGTTTGCCGTTATTGCCGATAGTTCGGCGCCGGACGTTGTCGAGGCGTTGCGCAAGGCTGGCGCCTATCCGGTCGTCGAGACCGGCTGGCGCGACGCGCCGGCGGCTCTCACTTCAATCGAGCCGGAAGGCGTTGTCGCCGCGGAACCATGCCCCGATCAATCGCGCGCGGCCTCCGTCGCTGCGGCGCTCGATGCGCACCACATTAAAGGCAGCGGTTTCTACATGCCGGTTCTTGCGCGCAGCCGCGACGACAGCGCTTGCCTCATCGCCGACGCGCTGACGATCCCCGCCGCGATGGCGCCGGAGCGCATCGTCCGTCGGCTGACCGCGGCGCTTCGTATTCGCACGCTGCACAGCACGGTCATGCGCCGCATCGGCACGCTGGCCTCGCGTAGCGAGCAAGTTCCCGAGCTTCCGGTCAGCGATCCGCTCGACGAAGCGACCGTGCTGGTGGCCGGACGCGGGCGCACCTATCCGGCGCTTTCGGTCGCGGTCGGCGAGCAAGTCGGCCTGGTCGGCGCGCTCAGCGTCGAAAGTGCAGCCCGCGCGCTGAATGTCCGCGACATCGACGGCCTCGTGATCGGGGACGGCTTTGGCCCGCGAGTCGTCGAAGCCTTGCTCACAGTGCTCGCTGAAGATGCACGCTTTCGCGATCTGCCGGTGATCGTGCTCGGCAGCCATCCCGGCATCATCGAGCCTTTCGCGGCGCACCTTCCCAATCTCGACCGAATTTCCGAGGGGCCGAACCGGTTGGTCGATCGCTTTCTGCCCTATGTGCGCCAGCACGCCTTCGGCGAACGGCTCAAGCGCATGCTCAAATCGCTCGACGCCAAAGGCATGATCGATCCCGATACCGGGCTTCTCGGCCACGAGGCATTCTGGCGCGACCTCAATCGCGCCGTGGGCGATGCCGAGAAGCGCGGCGTCGGGCTGACCATCGCACGCTTTTCCTTCGGCGGCGGCGATCGCCGCACGAGCCTCGATGCGGCGCGGCTGGTCAGCCGGCTGATGCGACAAGTGGATTTTGCTTGCCGCGAAGCTGACAATTCGATTTTCGCGGTGTTCACCGAAACCGACCTGCGCGCTGCCCATGTCGTGGCGCGGCGGATCGCCAGCATTCTGAAAAATACCATGCTGGCGCCCGATCGTAGGCCTGGCAAAATCGACGCCGCGGTGACGCTCGCGACATTAAAATCGACCGATAGCGTCGACTCTTTGATCTCACGCGTGGTCGGCGAAGTTGCGGCGGTCTAAACCGCACGCCACATAAAGGGCCGTTTCGCGGGCGATTTTACCCGACCGGGAATCCTGGACCAGGTCTTCCGGGCCATCTACCGTGCGCTAACATGTACCCTGCGTTAAGGTGACAGAGGCATAGAATCGAGGGCGTCGCCATGGAATCCTCAAGTGACATGCCGTCGGTACATATCGATGTGGTCTCCGACGTTGTTTGCCCGTGGTGCTATATCGGCAAGCGCAGGCTTGAAGAGGCAATCGCGCTGACGCCAGGCGCGAACGTCAGCATCAATTGGCGCGCTTATTTTCTCAATCCATGGATTCCGCGCGAAGGCATCGACCGGCAGACTTATCTGGAAACCAAATTCGGCTCGGTCGAGCGCTACGCGGTGATTGCCGAGCGCATCGCGTCCGCCGCCGCCCTGGAAGGCCTCGTCTATAATCCCGACAAGATCAGCCGGCAGCCGAACACGCTCGACTGCCATCGTCTCATACTGTGGTCGCGCAGCGCCACCGATCCCGGTCAAGTCAAGCAGCGGCTGATGGAGCTCTACTTCGCCGAGGGTGCCGATTTGAGCGACGCCAAAGTGCTGATCCAGGCGGCCGTCGATTGCGGCATGGACGGTGACCTGGTGCGCCGACTTCTCGCCAGCGACGCCGAAGTCGACCGCATCGAAGGCGATGCCAATGCCGCCAAGGAAGCCGGCATCGACGGCGTGCCCTGCTTCATTTTCGGCGGTAGTGTGATCGTCACTGGCGCGCAATCGCCGGAATATCTCGCCAGCGCCATTGAGCGGACAGCCGGACGGCAGGCGCGGCTGCGGGCCTAGCGGACCGAGAGTCCAGCTATCGCTTCGGGGCGCGCGACAGCGCTTCGGACCGACATTGCAGCTGCGAAGTTGATCGATCCGAACGTCGCAGCGCCGAAGCGGGCTCTGCGCTGTTTCCGCGCAGCCGGATTCGATAGAACCGTAGAAATCAAATCAAAAGTACAGCGCGAAATTTCATTGGCGCAGACGCAAAACCCGCTTGCCAGGAACCCGCCCAGCCATGCTCACGTTCCGAATGCGGTCCGCATCCTCGCGTTCCACCGGCAACGGCATAAACAAGGGAGAGTTTGAGATGAATATAGCTACAAAATTATCTCTCGCCTCGCTGCTTCTTCTGTCCTTCGCGGCGCCGCTTCAGGCACAAAGCCCCAAGCAGGGGGACTATTACGCTCCCGGCCAGACGAGCCCGCAGCAGCTCAGTCCGGCGCAGCAACAAAGAATACAACAGGGTGACTACTACGCGCCGAGCCAAACGGCTCCGCAACGGCTGAGCCCTGGCCAGGAACAACGACTGCAGCAAGGTGACTATTACAAGCCGGACAACAAATAGCGCGCGGAGTCATTGTTGCCAAAATACGTTTGCAAAGAAACGGTCACAGGCCCTGGAACGTGTTCCGGGGCCTGTGAAGTTACTGCGGCTCGGATCGCGATCCTTCGCGGCAAACACAATTAGTCGACGAGCTGGCCGGCGCCGTAGTCGTCGAGGCTTAACGCAACATGTAACCGCTAGAACGCGACCGGACCGACTGAACCAAACCACTTGCTGACTTTGGTGGGATCGGCCCGGTCCATGTAGAAGAAATGCGTCATCACAGGTCTCACGACCGGTTTGCTGCGGTCGTCCGGCGTCATCGTCACGATGCCGCGAAACACCTTGAGCATTCCGCCGTCCCAAAACTCCGCGACATCGTGATGGGCGGTGAAGCCGGTATCGATGAAGGCGCGCAAATTCTCGCGGATCGTCTCGCGCCCGTTCCATTGCGCAACGCCGAGCCGACATTCGGCATCTTCGGCAAAGCAGTCGAAACCTTTGCCGAATGTCTTGTCGTCGATTTCCTTCCAGAAATCGAGGAGCCATTGGGGCGGCGCGGTTTTGGCGAAGGTTTGTGCGGTCATGGTATTCTCCAGATGGTCCATCGGACGCCGACGGCAGCCCGGACGTGAGGTCCGGATTTAGGCGGCAGCAGCGGGTAGGAAGAAAATCGTTGCGGCTGTGACGGCGGGGCCTCGAGCACTCACTGTCTGGCGTCGCTGAATGCTATCTAGGGGAGCCATTCTTGGCGGAAGCGCCAATTTACCCTCGTTTCCCGCCAAGCGGGTCTGGCTTCGCGGCGGCGCTCCGACGGTTATGATGTCGCGCGCGACAAATGGGCATCTCGCGGCCGGGACTTCGCCTCCCCACTTGCGCCTTATGCTTACGCTTGAAGGTGCGGCCCTGATCGCGGAAGTGCTTGCCGCGGCATGGCTGATCGTTTCGCTCTTGGGCTTCGGCTTTCGCAGGACCGCGCCTTGGCTGCTATGTGCCGCCGCGGCCTTCATCATGCTGATGACGACCGTCATCGTCCTCGTTGACGCAACGTCGAGCTAACGAGCACTCGCGGCTCCTTCACGCCGCTTTGGCGTCCTTCTCGGCGATGGCGGCAAGCGCGCGCAAGATTTCTTCGGCGCCTTTGATGCGGTCGTCGGCGGTGTCCCATTCGTCGAAAAATACGACTTTCATATCCGGCCGCACTTTGGCGCCGATTGCGTGTTTGTTGATATAGCCGATGAGACCTTCGGGATTGGCGAAGGTGTTGTCGCGGAACGACAGCACAGCGCCTTTCGGACCGACCTCGATCTTTTCCACGTTGGCCCGGCGGCACAGTGCTTTGATGGCGACGATTTGCAGGAGATATTTGACTTCTTCCGGCAACGGGCCGAAGCGGTCGACCAGTTCGGCGCCGAAGGCATCAATATCGCGGTCGTTCTCGATCTCGGAGAGCCTGCGATAGAGCGCGAGCCGCACCGGCAGATCGGTGACATAGTCCTCGGGGATCAGCACCGGCGTGCCGACGGTGATCTGCGGCGACCACTTGTCGGCGACCGGCGCGGAAATGCCGGCCTTCATCGAGGCCACCGCCTCTTCCAGCATCTGCTGATAGAGTTCGTAGCCGACTTCCTTGATGTGGCCCGACTGTTCGTCGCCGAGCAGATTCCCGGCGCCGCGGATATCGAGGTCATGCGAAGCAAGCTGGAAGCCCGCACCCAGCGTGTCGAGCGACTGCAGCACTTTGAGCCGGCGCTCGGCCTGCGGCGTGATCTTGCGATTTGCCGGCAGCGTCAGCAGCGCATAGGCGCGCAGTTTTGCACGTCCGACGCGGCCACGCAGCTGATAGATCTGCGCAAGCCCGAACATATCGGCGCGATGCACGATCAGCGTATTGGCAGTCGGAATGTCGAGGCCGGATTCGACGATGGTAGTGGAGAGCAATACGTCGAATTTGCCGTCATAGAAGGCCGCCATGATGTCTTCGAGCACGGTCGGCGGCATCTGGCCGTGAGCGACGGCGACGCGCACTTCCGGCACGGTCTTGTCAAGGAACGCCTTGGTGTCGGCGAGGTCTTCGATGCGCGGGCAGACATAGAACGCCTGGCCGCCGCGATAGCGCTCGCGCAACAATGCCTCGCGCACCACGACAGGGTCGAACGGCGACACGAAAGTGCGCACTGCGAGGCGGTCCACCGGGGGGGTAGCGATGATCGACATTTCGCGGACTCCGGAAAGCGCCAATTGCAAGGTGCGCGGGATCGGCGTTGCCGTCAGCGTGAGCACGTGCACTTCGGAGCGGAGCTGCTTGAGCTTTTCCTTGTGCGCGACGCCGAAATGCTGCTCCTCGTCGACGATAATCAGGCCGAGGTCCTTGAATTTGATGCTCTTGCCGAGCAGCGCGTGGGTGCCGATGACGATATCAATCATGCCCTCGGTCAGGCCCTTTTTGGTCTTGGCGAGCTCGGTGCTCGAGACCAGTCGCGACGCTTGCGCGACATGGATCGGATAGTCGCGCAGCCTTTCGGAGAAAGTCCTCATGTGCTGGCGCGAGAGCAGCGTCGTCGGCACCACGACCGCGACCTGTTTGCCGTTCATCGCGGCGATGAAAGCGGCCCGCAACGCGACTTCAGTCTTGCCGAAGCCGACATCGCCGCAGATGAGCCGGTCCATCGGACGACCGGAGCCCAGATCGTTGATGACGGCGGAGATGGCGGCAAGCTGGTCGTCGGTTTCCTCGTAAGGAAAGCGGGCGCTGAATTCGTCGTAAAGACCGGCGTCGACCGCGAGCTGCGGGGCTTCCTTGAGCTGCCGCTCGGCGGCGATCTTGATGAGCTCGCCGGCGATCTCACGGATGCGGTTCTTCATCCGCGCCTTGCGTGACTGCCACGCCGTGCCGCCGAGCCGGTCCAGTTCGGCGCCGGCCTCTTCCGAGCCGTAGCGCGACAAGAGTTCGATGTTTTCGACCGGCAGGAATAGCTTGTCACCGCCGGCATAATGGATTTCGAGGCAGTCGTGCGGCGCGCCGGCGGCTTCGATGGCGCGCAACCCGACAAACCGGCCGATGCCGTGATCGACGTGAACGACGAGATCCCCGGCGGAGAGGCTCGTCACCTCGGCGATGAAATTCTCCGCGCGCTTGGATTGCCGGCGCGGTCGCACCAGCCGCTCGCCCAAAATGTCTTCTTCGGTGATCAGCGCGACGTCGGCAGTCTCGAAGCCGTTTTCGATGCCGAGAATGGCCAGCGCCGTTTCATGCTTCGCCAGCGCCAGCGCCTGCGGCCACGCGTCGACCGGCGTGAGATTGACGAGCTTGTGCTCGGCGAGCACATGGCCCATCCGCTCGCGCGAGCCTTCGCTCCACAGCGCAATCACGACGCGCTTGCCGGAGGATTGCAGCGCGCCGACATGCTTGCTCACCGCCTCGAACACATTGGCGCCAGGCGTCGAGCGTTCGGCGGTGAAATTATGCCCGGCATGTGCCCCGATCGCGATGACGTCGGCACAACCCTCAGGCGCGGCGAACGGCGTTAGCCGCGCCAGCGCCGATGCGTCGAGCCGCCCGCGCCATTCGTTCTCGGCAAGATAAAGCCGGTCCGGCGGCAAGGGCTTATAAGGAGCGCCGCCGGCGGCCTGTTCGATAGCGTCTTTGCGTGCCTGATAGTAATCGGCGATCTGTGCGAGCCGCTCGTGGGCAGCCTCCTCGGCAAGCGGCTCGATGGCGAGCGGCGTTGCCGGCAGATAGTCGAAGAGCGTGTCCATGCTCTTGAGGAACAGCGGCAGCCAGTGCTCCATGCCGGCATGGCGGCGGCCTTCGCTCACCGCTTCGTAAAGCACGTCGTCAGGGGCCGCCGCGCCGAAGGCCGCGACATAGCCGGTGCGGAACAGGCGGATCGTGTCCGAGGTGAGCTGAAACTCCGACATCGGCACGAGATCGAGCGCGCGCAATTCGGCGCTGGTGCGTTGGGTCTCCGGATCGAAGCTGCGGATCGATTCCAGCGTGTCGCCGAAGAAATCGAGCCGCACCGGCTCGTCCATCCCGGGCGCGAACAGATCGACGATACCGCCGCGCACCGCATAGTCGCCGGCTTCGCGCACCGTCGGCGTGCGATTGAAACCGTTCAGATCGAGCCATTGGATAATACCAGCCATCGGCAGCATGTTGCCGGGCGCGGCCGAGAGCGACTGTTTGCCAATGAGATCGCGCGCCGGCACGCGCTGCAGAATAGCGTTGACGGTGGTGAGCAGGACAGCCGGACGCTCGCGGCCCTGCACGCGGGCAAGCCGCGCTAAAGTCATCATGCGCTGTGCGACGATCGCGGCATGCGGCGAGACGCGGTCGTAAGGCAGGCAGTCCCAGGCCGGGAATTCCAGGACCTCGATGTCGGGGGCAAAGAAGCCGAGCGCGCGCGACAGCATCGCCATGCGCGGGCCATCGCGGCAAACGACCGCGACGCTGATTGCTGGCCTGTTCTTACCGGAGGCGATGGCCCGGGCGAGGTCCGCGACGACCAGGCCCTCGGCGCCGTCGGCGATGCCGGACAGCGTGACCGGCCGGCCCGGCTTGAGCGCCTCCGCAGGCGATTTGGCTAACAATGAATTCCGCGACGACACCGTCAGTGCCCTTCCCTGCTCCGTGTGCCAGTTTGCGCATCTAAGCCGGCATAAAAGCCGATCAGCTGCCGCAGCACTGCATTGTCGTGCTCGGGCGGAGCTGTTTCATCGCCGGTGACCCAGGCGTAGAGCTCGGCATTCGGTACTTCGATCAGCCGCTCGAAATGATCGAGCGCCGGCTCGTCGAATTTGTCGATATAGACATCGGCGAAACGACCGACGATCAGGTCCATTTCGCGCACACCGCGCCGCCAGGCGCGGAACAACAGCTTTCGCCGCCGCACATCCAACCCTTCGCTCGATCGTTCCGTCATGATGGCCTCTTGTCTGAGCATGATCTTTTTCGGAAAACCGGTTCCCGCCTTTCCGGATCGTGCTCGAAACGCCGAAAGCCCGGACGCGGCCGGGCGACGGGGTATATAGAGAGCCGCGCAGGAATTGTCAGCGGGATTCGATGCGACCCAACGTTCTCAGTCCGCTTTTTGCGCCGCTCTCGGCGCTGTCCGGCATTGGACCGAAGCTCGAAAAGCTGTTCGGCCGGCTGATCGGGCGCGAGAGCGAGCCGCCGCGCATCATCGACCTGCTGTTTCACCTACCGACCGGCTTTGTCGATCGGCGCAACCAGCCCAAGCTGAGCGAGGTCAAGCCCGACACAGTCGCGACGGTTGCCGTCACCATCGAACGGCACCGCCCGCCGCCACCGCACCGGCCGCGCGCGCCCTACAATATCGAGGCGAGCGACGACACCAACACACTCACCATCACCTATTTCAACGCGCGCAAAGATTACCTCGAAAAGCTCTTGCCGGTGGGCGAGCTGCGCTACGTCTCGGGCACGGCGACTTTCTACGACGGCCATCTGCAGATGCTGCATCCGGACCGCGTCGTCGATGCCGGGGGTTTTGCCAGCCTGCCGCTTCTTGACCCGATCTATCCGCTGACCGAGGGGCTCGGCCCGAACCAGGTGCGCAAGGCCATGGATCTTGCGCTGGCGCGCCTGCCGGTGCTGCCGGAATGGCAGGACGAGGCCTGGCTTTCACGCAACGCCTATCCTGATTTCAGCGACGCGCTGCGTACCGTCCACCGTCCGGAACAGCCCGAAGATATCACGCCGGAAGGCGCGGCCTGGTCGCGGCTCGCTTACGACGAACTGCTGGCGAGCCAGCTCGCGCTCGCATTGTTGCGCGTCCATATGCGCACCCGTGCCGGACGCGGCAGCGCCGCCGAGGGGCGGCTGCGTGCGCGCATCATCGCCGCGCTTCCCTATGCGCTGACGCCGTCGCAGGAGCGCGCCGTGACCGACATCGTCGCCGACCTGGCGCAGCCGCAGCGCATGTTACGACTGCTGCATGGCGATGTCGGCTCCGGCAAGACCGTTGTCGCGTTGATCGCCGCAGCAACCGTGATCGAAGCCGGCCGGCAGGCCGCATTGATGGCGCCGACCGAGATCCTGGCGCGCCAGCATCATGCCACCATTTCGCGGCTTGCCGCTGCCGCCGGCATCCGCCTCGCCATTCTCACCGGGCGCGAGCGCGGCCGTGAGCGCGAGGACATCCTGACCGCGCTCGCCGCTGGCGACATCGATCTTATCGTCGGCACCCACGCGCTGTTTCAGGATAATGTCGCGTTCCACGATCTGGCGCTCGCTATCGTCGACGAGCAGCACCGTTTTGGCGTGCATCAGCGGCTGGCGCTGACGCGCAAGGGCGAAGCGGTCGATTTGTTGGTGCTTACCGCGACGCCCATCCCGCGCACTTTGGTACTGACTTTTTTCGGCGACATGGACGTTTCAGAACTACGCGAGAAGCCCGCCGGCCGGCAAAAGATCGACACCCGCGCCGTGCCGCTCGAGCGGCTCGATGAAATCATCGACGGTGTCGCCCGCGCTATCGACGAAGGCCGACGTGCCTATTGGGTATGTCCGTTGGTTGAGGAATCCGAGAGCGTCGATCTCGCTGCGGCCGAAGAGCGCTACAAAGCCTTGCAAAAGCGCTTCGGCGCGCTCGTCGACGTCGTCCACGGTCGGATGCGCGGGGCCGACAAGGATCGCGCCATGGAGCGTTTTGCGTCGGGCGAAACGCGGCTTCTTGTTGCGACCACCGTGATCGAAGTCGGTGTCGATGTGCCCGAAGCGAGCATCATGGTCATTGAGCACGCCGAGCGGTTCGGGCTTGCGCAATTGCACCAATTGCGCGGCCGCATCGGCCGCGGCGCGGAGAAATCGATATGCATTCTGCTTTATCGCGGCCCGCTCGGCCCGACCGCTAAGGCACGCCTTGCCATCCTGCGCGAAACCGACGACGGCTTTCGCATCGCCGAGGAAGATCTCAAGTTGCGCGGCGAAGGCGACGTACTCGGCACCCGCCAGAGCGGCATGCCGGGGTTCCACGTCGCCCGTATCGAATTCCATGGCAAGCTTTTGATCGTAGCGCGCGACGACGCCGCACTGATCCTCTCGCGCGATCCAAAGCTAAAGACGCCGCGCGGGCAAGCGTTGATCAATTTGCTGTATCTGTTCGCGCGCGAAGAAGCGATCGGTCTTATTCGTGCAGGCTGACGTCCTCGGTGGCGGCAATTTTCACGATGCCGGCACGGAATCGGGACCGTACTGATTGCTGCCGCTTGTGCCTTTCAAGCACCACCAGACGATCAAGACGATCAGGCCGATCAGCGGCAGCAAGATCAGGAACAGCCAGAAGCCGGAACGATCGGTGTCATGCAGCCGGCGCGCTCCAATCGCAAGGTTTGGCAGGAGTGTCGCCAAGCCCCACAGCTCGCCGATCACGCCGCTGCCCGAACCCACGCCGTAATCAATGATGTCAGCAACGATGCCGATAAGAAACGCAAACAGCATCCAATACCAGAATGCGGACCGCGAAGCGCGGCCACTGAAATTGATGTAATTCGAAAATCCAGCCGAGATGGCTTGCGTAAAAGTCATTTTGTCCGTCCCCCCTGCATAGATTCGGCAACGCTTTCGTTATAGCAGCCAAACAGATCAGGTTGTCAGCCGCACGACAAGACCGACCAATGAATCACAGAGCAGGCTAGAACGGTAGCATGACGCCGATTCGCCCTACCGGTAACCTATTTGGCCGGCGTCGGCTCGGCGTTCTTTTCTGCAGTCTTGCCTGCGGTCTTGCTTGCGGTCTTGCGCGCCGACTGCGCGGCGCGCGCGGTTTCGGCGAGCGCTGCAATCTTGTCTTGCGGATCGCTGCCGGGCTGTACGATGCCGGCCGACATGATGACGGTCATGGCCTGCTCGACCGTGATGTCGAGCTCAATCACCGAACGCTTGGGCACATAGAAGAAAAAGCCGGTCGTCGGGTTCGGCGTGCACGGCA
>DATHPQ010000076.1:0-2376 GCA_035483735.1 Xanthobacteraceae bacterium | reverse complement strand
ATTGGCGGCAGGCGGCATTCTCGATCCGGTTCAGCGCGCTTTCCTTGAGCACAGCGCGTTCCAGTGCGGCTTCTGCACACCGGGCATGATCCTGTCTGTAAAGGCGCTCCTCGCGCGGCACCCCGAGCCGGACGAGAGGCTAATCCGGCAATGGCTGAACGCCAATATCTGCCGCTGCACCGGGTACCAGATGATTGTCGACGCAGTCCGCGCTGCGGCCAGAATAGGACCCGGCTGATGGACGGCGCCGCCTCACCGTTCCGTGCGCCGGTCGTCGCGCTCGACGGCCCGGACAAAGTGACCGGTGCGGCGCGCTATACCTTTGATGTGAGCCTGCCCGGCATGCTGCATGCGAAGGTGTTGCGCAGTCCCCATGCGCATGCCCGCATCCGCTCGATCGATCCCCGGCGCGCCGAGACGCTCCCTGGTGTCGTCGCCGTCGTGACCGGTGCCGATGCGGCGCGGCTGCCGGATCCCTATTATGGCGTCGCGATCCGAGACCAGCCGGTCGTCGCGTTCGACAAGGTGCGCTATGTCGGCGACATGGTCGCTGCCGTGGCCGCAATCGATGAGGAAACCGCCTACCGCGCCCTCACCCTGATCGCCGTTCACTACGAGAAGCTGCCGGCGGTCACGACAATTGACGAGGCCTTAGCTGAAGGCGCGCCGCTGCTGTTCGACACGCCGGTCGCAGGGGAACCCATCAAGCTCGGTGACGGCCTCATCAGCCTGAAAGAGCCCCCTCCCGAATGTGCTCTGCGAGTTCGGCTACGCACATGGCGACGCGGACGCCGCGCTGGCAGAGTCGGACCGCGTCTTCGAAGACCGCTTCCACTTTTCACGGATCAACCACTTCCATCTCGAGCCGCACGTCAATGTCGCGCGCGTCACGGGCGAGCAGATCGAGTTGTGGTCATGCAATCAGGACCCGTTTGTGCTGCGCAGCGACATCGCGCGGATCTTCGGGCGACCTGCCAATAACATTCGCATTCATGCGAGCTATGTCGGCGGCGGTTTCGGCGGCAAGAGCTTCTGCAAGATGGAGCCGCTCGTCGTGCTGCTGGCGATGAAGGCGGGCCGGCCGGTGCGCCTCTGCCTCAGCCTCGACGAAAGTTTGCTGACGCTCACCAAACATGCCGGGATCCTGATGCTGAAAACGGGGGTCACCAAGGATGGCCGGCTGACGGCACGCAAGAGCGAGATCCAGCTCGACGGCGGCGCCTATTCGGACGCGAGCGCGCTGACGGTGGTCAAGACCGGATACCGCATCACCGGTCCCTATCGTTGGGACGCCGTTGCGACGCGCGCTTATGCGGTGCGCACCAATACGGTTCCGGCCGGGTCGTTTCGCGGCTTTGGCGGAACCCAGGCGAGCTTTGCGTCGGAATCTCAGATCGATATGATTGCGCGGCGGTTGGGGATCGACCCCCATGATTTCCGCTGCAAGAACCTTCTCGCCCCGGGCGAGCCGTTTCGACCAGGCGACAGCGGCATTGACAGCGACCTTGCGAAAGGGCTCGACGAGGTCGTCGAACGCATCGGCTATCGGCAGCGTGTTCGAAGCTCGGCGCAGGGTCACAAGGCGCGCGGGATGGGCCTCAGCATCGGGATCAAGGATGGCGGCGGCACCGGAAATCATGCCCAAGCCCTCGTCAAACTATACTCCTCCGGGCGAGCGATCGTCAGTGGTGCCGCGGTCGAGATCGGTCAGGGGGCAACCACAACGTTGAGCCGCATCGCCGCCGAGACTTTGAATCTTCCGCTCGATTGGGTGCGCTACGGCGCGATCGACACCGACTTGACGCCTCTCGACAACGGCACGCATGCCAGCTGCGGCACTGTGGTGACCGGCATCGCCGTCATGCGAGCAGCAGCCGATGCCCGTGCCCAGGTCCTCGAATTCGCCTCCGAGCGGCTCGGCTGCACGGCGGCCGAGCTGGCGCTCGACAATTGGACCGTTCGGCGCGGCAACTACGCTCATCCGCTCGCGCCGATGATCGCGGAGCACTATGGCGGCGCCGGGTTCGAATTCATTGGCCGCGGCATGGTCAAGGTCCCCAATGACCCAAAGGCGCCGCTGACCGCGGCGAGCTTGTTCTGGATGCCGAGCTGGGTTGGGGCCGAGGTCGAAGTCGATCGCGAGACCGGAAAGGTGCAGGTGGTGCAACTCGTGGTCGGCGCCGATTCCGGGCGCAGCGTCAACGCGATCGCGTGCCGCGGGCAGGTCGAAGGCGCTGCATTGCAGGCCTTCGGGCAAAGTCTCTTCGAAGAATTGCGCTACAACGGCGCCGAGCCGGCCAATGCGACGCCGCTCGCTTATCGCGTGCCGCTCGCGGGCGACCTGCCGGAGCGGTACGAGTCGTTCGTCCTCGAGCA